>NZ_JACNDE010000041.1:0-58287 GCF_017351415.1 Pseudomonas sp. FW305-25 | reverse complement strand
GCGAGTTAAGTCCCTCCACCCCGACAGGCCCACCTTAAGACATACAAGCGAGCTCGCTCGCGAAATAATCTGGCAGGCGCCGCAGAGTCTCAGCCCGCCGCCTCATTGGTCCCGATGAAATTCGCCAGTTCCGGCGTCTGCGGGTTGGCGAACAGCACTTTCGGGTCGCCCACTTCATGCACCTTGCCCTGATGCATGAACACCAGCTTGTCGCCCACTTCCCGGGCGAAACGCATCTCGTGGGTCACCATGATCAGGGTCATGCCGTCCTTGGCCAGCTGGCGCACCACGCTCAGGACTTCGTTGACCAGCTCCGGGTCCAGGGCCGAGGTGATCTCGTCGCACAGCAGCACCTTGGGCGACATGGCCAGCGCCCGGGCGATCGCCACCCGCTGTTGCTGGCCGCCGGACAGGCGGTCGGGGAAGGCGTCGAACTTCTCCTCCAGGCCGACCCGCTTCAGCATCTCCCGTGCCAGCTCGGCGGCCCTGGCCTTGGGCACCTTCTGCACCACCTGCGGGGCGAGCATGACGTTCTCGCCGACAGTCAGGTGCGGGAACAGGTTGAACTGCTGGAACACCATGCCGACCTTCTGCCGCAGACTGCGCAGGTCGGCGCGGGCGGCATCGAGGTATTCGCCGTCGACTTCGATGACCCCGTCGTTGATCGATTCCAGGCCGTTGAGGGTGCGCAGCAAGGTGCTCTTGCCCGAGCCGCTGCGGCCGATGATCGCCACCACCTGGCCTTCCTCGATACTGAGGTCGATGCCCTTGAGCACATGATGGTCGCCGTAATATTTATGCAGGGCGGAAATTCTAAGCAGAGGCATGCAGTCTCCTTTCCAGGTAGCGCGCACTGAGGGACAGGGGGTAGCACAGCAGGAAGTAACCGAGCGCCACCAGGCCGTAGACCATGAAGGGCTCGAAGGTGGCATTGGCGAGCATGCCGCCGGTCTTGGTCAGCTCGGTGAAGCCGATGATCGAGGTCACCGCGGTGCCTTTGACCACCTGCACCGAGAAACCCACGGTAGGCGCCACGGCAATCCGCAGCGCCTGCGGTAGGATCACATGGCGCAGCTGTTCATAAGGGTTGAGCGCCAGGCTGGAGGAGGCTTCCCACTGGCCGTTGGGGATCGAGTCGACGCAGCCGCGCCAGATCTCCGCCAGGTAGGCGCTGGTGAACAGCGTCAGGGCGATGGCCGCCGCCAGCCAGGGCGAGATATCCACCCCCAGCAGGGCGATGCCGAAGAACACCAGGAACAGCTGCATCAACAGCGGCGTGCCCTGGAAAAGCTCGATGTACAGGCGGGCGAAACCGCTGGGGAAAGCCTTCTTGGAAATGCGTAGGGTCATGATCAGCAAACCGATCAGCCCGCCGCCGACAAAGGCCACCAGCGACAGCAGCAGGGTCCATTGCAGGCCGGTCAGCAGGTTGCGCACGATGTCCCAGAAGCTGAAATCACTCATTGGCTGCTCCTCGCGATATAGCGGCGCCCGACCCAGTTCAGCAGCTGCCGGATCAGCAGGGCCATGCACAGGTAGATCAGCGTGGTCAGGGCGTAGGTTTCAAAGGCGCGGAAGTTGCGCGACTGAATGAAGTTGGCGGCGAAGCTCAGCTCCTCGGTGGCGATCTGCGAACACACCGCCGAACCGAGCATGACGATGATGATCTGGCTGCTCAGGGCCGGCCACACCTTGCCCAGCGCCGGCAGCAACACCACATGGCGGAAGGCCTCCAGGCGCGTCATGGCCAGGGCCGCCGCGGCCTCCAGCTGGCCGCGGGGGATGGCCTGGATGCCGGCGCGGATGATTTCCGTGGAGTAGGCCCCCAGGTTGATCACCATCGCCAGCACCGCCGCCTGCCACTCGGAGATCTGCAGCCCCAGGGACGGCAGGCCGAAGAAGATGAAGAACAGCTGCACCAGGAACGGGGTGTTGCGGATCAGCTCGACGTAGACGCCGAAGAGGGCCGAGAAGGGCTGGATCTTCCAGGCCCGCACCACCGCGCCGACTATGCCCAGGCCGACCCCGAGCAATGCGCCGATGGCGGTCAGCTCAAGGGTGAACAGGGCGCCGCGCAGCAGCAGGCTGGTGTTTTCCAGCACCGGTAGAAAGTCGAACTGATAAGCCATGGATAACCTCCGCGACCGCGATCAGAGGCCAGCCGGCAATGGCTGCTTGAGCCACAGCTGGGCGTTCTTTTCCAGGCTGCCGTCGGCCTTGGCGGTGGTGAGGATCTGGTTGACCTTGTCCAGCAGCTCCGGCTGGTTCTTGTTCACGCCGACATAGACCGGGGAATCCTTGAGCTTGACCTTCATCGCCGGGATGCGTTTCGGGTTGCGTTCGCTGATGGCGACCATCACCACGTTGCCGCTGGCGATCAGGTCGACCTGGCCGGCCAGGTAGGCGGCGATGGTCGAGTTGTTGTCCTCGAAGCGCTTGATGGTCACGCCTTGCGGGGCCACGGCGGTCAGTTCGATGTCTTCGATGGCGCCACGGGTGACGCTGATGGTCTTGCCCTTGAGATCGTCGAGGGTGGCGACTGGTGCTTCGGGTGGGCCGAATACCGCCAGGTAGAAGGGCGCGTAGGCCTGGGAGAAGTCGATGACCTTCTCGCGCTCCGGGTTTTTGCCGAGGCTGGAGATCACTAGGTCGACCTTGCCGGTGGTCAGGAACGGAATGCGGTTGGTGCTGTTGACCGGGGTCAGTTCGAGCTTGACCTTGAGCTGGTCGGCCAGCAGTTTCGCGGTGTCGATATCCAGGCCGCGGGGTTTCATGTCCGGACCGACCGAGCCGAAGGGTGGGAAATCCTGGGGCACGGCCACCTTGAGGGTGCCACGGGCGACGACATCGTCCAGGCCGCTGGCGTGGGCGGGCGTCTGACTCAGCAGCAGGCTGGCAAACAGGGCAGAGAGCAGGGCGCTGAAACGCTTGGTCATGGCAAATCTCCGGATTCACGGGAAGTGATTTCTGCGCAGCGACACAGCACAGCCCGTGCCAAACGCCGGAAAAAGCCCTGGAGCGCCGGGTTTTGCTGGCGTCCTTCGGTCTTACTGGTCTGAACAGTTGATGGCGTTTCTGCCCCCTTATCGAGCGTCCGGAGAGGCGCCCGAACCCCCTTGGGGCACGACTTGCCGGGCTCGGCGAATAGCTTTACAACTAGCCTTTTCCTGGACCGGCCAGCCTGCATTCTATGAACTCGATCTCCCGCGCCGTACCCGAGGTGGCGCTGCAAGCCATCCGCCAATTGATCAACGAGCGCGGCTTCGGCCCGGGCGATGCGCTGCCGTCGCAGCGCGATCTGGCCGTGCAACTGGGGGTCAGCCGGGCTTCATTGCGCGAGGCGCTGTCGTCCTTGAGCGCCTTGGGGGTGATCAGCGTGCAGCCTGGCAAAGGCGTTTTCGTGCAAGCCACGGAATCGCCGGTCAATGGCGCGGGGCTGAGCTGGCCGTTCGCAGCCCAGGCGTCGCCGACGGATATCTTCCAATTGCGCTACGCCCTGGAAGGCTTCGCCGCGGGGCTGGCGGCCGTGACGCTGACTGCCGATGAGTTGGATGCGTTGCAGGATAATGTCGAGGCCATGCGCAACGAGCTGCGGGCCGCGGATTTCGAGGCGGCGGCGCGGCTGGATTTCGAGTTTCACCAGAAGATCCTGCAAGCCAGCGGCAATCAGGCAATGGTGAGCATTCTCAGCACCAGCGCCGAGATCTTCCTGGAGAGCCAGAAACTACCGTTCATCCGGCCCGAGCGGGCCATGGAAACCTGGCAGGAGCACCGCAAGATCCTCCGCGGGCTGGCCCGGCATGCCTCTGGGGCGGCGCAGAAGGCCATGCAGGAGCATGTGCGCGGCGCGGCCCTGCGCACCGGAATCGCCTTCGTCACCCCCGCATAGTTTCCAGTTGAGCTATACCCAAATTCATCGGGCACCATAGCGAGAGTCAATCAACTCCGGCTTCCTGAACGCGGGAAGGGCGGCTATGATGGGCCACGTTTTTTTGCTTACAACCTGGAGACTTCCATGAGCAGCGATCTTATCAAACACGTTAGCGACGCTAGCTTCGAGGCTGACGTACTCAAGGCCGAAGGCGCTGTACTGGTCGACTACTGGGCTGAGTGGTGCGGCCCATGCAAAATGATCGCTCCGGTCCTGGACGAAATCGCTGAAACCTACAAAGGCAAGCTGACCGTTGCCAAGCTGAACATCGACGAAAACCAGGAAACCCCGGCCAAGCATGGCGTGCGTGGTATCCCGACGCTGATGCTGTTCAAGAACGGCAACGTCGAAGCCACCAAGGTCGGCGCACTGTCCAAGTCGCAACTGGCTGCTTTCCTCGACGCCAACATCTAAGCGTCGTTGTAAATCGCATCAAAAAAGCCCCGTAAATAGCGGGGCTTTTTCATTATTCAGGGCTAGACGCTCAGAAACTCAGGTGTTACATTCGGCCCCGCACTGGTTTCTCCTCTGCCCCCTGCAAGCCGTCGCCGACGCTCTCCTTTTCGAATAAGTACGCGATCCTGTCGCCTTCTCCGCGGCGCGGCATCATTAAGCCAAAAGCTTAATTTCCCCCCTCCATAAATGATTACGTCATTCCTATATGAATCTGACTGAACTCAAGCAAAAGCCGATTACCGAACTGCTCGAATTGGCCGAACAGATGGGCATAGAAAATATGGCCCGTTCGCGCAAGCAGGACGTGATTTTCTCCCTGCTGAAAAAGCACGCTAAAAGCGGCGAGGAAATCTCCGGTGATGGCGTGCTGGAGATCCTCCAGGACGGCTTCGGCTTTCTTCGCTCCTCCGACGCCTCCTATCTGGCCGGCCCAGACGATATCTACGTCTCCCCGAGTCAGATCCGTCGTTTCAACTTGCGCACCGGTGACACCATCGTTGGCAAGATCCGCCCTCCAAAGGAAGGCGAGCGTTACTTCGCACTGCTGAAGGTCGACACGATCAACTACGATCGTCCCGAGAACGCGAAGAACAAGATCCTGTTCGAAAACCTGACGCCGCTGTTCCCGACCGTGCGCATGAAAATGGAAGCCGGCAACGGTTCCACCGAAGACCTGACCGGTCGTGTCATCGACCTGTGCGCCCCGATCGGTAAAGGCCAGCGCGGTCTGATCGTTGCTCCGCCGAAAGCGGGCAAGACCATCATGCTGCAGAACATTGCGTCGAACATCACCCGTAACAACCCTGAAGTTCATCTGATCGTGCTGCTGATCGACGAACGTCCGGAAGAAGTGACCGAGATGCAGCGCACCGTGCGCGGCGAAGTGGTCGCCTCCACCTTCGACGAACCGCCAACCCGCCACGTGCAGGTTGCCGAGATGGTGATCGAGAAGGCCAAGCGCCTGGTCGAACACAAGAAGGACGTGGTGATCCTGCTCGACTCCATCACCCGTCTGGCCCGTGCCTACAACACCGTGATCCCGAGCTCCGGCAAGGTGCTGACCGGTGGTGTCGATGCCCACGCCCTGGAAAAACCGAAGCGTTTCTTCGGTGCCGCGCGGAACATCGAAGAAGGCGGCTCGCTGACCATCATCGCCACCGCGCTGGTCGAGACCGGCTCGAAGATGGACGAAGTGATCTACGAAGAGTTCAAGGGTACCGGCAACATGGAGCTGCCCCTGGACCGCAAGATCGCCGAGAAGCGCGTATTCCCGGCCATCAACATCAACCGTTCCGGCACCCGCCGCGAAGAGTTGCTGACCGCCGACGACGAGCTGCAGCGCATGTGGATCCTGCGCAAGCTGCTGCATCCGATGGATGAAGTCGCCGCCATCGAGTTCCTGGTCGACAAGCTGAAACAGACCAAGACCAACGATGAGTTCTTCCTGTCGATGAAACGCAAGTAAGTCGAGCGGGACCGCAAAAGCCGGGGAAACCCGGCTTTTTGCTATCTGATTATTGATGAACGGCAGTTCACTGTTCTGAACAGTCGGGTTCGGCGCTAAACTGCCAGCCCCGAACGCCACGGCCAAAACGAGGCTCACGCATGCAGTATCGCGACTTGCGCGACTTTATCAGCGGTCTGGAACAGCGCGGCGAACTCAAGCGCATCCAGGTTCCGGTGTCCCCAGTGCTGGAAATGACCGAGGTCTGCGATCGCACCTTGCGTGCCAAAGGTCCGGCCCTGTTGTTTGAAAACCCCACCGGCTACGACATTCCGGTGCTGGGCAACCTGTTCGGCACCCCGGAGCGCGTGGCGCTGGGCATGGGTGCCGAGGCGGTCAGCGAACTGCGGGAAATCGGCAAGCTGCTGGCGTTCCTCAAGGAGCCCGAGCCGCCCAAGGGGCTCAAGGATGCCTGGTCCAAGCTGCCGATCTTTCGCAAGATCATTTCCATGGCGCCAAAAGTCGTCAAGGATGCCATCTGCCAGGAAGTGGTCATCGAAGGCGATGACGTCGACCTGGCGATGCTGCCGGTGCAGACCTGCTGGCCGGGCGATGTCGGTCCGCTGATCACCTGGGGCCTGACCGTCACCAAGGGGCCGAACAAGGACCGGCAGAACCTCGGTATCTATCGCCAGCAGGTGATCGGCCGCAACAAGGTGATCATGCGCTGGTTGAGCCACCGTGGCGGCGCGCTGGATTACCGCGAATGGTGCGAGAAGCACCCGGGCCAGCCGTTCCCGGTGTCCGTGGCCCTGGGCGCCGATCCTGCGACCATCCTCGGCGCCGTGACGCCGGTGCCGGACAGCCTCTCCGAATACGCCTTCGCCGGCCTGTTGCGGGGCAACCGCACCGAGCTGGTGAAATGCCGCGGCAACGACCTGCAAGTGCCAGCCACCGCGGAAATCATCCTGGAAGGGGTGATCCATCCGGGCGAGATGGCCGACGAAGGCCCGTATGGCGATCACACTGGCTACTACAACGAAGTCGACAGCTTCCCGGTGTTCACCGTCGAGCGCATCACCCACCGGATCAAGCCGATCTACCACAGTACCTACACCGGCCGTCCGCCGGATGAGCCGGCGATTCTCGGCGTGGCGCTGAACGAAGTATTCGTGCCTATCCTGCAAAAACAGTTCTCGGAAATCACCGACTTCTACCTGCCGCCCGAAGGCTGCTCGTACCGCATGGCGGTGGTGACCATGAAGAAGCAGTACCCCGGCCACGCCAAGCGGGTAATGCTCGGTGTCTGGTCGTTTTTGCGACAGTTCATGTACACCAAGTTCGTTATCGTCACTGACGACGATATCAACGCGCGCGACTGGAACGACGTGATCTGGGCCATTACCACGCGCATGGACCCCAAGCGCGATACGGTGATGATCGATAACACGCCGATCGACTACCTGGACTTCGCCTCGCCGGTCTCCGGCCTGGGCTCGAAGATGGGGCTCGATGCCACGCATAAATGGCCCGGTGAAACCACCCGCGAGTGGGGCCGGGTGATCGTCAAGGATGAGGCAGTAACCCGCCGGATCGATGCCATCTGGAATCAGTTAGGAATAGATTGATGCGTGTAACCTTGCAGCCCTCCGGAGCGGTGCTTGAGACGCTGCCCGGCGAGCGGATTCTCGATGCGGCGCGGCGCCTGGGCTATGAATGCCCGCAAAGCTGCCGCAATGGCAACTGTCATGTGTGCTGCGCCCTGCTGGTGGAGGGCCGTGTCCTGCAGGCCGGCGATGTGCGCGATCATGGCGAGTTCTACACTTGCATTGCAGAGCCGCTGGAAGACTGCATCGTGCTGTGGGATGGCGTCCTTGCGCTGGGAGAACTGCCGGTGCGCAGTCTGTCGTGTCAGGTCACCGAGTGTCTGGAAGTCGGCGGCGATGTCTGGCGGGTCTGCCTGCGGGCGCCCGCAGGCAAGCCACCGCGTTATCACGCTGGCCAGTACCTGATGCTCGAGCGGGAGAATGGCGAGAAGTCGGCATTCTCCCTGGCCTCGGCGCCGCATGCCGGGCGTGAGCTGGAGCTGCACGTACTGGTGCGCGAAAGCAGTGCACAAAGCCTGATCGAACAGTTGCAGCGCAATGGCAACGTGCGCGTCGAGCTGCCGTTTGGCGATACCCACCTGGCCGAGCTGCCGGACGGGCCGCTGGTGCTGATCGCCGCCGGTACCGGCATGGCGCAAATGCACAGCCTGATCGAGCATTGCCGGGCCAAGGGCTTCAAATACCCGGTGCACCTGTACTGGGGCGTGCGCCGGCCGGACGACTTCTACCAGATCGAGCACTGGGACGAATGGAAGAAGTTGCCCAACCTGTTCCTGCATAAGGTGGTCAGCGACCTCTGTGGCTGGGAAGGGCGCTGCGGCATGCTGCACGAGGCGGTGAGCGAGGACATTGCCGACCTGTCGGCGGTGCATGTCTACGCCAGCGGCTCGCCAGCGATGATCTACGCGACCCTCGACGCGCTGGTCGAAGCGGGCATGGATGCGCACCAGATGCGCGCCGATGTATTTGCCTACGCTCCTCGGTCCTGAGTTCTCGGGGCTGTCCCTCGTTATAACTTCCTATATAGCCCATCGGTATTTATTTAATTAGATAAATGCCGGTAGGTTATATGTCACGCATTATTGAAAGTTAAAACTCTTCGATGGCACTTAACTTGCCTTGAAACATATGTGTCTTGGAGTTACAGCCGTGCGTTCTATTAAGTAATTCTTTATACGCGGGGAGCCGAACGCTATTCGCCATGACAGCCATAGAATCCAGTTTTTTGAATCTGGCTTACCCTCCGCGGCTCGACCTGGGGCCGCAGCTCACCCACGAACAGCTTCTCAGCTCGATGCAGTCCACCATGGCGCGCCACAAGGGTGGGCCGGTCTGGCTGTTTGCCTACGGTTCGCTGATCTGGCGTCCTGAATGTTCGGCGGTCGAGCGCATGCGCGGGCGGGTGCATGGCTACCATCGCGGTCTGTACCTGTGGTCCCATGAACACCGTGGCACGCCGGAGAAGCCGGGGCTGGTCTTTGGCCTGGATCGTGGCGGTTCCTGCAGCGGCTTCGCCTACCGCTTGCCGCAAGAGCAGCTGGAAACCTCGCTGTATGCGCTGTGGCAGCGCGAGATGCCATACCCGTCCTATCGCCCGCACTGGCTCAACTGCCGCCTCGAAGACGGTAGCCGGGTTCAGGCCTTGGGGTTCGTTCTGGAGCGACACCTGCCCAGCTATGCCGGCAACCTGCCGGACCATGTGCTGAGCCAGGTATTCGAAAACGCCTGTGGGCGCTACGGCACCACTCGCGACTATGTCGAGCAGACCGTGCACGCCCTGCGTAGCCACGCCATGCCAGACCGTAATCTGGAGGCGCGGCTCAAGCGCTGTAAGTCAGCCACCCACTAGGCAATGGCTTCGCGACTCTGGCTGGCGACCTGTTTGTGCCACAAGGTCGGGGCCAGGAAGGCCATCGACAGCAGGCAGGCGCCTACCAGCAGGACAAAGCCGCCGTCCCAGCCGAAGTGGTCCACGGTGTAGCCCATTGCTGCGCTGGCCGCGACCGAACCACCCAAATAGCCGAACAGACCGGTGAAGCCCGCGGCGGTACCGGCGGCTTTCTTCGGCGCCAGTTCCAGGGCCTGCAGGCCGATCAGCATCACCGGGCCATAGATCAGGAAGCCGATGGAGAACAGCGCGATCATGTCGATGGTCGGGTTGCCGGCCGGGTTCAGCCAGTACACCAGGGTCGCCACGGTCACCAGGGCCATGAACACCATGCCGGTCAGGCCACGGTTGCCACGGAAGATCTTGTCCGACATCCAGCCGCACAGCAGCGTGCCCGGGATCCCCGCCCACTCGTAGAAGAAGTACGCCCACGAGGTTTTATCCACGGTGAAGTGCTTGGCTTCCTTGAGGTAGGTCGGCGCCCAGTCCAGTACGCCGTAGCGCAGCAGGTAGACGAAGACGTTGGCCATGGCGATGTACCAGAGCATTTTGTTGCGCAGCACGTATTTGACGAAGATTTCCTTGGCGCTGAATTCTTCTTCGTGGCTGGCGTCGTAGCCTTCGGGGTAGTCGTTCTTGTACTTCTCGATCGGCGGCAGGCCGACCGATTGCGGGGTGTCGCGCATGGTGACGAAGGCGAACAGCGCCACCATCAGGGCCACGGCGGCCGGGACGTAGAACGCCGCGTGCCAGTCGTTGAACCAGCCCATGCCGAGCAGGAACAGCGGGCCGATCAGGCCGCCGCCGACGTTGTGCGCCACGTTCCATACCGAAACCACGCCGCCGCGTTCCTTCTGCGACCACCAGTGCACCATGGTCCGTCCGCTTGGCGGCCAGCCCATGCCCTGGGCCCAGCCGTTGATGAACAGCAGGATGAACATCATGGTCACGCTGGACGTGGCCCAGGGTGCGAAACCGAAAATGAACATCACCCCGGCTGACACCAGCAGGCCGAAGGGCAGGAAGTAGCGCGGGTTGGAGCGGTCGGACACCAGGCCCATGAGGAACTTGGACAGGCCGTAGGCGATGGCGATCGCCGACATGGCCAGGCCCAGCTGACCGCGGGTGTAACCCTCTTCGATCAGGTACGGCATGGCCAGGGAGAAGTTCTTGCGCAGCAGGTAGTAGCCGGCGTAGCCGATGAAGATCCCGGCGAAGATCTGCCAGCGCAGGCGGCGGTAGGTACTGTCTATTTTTTCGTCAGGCAGGGGCGCCTGATGTGCGGCAGGTCGAAAGAAAGCAAACATTCAAGAGCTCCAAATTTCTTGTTTTGACTGCGGATGCGAATGTTACAGTTTCGTTACCGAAAATAGCACTGCATCTTATCTGGGAGCACGCAACGCAGGAGCATTTGCATGTTCTTTTACGAACATGTCGCTTAAAGATAAGTGGAGGACGTATCTGATGCTTCTGTGTAGGAGCGAGCTTGCTCGCGATGGCGATCCGACAGTCAGCAATGAAGTCGACTGTCACACCGCTATCGCGAGCAAGCTCGCTCCTACATAAAGAAAAGGGGAGGTTCAGCGAACCTGGACCACCACCTTGCCCACCGCCTTGCGCTGGCCAAGATCATTGATGGCGCTGGCGGCGTTGCTCAGCGGGTAGACCTGCGAGACCAGCGGTTTCAACTGGCCTTCGGCGAACCAGCCGAACAGCTGCTGGAAGTTCGCCGCGTTGTCCTGGGGCTGGCGCTGGGCGAACGAACCCCAGAACACGCCGATCACCGCGGCGCCCTTGAGCAGCGCCAGGTTGACCGGCAGCTCGGGAATGCGCCCGCTGGCGAAACCCACCACCAGCAGCCGGCCGTTCCAGGCGATGGCGCGGATGGCCTGGTCGAACAGGTCGCCGCCGACCGGGTCGTAGATCACATCGGCGCCCTGGCCGTCGGTCAGGCGCTTGATCTCGTCCTTCAGGCTGGTTTCGCTGTAGTTGATCAATTCGTCGGCGCCGGCGGCCTTGGCCACCGCGAGTTTCTCGGCGCTGCTGGCGGCGGCGATGACCCGGGCGCCCATGGCCTTGCCGATTTCCACCGCCGCCAGGCCGACACCGCCGGAAGCGCCGAGCACCAGCAGGGTTTCACCCGGCTGCAGGTTGCCGCGTTGCTTGAGGGCATGCATCGAGGTGCCGTAGGTCATGCTGAAGGCGGCGGCGGTGTTGAAGTCCATCGACGCTGGAATCGGCAGCACGTTGTAGCCCGGTACCGCTACTTCCTCGGCAAAGCTGCCCCAGCCGGTCAGCGCCATGACCCGGTCGCCGACCTTGAGGTGGCCGACCTTCTCGCCGACGGCGCCGACCACCCCCGCGGCCTCGCCACCGGGCGAGAACGGGAAGGGCGGCTTGAACTGGTATTTGCCCTCGATGATCAGCGTGTCCGGGAAGTTCACCCCGGCCGCGTGCACCTGCAGCAGGATCTCGTTCTTCTTCGGCACAGGACTCGCGACGTCTTCCAGCACCAGCGTTTCGGCGGGGCCGAAGGCTTTGCACAGCACGGCTTTCATCAGGGCTATTCCTTTGGGAGTGATGGCCGATAAGTGTAGGTGGGTGAATAACGCGGTCAACGAGCATGCCCCGGCCTGATAGCCAGCCATAAGCTTTGTGCTTGGGCACGGGCGCAGGGGCCTTTATGCTAGACCGTCTACCGGATAAGGAGCGAACTGTGAAAGCGTGGATCATGTTGATGCTGGCCCTGTCTCTGCCGATGGCAGCCATGGCCGAGGAAGCCAAAGAGGGCGAAGCACCGAAAGTCAGTTACATCAGCCTGAACCCGCCGTTCGTGGGCAACTACGGTCTGGATGGTGGCCCGAAGCTCAAGGTGTACAAGGCCGACGTCGCCCTGCGGGTGACCGGCGATGCCGCCGCCCAGGCGGTGAAGGCCAACGAGCCGTTGATCCGCAACCAGCTGGTGGCGCTGTTCGCCCAGCAGACCACGGAAACTATGAACAACGTCGAAGCCAAGGAAAAACTGCGTCAGGAAGCCCTGAAGCAGACCCAGCAGGTGATGAACGACGAAACCGGCAAGCCGGTGGTGGAAGACCTGCTGTTCAACAACCTGATCATCCAGTAATGCTGGATCTGTAGGAGCGAGCTTGCTCGCGATAGCGATATTGCAAGCTCCGCCGCACTTCAGCCTGGCGGCTGATCGCGAGCAAGCTCGCTCCTACAAGTTGGCACCCTGAGGCAACCTCAGGACGCCAGGCTCTTGCGGAACCGCGCCAAGGCGATGCCGAAGAACAGCAGGCCGATCACTGTCAGGGCCAGCAAGTCTGGCCAGACCACTTCAATGCCGGCGTCGCGAAACAGAATCGCGGCGCTGAGGCTGACGAAGTGGGTCGACGGCGAGCCCTGCATCACCCACTGCAGCCACTGGGGCATGCTGTCCAGCGGGGTACTGCCGCCCGATAGCAGCAACATCGGGATGATCACCGGAATCGCCAGCAAGCCGAATTGCGGGGTCGAACGCGCCAGCGTGGCGAGAAAGATCCCCAGCGCGGTGCTGGCGAACAGGTAAAGCCCGGTCACCGCGAGGAACAGCGCCAGCGAGCCGGCCAGCGGCACGCCCAGCACGCCCTTGACGATCACCTCCAGCGACATCCAGGTGCAGAGCACCACCACCAGCATGTTGCTCCAGATCTTCGCCAGCATGATTTCCAGGGCGGTCAGCGGCAGCACCAGCAGATGGTCGAGGGTGCCGTGCTCGCGTTCGCGCAGCAGCGCCGTGCCGGTCAGGACAATGGCCAGGATGGTGATGTTGTTGACGATCTGGATCACCGCGAGAAACCAGCCGCCCTGCAGATTGGTGTTGAACAGCGCGCGACTGGTCAACAGTGCCGGCATCCGGCTCGCCGGGTCGGCCTGGCTGTAGTTGAGCAGTTCGCGCTGGAAAATCCGCCCGATATAACCGGCGCCCATGAAGGCCTGGCTCATGGCCGTGGCGTCGACATTCACTTGCACGCTGGGTTGGCGCCCGGCCAGCAGATCGCTCTGGAAGTTGGCCGGCACGTTGATGACGAAGGTGAACTGGCCGCTGTCCAGGACCTGGTCCAACTGGTTGTAGGGCAACTGCACCGGGCTCTGGAATTCCGGCGGTTGCAGGGCCTCGGCCAGCTGGCGCGAGAGCTGGCTGTGGTCTTCGTCCACCAGCGCCACGCTGGCATTGTGCACGCCGATCACCGAACCGGCCGCCGGCATGTAGATGGCCACGGTGAAGGCGTACAGCAGAAACAGCAGCAACACGCTGTCGTGTCGCAGGCTGGTGAGCTCCTTGAGGCCCAGGCGCAGGATGTGGCTGAACCGGTGCATCAGGCCTCCTGTTTTTTCAGCATCGCCAGGCTCAACCCGGTGAACCCGAGGAAGAACCCGAACAGCGCCAGGCACTGCGGCCATAGCTGGCGCAGGTCCAGGGCCTTGGTGAAGGTGCCGACGGCAATGTCGAGGAAGTAACCGGCGGGGAACAGTTGCCCCATCAGCGCCGCGGCGCCGTCCAGCGACGAGCGCGGCACGATCAGCCCGGAGAACTGGATGGTCGGCAGGCTGGTGATGATCATGGTGCCGAGGATCGCCGCGATCTGGGTACGGGTGAACGCGGAAATCAGCAGGCCCAGGCTGGTGGTGGCGAGCACATACAGCAGGCCGCCGAAGGCCAGGGTCAGGCCGCTGCCCTTGAAGGGCACGCCGAACAGCCAACGGTTCATGGCCACCAGCAGCGCCAGGTTGATCAGGCTCAGGCCCAGGTAGGGCGCCTGTTTACCCAGGAGAAACTCCAGGCGCTTGAGTGGCGTGGCGTAGAAGTTGGTGATTGAGCCCAGCTCCTTCTCGCGCACGATGCCCAGCGCCGTGAGCATCGCCGGGATGAACGCCAGGATCAGCGCCATCACGCCAGGGCCGATGGCATTCACGCTGACCACGTCCTGGTTGTAGCGAAAGCGGGTTTCCAGGCGGGCCGCGGGGGCTCGCCCCAGGGCCGGGCTGCTGTGTTCGGCGAGCAATTCGATATTGGCCTGATGCACCGCCTCGACATAGTTGCGGCTGGTCTCGGCGCGAAACGGCATGCCGCCGTCGAGCCAGGCGGCCACCGCAGGCTGGCGCCCGGCGTACAGGTCGCGACCGAAACCGGGGGGAATCTCCAGGGCCAGCTTGATCTCCGAGCGTTGCAGGCGCCGATGCAGTTCGGCGGCGTCGCGGATCGGCTGCTGCTCCTTGAAGTAGCGGGAGCTGCGGAAGGCTTCCAGGTAAGCGCGGCTTTGCGGGGTCTGGTCCTGGTCGTAGACGGCGAAGGCGAGGTTTTCCACGTCCAGGGAAATGCCGTAGCCAAAGATCACCATCATGAACAGCGCCCCGAGCAGGGCGAACCCCAGGCGCACCCGGTCGCGCAACAGCTCCTTGCCTTCGCGGGTGGCCACGGCGATCAGGCGCGACAGGCGCAAGCGCCGACTGTCGCTGTGAATGGCGCTGCTGACTTCGGGCTGGGCGGTCGCCGGGGGAGCAGGTTCCGGCGCGCCCTGGGCGTCTTCCAGGCAGCGGACAAAAGCGGCTTCCAGGGTTTCGCCGGCGAACTGTTGCTGCAGGGCGGTCGGTGTATCGCAGGCCAATACCTTGCCGGCGTGCATCAGCGAGATGCGGTCGCAGCGCTGGGCTTCGTTCATGAAGTGGGTGGACAGGAAGATCGTTACCCCCTGTTCCCGCGACAGCTCGATCAACAGCCGCCAGAAGTCGTCGCGGGCCGCCGGGTCCACGCCCGAGGTCGGCTCGTCGAGAATCAACACTTCCGGGCGGTGCAGCACCGCCACCGCCAGGGACAGGCGTTGGCGCAAGCCCAGGGGCAGGGCGCCGGAGGGTTGATCGGCGATCTCCTGGAGAGTGAAGCGGCGGATCAGCTCTTCGATCCGCGGGCCGCTCTCGGCCTTGGGCAGGTCGAACAGCCGGGCGTGCAGCACCAGGTTCTGGCGCACGCTGAGTTCGCCGTACAGCGAAAAGCTCTGGGACATGAAACCCACGCGCTTGCGGGTGGCCAGGTCCCTGGCGTCCACCGGATTGCCCAGTAGCCTGGCGCTGCCTTCGGTGGCCGGCATCAGCCCGGTCAGGACCTTCATGGTGGTGGTCTTGCCGCAGCCGTTGGAGCCGAGAAAGCCGAAAATCTCGCCCCGGCCAATGGCGAAGCTGACCTTGTTCACGGCCGTGAAATCGCCGAAACGCAGGGTCAGCTCATGGGCTTCGATAGCAATTTGCTGGTTGTCCGTGGTTCTTGGCGGGATCACCAGCGGCTGGTTGCCGTGCCCGCTGTCGCCTTGAAAGTGGGTGAAGGCATCGTCGAGCTTGCCGCTGGGCGTGGCGATGGCCAGTTCCCGGCTCAAGCCCTGGGCAATCAGCCGGCCGCGGTCGAGCATCAGGCAGTGCTCGAACTGCTCGGCTTCCTCCATATAGGCGGTGGCCACCAGCAGCGTCAGTTGCGGGCGCTGGCGGCGAACCTCGTCCACCAGTTCCCAGAAGCGCCGGCGGGACAGCGGATCGACGCCCGTGGTGGGTTCGTCGAGGATCAGCAGGTCTGGCTCATGGATCAATGCGCAGCACAGCCCGAGCTTCTGCTTCATCCCGCCGGACAGCTTGCCCGCGGGCCGTTCGGCGAAACGCAGCAGGTCGGTGGCCAGCAACAGGTTGTGCATGCGCTGTTCGCATTCGCTTTTCGACAGGCCGAACAGGGTGGCGAAGAAGCGAATGTTTTCCTCGATCGACAGCTCGGGATACAGGTTGCCGCCCAGGCCCTGGGGCATGAAGGCAATCCGCGCGTACAGGCTGTTGCGATGGCGGCGTTGTTCGATGGAGCCGCCGAGCACCTGCAGTTGGCCCTGCTGCAGCTTCTTCACCCCGGCGATCAAGCCCAGCAGGCTCGACTTGCCGGCGCCATCCGGGCCGATCAATCCGCAGCGGGTACCGCCGGGCAGGCTGAAGGCGAGGTCGACCAGGGCCTGCTGCGAGCCATAGCGATGATTGATGCCCGTGGCCTGCAGCGCCAGTTCGTTCATTGCAGGTTGGCCGGCCAGGCCACGGTCGCGGTGCGCACGTAACCGGCGCCGGGCATGCCCGGCTTGGCCTGCGGTACGGCGCTGGGTTGGGTCAGCCGCAGCTTGACGCGGAACACCAGTTTTTGGCGCTCATCGCGGGTTTCCACTTCCTTGGGGGTGAACTGGGACTTGGCCGCGACGAAGCTGATCTTCGCCGGCAGCGGCTGATCGGGCAGGGCGTCGAGCAGGATCCGCGCCTCGCTGCCGACAGCCAGGCGCCCGGTCACCGAGGCGGACAGGTAGAGGTTCATGTACTGGTCGCTCGGGTCGATCAGCAGCAACACCCGGCCGCCGGCGCCCAGCACCTCGCCCGGTTCGGCCAGGCGCAGCTGGATGATGCCGTCGATGGGCGCGCGCAGGCTGCTGTCGTCGATCTCGCTGGTCAGCTGGGCGACCATGGCCTTGGCCGAGCCAATGGCGGCGCGCACCGCGGCGACCTGGGCCTGGGCTGCCTGGACGGCGGCGTTGCCGGTGTTCAGGCGCGCCTGCTGCTGGTCGATGATCTGCTGGCTGGCGTAACCACGGTTGAACAGTTCCCGGGAACGCTTGAGTTCCTGGTTGGCCAGCAGCAGTTCGCTCTGACGCAGCTGCACATTGGCTTCGGCCGCCGCGAGGTTTTCCCGGGTGCGCACCACGTCGGCCTCGGCCTGGGCGCGCTGGGCCTCCAGGGTGCGGGTGTCCATGCGGGCCAGCAGCTGGTCCTTGGACACTCTGTCGCCTTCGTCGACGAGCACTTCGGCCAGGCGTCCGGGCGTCTTGCTGGCGATCTGCACCTCTGTGGCTTCAAGCCGGCCGTTGCCCATGCTCAGGCCCTCGGGCAGGCGGTCCAGGGTGGACTTCCAGTAACCAAAGCCGCCCGCGATCAGCAGCAATGCCAGCAAGGCGAAGGCAAAAAGGCGGGAGGAACGGTGATTCGTCGGCATTGGGGGGGCATCCCTGCGGCAGTAGCGTCCTAGTCTGGCGGTTCAAGCCGTTGGGCGACTTGATGTCCGTCAAATGAACGGGCAAGCCTAGTACGTTGTGCGCGGGATGCCTGCCTGAGTATCGCTTGCGGCCTGTTCAGCGCAGCGCGAGCACCGCCGCCCACTGTTCGGCGGTCACTGGCATCACGGACAGCCGGCTGCCTTTCTGCACCAGGGGCAGTTCGGCGAGGGCGGTTTGCTGCTTCAGATAATCCAGGCGCAGAACCTTGGGGAAGGTTTCGACATGGGCGACGTCGACGGCGCTCCAGGCATTTTTCTCGGCACTGGCCTTGGGATCGAAATGCGGGTTTTCCGGTTCCAGGGCGGTCGGGTCGGGGTAGGCGGCCTCGATGATTTGGCCGATCCCGGCGATGCCCGGTTCGGGACAGCTGGAGTGATAAAAGAAGAATTGGTCACCCACCGCCATGCTGCGCAGGAAGTTTCGCGCCTGGTAGTTGCGTACGCCGTCCCAGCGCGCCTGTTTCTTGAGCGCCAGGCCCTCGATCGAGAGTTCTTCCGGTTCGGATTTCATCAGCCAATAGGCCATTTTCTGTGCTCTCCAGAGGGGCGTGGGCAAGTTGTCGGGCAATTTTATGACAAACCGACAGTCGGTTGACGCCAGCATTTGCGTGTCGGTTCACGTTATCGCAGAATGCCGGGATTTTAAGCTTGACGCTGCTGCACGGCCTGTTATGGAAACCGTCGCTGTCATCGTGTGGGATTTGCCTGAGGGGGGCAATCGATGCAACGCAAACCGGATTTACTATGGATTTTGGTTATTTTGTTCGGTTTGGGCGTAGTGACAACCGGTTATGCGCAGAGCCTGTGGGCCAACAAGACCGACGCACCGGTCGAGCTCGCGCAACAGCAGCAGCCTTACAAGCGTTGATTCCTTCCAAGGCGCCGCTCTCTCCTGGTGGCGCCTATTTCGCGAAATACCATTTCTTGTCAGTCACGGTTCCTTGCAGCGGTACATCCCAGCTCGCCTGATCCAGTTTCGCGACTTTCTGACATTCGTGGGCCAGCCCCAGTAGCGTCGGCTTGCGCCAGCTTTTGCGCCGCGCCAGATAGGCCAGGCTGCGATCATAGAAACCACCGCCCATTCCCAGGCGTCCGCCCGCCTCATCGAAGCCGACCAGCGGCAACAGCACCAGATCCAGGGCCCAGACCTTGCGTTGCCGGGCCAGACTCACCTGTGGCTCGGGAATGCGGAAGCGGTTGGGGCGCAGCTTTTCGCCGGGGCGAACGCGCTGAAACACCATCTTGGTCCGTGGCCAGGCGCTGAGCACCGGCAGATAAGTCGCCTTGCCCCGGCGTTGCGCGGCCAGCAGCAGCGGGCGCGGGTCGATTTCACCGTCCATGGGCAGGTAAAGGGAGATGTGTTTGGCTCGGCGGAACAGCGGATGCTGCGCCAGTTGTCGATACAGCCCACGAGAGGCCTGGCGTTGTTCGCTGGCGGTGAGGGCGCGGCGGGCTTTGCGCAGTATGCGTCGAAGTTGCGGGCGGGAAAGCGGCGCCGGTTCGGTCATGGTCGCTCGGGTCCGGGTCGGGTACGGCAGGACAGCGTACCAAATAACCCCTGATCGAAAAAAACGGAGCCGAAAAAGCGGAGCCCCAAAAAAACAATGCCAGCTATTTGCATAGCTGGCATTGGCATGGAATTCAGGCTCCCCGGATGAACCGCTGTCGACTTAGCCCTTGAACCCGAAAGTTCAAGGCGGAAGATGCAGTAGGCGTTAAGGCTTTCCGTCTAGCGGACATGCACACCGGCCCAACGTGCAACTTCCAGGGTAGTGCGAATCGGCTCAGGGACATCGCCAACTGGCAAGCACCCCAGGGAGTGGTGGGGATTATACCGCAACCACCCTCAGGAATCAGCCTTGGTTGTATCGGTGTCGGTGGCGAGCACCAGATCCACGCGCTCGAGCAGGTCGCGCACCTGTTCGCGGGTCGAACCGCTGGCTTGCACGTCAGGGCGGTCCTGCTTGTGCAGCAGATCGTGGGTGATATTGAGGGCGGCCATCACCGCGATACGATCGGCGCCAATGACTTTGCCGCTGCTGCGGATCTCGCGCATCTTGCCATCCAGGTACCGGGCGGCGCTCACCAGATTGCTACGCTCTTCCTGGGGGCAGATGATCGAGTACTCTTTGTCGAGGATCTGCACGGTAACGCTATTGCTTGAACTCATGAGTCTTGCTCCAGGGCCTTGAGGCGCGAAATCATCGATTCGACCTTACGCCGGGCGATTTCGTTTTTTTCAATGAGGTGCGCGCGTTCCTCGCGCCAAGTCTTTTCCTGAGCTAATAAGAGTGCGTTTTGACTCTTTAGTTGCTCGACCCGGCCAATTAGCAGTTCGAGTCTAGCCATCAGCGCTTGCAGATCGGTGTCTTCCATTGGATCCCACTGGATTTGTCTGATGAGTGGCAACTGCCTGGGCAAACGAGTTGACGGCCTCGATGGTCTTGGCGCGTCTGCCGATGCTAGGATACAAGGCCTCCATTCTAGACATTGCGCCGCTTGGCGCCTAGCTGCCCATGCCCATTCAGAATTCCCCGTACAACGCCTTCGCCACCCTGCTCAGCAGCAGCGGTCACCCTGTCTCGCCCGCCGAATTGCATGGCCTGTTGCTGGGTCGCAGTTGCGCCGGCGCCGGCTTCGAAGTCGACGGCTGGCTGATCGACGCCGCCGAGCTGCTCGAAGGCGAGCCGCAGGACAATGTTCGCAACGCCTTGATCGGCCTGCAGGAAATGGTCAAGGGCGAGCTGACCAGCGATGACATGACTGTCGTCCTGCTGCTGCCCACCGACGACGCCCCGCTGGCCGAGCGCGCCGCGGCCCTGGGGCAGTGGTGCCAGGGTTTCCTCACCGGCTTTGGCCTGAACTCCCGCGACAGCAGTGCCCTGAGCACCGAGGCCACGGAAGTGCTGCAGGACCTGGCGGCGATCGCCCAGGTACAGGACGCGCTGGAAGAGTCCGACGACGGCGAAAGCGACTACATGGAAGTGATGGAATACCTGCGGGTCGCCCCGCTGCTGCTGTTCACCGAGACCAACAAGACGGTTGAACCGGCCGCCAAGCCTTCTCTGCACTGATCGCTCGATAGGGAAATCCGTCTGCCCATGATCCATATCCCGAAATCGGAATACACCCGCCGCCGCAAGGCGCTCATGGCGCAGATGGAACCCAACAGCATCGCGATCCTGCCGGCTGCCGCGGTGGCGATCCGCAACCGCGACGTCGAGCATGTCTACCGCCAGGACAGCGATTTCCAGTACCTAAGCGGTTTCCCGGAACCCCAGGCGGTGATCGTGCTGATGCCCGGTCGCGAGCATGGCGAGTACATCCTGTTCTGCCGTGAGCGTAATGCCGAGCGCGAACTCTGGGATGGCCTGCGGGCTGGCCAGGAGGGCGCGATCCGCGATTACGGCGCCGACGATGCCTTCCCCATTACCGACATCGACGACATCCTGCCGGGCCTTATCGAAGGCCGCGACCGGGTGTATTCGGCCATGGGCAGCAACCCCGAGTTCGATCGCCACCTGATGGAATGGATCAACGTGATCCGCTCCAAGGCGCACCTGGGCGCCCAGCCGCCGAACGAATTCGTTGCCCTGGATCATCTGCTGCACGACATGCGCCTGTATAAATCGGCGGCGGAAGTGAAGGTGATGCGCGAGGCCGCGCGGATTTCCGCCCAGGCCCATATCCGGGCCATGCAGGCCAGCCGTGCCGGCCTGTACGAGTTCAGCCTGGAAGCCGAGCTGGACTACGAGTTCCGCCGGGGCGGGGCGAAGATGCCGGCCTACGGTTCGATCGTCGCCGCCGGGCGCAACAGCTGCATCCTGCATTACCAGCAGAACGACGCGTTGCTCAAGGACGGCGACCTGGTGCTGATCGACGCCGGTTGCGAGATCGATTGTTATGCCAGCGATATCACCCGCACCTGGCCGGTGAACGGCAAGTTCTCCGCCGAGCAGAAGGCGATCTACGAGCTGGTGCTGGCCTCCCAGGAAGCCGCCTTTGCCGAGATCGCGCCGAACAAGCACTGGAACCAGGCCCATGAAGCGACCGTCAGGGTGATCACCACCGGGCTGGTCAAGCTGGGTCTGCTCGAAGGCGAGGTGGACGAGTTGATCGCCAGCGAAGCCTACAAGGCGTTTTACATGCACCGCGCCGGCCACTGGCTGGGCATGGATGTGCATGACGTCGGCGAGTACAAGGTCGGCGGCGAATGGCGGGTGCTGGAAGTCGGCATGGCCCTGACGGTCGAGCCGGGCATCTACATCGCGCCGGACAATCAGAACGTGGCGAAGAAATGGCGCGGCATTGGCGTGCGCATCGAGGATGACGTGGTGGTAACCAAGCAAGGCTGTGAAATTCTCACCGGTGGCGTGCCCAAGACCGTGGCCGAGATCGAGGCCCTGATGGCCGCCGCCCGGAGCTGCGCAGCATGAACCGGGTCAATCTGGCGATCATCGGTGGTGGCCTGGTCGGTGCCAGCCTGGCCCTGGCCTTGCAGGCCGGCGCCAAGGAGCGCGGCTGGAAGATCGTGCTGATCGAGCCGTTCGCTCCGGGCGATACCTATCAGCCCAGCTACGATGCGCGCTCTTCGGCGCTGTCGTTCGGCGCGCGGCAGATCTATCAACGGCTGGGTGTGTGGCAGGAAATCTCCCGCCGCGCCGAGCCGATCAAACAGATCCATGTCTCCGACCGTGGGCGGTTTTCCACCGCGCGGCTGTCGGCCATGGAGGAGGGCGTTCCCGCCCTGGGTTATGTGGTGGAAAACGCCTGGCTCGGCCAATGCCTGTGGCAGGGGCTGGACAAGGACGTGGTGAGCTGGCGCTGCCCGGCCGAAGTCACGCGCATGGAGCCGCTGGAAGATGGCTACCGCCTGACTCTCAACGATGAAACCAGCCTGGATTGCGAGCTGGCGGTGCTGGCCGACGGCGGTCGCTCGGGGCTGCGCGAGCAACTGGGGATCGGGGTGAAAAAGCGCCCCTACAACCAGAGCGCGCTGATTGCCAATATCACCCCGAGCGAAGCCCATAACGGCATGGCCTTCGAGCGCTTCACCGACGACGGCCCGATGGCCCTGCTGCCGCTGCCGGATAACCGCTGCGCACTGGTCTGGACCCGCCTGGGCATGGACGCGCAGCGCCTGGCCGCGCTGGACGAACGCAGCTTCCTCAGCGAACTGCAGGGGGTATTCGGTTATCGCCTGGGCACCCTGAAACAGGTCGGCGCGCGGCATCTTTACCCGCTGGCGCTGGTGGAGGCCGAGGAGCAGGTGCGCCCTCACCTGGTGGTGCTGGGCAACGCCGCCCATAGCCTGCACCCGATTGCCGGGCAGGGTTTCAACCTGTCGTTGCGCGACGCCCAGGCGCTGGCCGATGCCTTGCTGGTCAGCCCGACGCCGCCGGGCGATTTCAGTATCTTGCAGGCCTACCGTGAGCGGCAGCGTCTGGACCAGGACCTGACCGTGGGCTTCTCCGACCAGGTCACCCGGCTGTTCGGCAGCAAGCTGCCGCTGGTGTCCCTGGGGCGCAATATCGGGCTGCTGGGCCTGGATCTGCTGCCACCGGCCAAACGCTGGTTCGCGCGGCAAGCCATGGGCCTGGGTACCCGTCCCGATGCGTGAGTGGTTGAGCCCGCGACCGGGCATGGAAATCCAGCACAGTGTCGGCAGCCAGGTAGCGCGGTTCGACAAAACCCTTTACGTGCGGCTCAAGCCGCAAGCGAGACAGGCTTAAAGCATGGAAATGCGTGCAGATCTGCTGATTGTCGGGGCCGGAATGGTCGGGAGCGCCCTGGCGCTGGCGTTGCAGGACAGCGGCCTGGAAGTGCTGCTGCTCGATGGCAGCCCGCTGAAGGTCAAGCCCTTCGACGACGAAGCACCGTTCGAGCCGCGGGTAAGCGCATTGTCGGCGGCCAGCCAGCGGATTCTCGAGCGCCTGGGTGTCTGGGAAGGGGTGACCCGGCGGCGCAGCAGCCCGTATGCCGAGATGCAGGTCTGGGATGGCAGCGGCACCGGGCAGATTCACTTCTCGGCCGCCAGCGTGCATGCCGAGGCGCTGGGCCACATCGTGGAAAACCGCGTGGTCCAGGACGCGCTGCTGGAGCGCCTGCACAACTGCGACATCGGTCTGTTGGCCAACGCCCGCCTGGAGCAGATGCGCCGTTCCGGCGACGACTGGCTGCTGACCCTGGCCGATGGCCGCAGCCTGCGCGCACCGCTGGTAATCGCCGCCGACGGCGCCAATTCGGCGGTGCGGCGCCTGACCGGCTGCGCTACCCGCGAATGGGATTACCTGCATCACGCCATCGTTACCAGCGTGCGTTGCGCCGAGTCGCACCAGAGGACCGCCTGGCAGCGTTTCACCGACAACGGCCCGCTGGCGTTCCTGCCGCTGGAGCGCGACGGTCAGCACGATTGGTGTTCGATCGTCTGGTCGACCACGCCCAGCGAGGCCGAACGCCTGATGGCGCTGGACGACAGCGACTTCTGCCGTGAGCTGGAACGCGCCTTCGAAGGTCGTCTGGGCGCGGTGTTGAGCGCCGATCCGCGACTCTGCGTGCCTTTGCGTCAGCGTCATGCCAAGCGTTACGTGGCAGAGGGCCTGGCCCTGATCGGCGACGCGGCCCATACCATCCATCCGCTGGCCGGGCAGGGGGTCAACCTGGGCTTCCTCGATGCCGCGGTGCTGGCCGAGGTGTTGCTGCAGGCGGCCAGCCGTGGCGAACGCCTGGCCGACACCAAGGTGCTCAGCCGTTACGAGCGGCGGCGCATGCCGCACAACCTGGCGTTGATGGCGGCGATGGAAGGCTTCGAACGGCTGTTCCAGGCCGATCCGCTGCCGCTGCGCTGGTTGCGTAATACCGGGCTGAAAATGGTCGACCAGATGCCCGAGGCCAAGGCGCTGTTCGTGCGCCAGGCGTTGGGCCTCAGCGGGGATCTGCCGGAACTGGCCAAGGCCTGACCGTTATCGCGAGTAGTCGAACCGCTCAACCGGCGGCTCTCGCAGGGGCCGCGCGGACATGTGTGGGCGCGCGTCTGCTCTGAACCGACGTTGGCGATGCATCAGCAACATCTCGTAACGCCTCGCCCTCCGGTTCAGTTTGAGAAGCTAAATAGTAGTCCTTATCATTTACTCCCCTTTGATTTCGAGAGACCGCTCCCATGTTGGCACCGAAGCGTCTACTGACCGCCCTGGCCCTCACCCTCATTGGCGGCACTGTCCAGGCAGCCGACGAAGTGGTGGTCTACTCCTCGCGTATCGACGAACTGATCAAGCCGGTCTTCGATCTCTACACCCAGAAAACCGGGGTCCAGGTGAAGTTCATCACCGACAAGGAAGCGCCGCTGATGCAGCGGATCAAGGCCGAGGGCGAGAACGCCACCGCCGACCTGCTGCTCACCGTCGATGCCGGCAACCTGTGGCAAGCCGAGCAGATGGGCATCCTGCAGCCGTTCACCTCCAAGGTGATCGACACCAACATCCCCCTGCAATACCGCGCCGCCTCGCACGCCTGGACCGGCCTGAGCCTGCGGGCACGGACCATCGCCTACTCCACCGCGCGGGTGAAACCGTCCGAACTGACCACCTACGAAGCCCTGGCTGACAAGCAGTGGGAAGGCCGCCTGTGCCTGCGCACGGCGAAGAAGGTCTACAACCAGTCGCTGACCGCGACCCTGATCGAAACCCACGGCGCGGCGAAAACCGAAGAAATCGTCAAGGGCTGGGTCAACAACCTGTCCACCGACGTGTTCTCCGACGACGTTGCGGTGCTCGAGGCGATCAGCGCCGGCCAGTGCGACGTGGGCATCGTCAACACCTACTACTACGGTCGTCTGCACAAGCAGAAGCCGGATCTGCCGGTCAAACTGTTCTGGCCGAACCAGGGTGACCGCGGCGTGCACGTCAACCTGTCGGGCATCGGCCTGACCAAGCACGCACCGCACCCGGAAGCCGCCAAGGCCCTGGTGGAATGGATGACCACCGAGGAAGCGCAGAAGATCTTCGCCGACGTGAACCAGGAATTCCCGGCCAACCCGAGCGTGCCGCCGTCCGCTGAAGTGGCCGCCTGGGGCAAGTTCGTGGCCGACACCCTGCCGGTGGAAGTCGCCGGCAAGCGCCAGGCCGAGGCCATTCGCCTGATGGACCGTGCTGGCTGGAACTGATCCGCTGGTTATACTGCGCCCCGCCTTTGCGGGGCGTTTTGTTTAACCGGTTCGTAATTGCCTTTTATTGATCCATCTCGTTCGAGAGTCTTTCGTGGCCCATCCCGCCCAACGTCGCTGGTACCCGCTGGTTTTTGCCGTCGCCGCCCTGGTGCTGCTGCCGCTGAGCGTGCTGCTGCTGTCGTGGCAGGTGATCGACCAGCAGATCTGGTCGCACCTGTGGGAGACCCAGATGCCGCGCCTGCTGGGCAACACCCTGACCCTGGTGCTGGGCGTCGGTGTCGGCGTGACGCTGCTGGGGGTGAGCCTGGCCTGGCTGACCAGCCTCTGCGAGTTTCCCGGAAGGCGCTGGCTGGACTGGGCGCTAATGCTGCCCTTTGCGATTCCGGCCTATGTGCTGGCCTTTGTCTTCGTCGGCCTGCTGGACTTTTCCGGCCCGGTGCAGACCCTGCTGCGCGAATGGTTCGGCACGGGCCTGCGCCTGCCGCGGGTGCGCTCCACCGGCGGGGTGATCCTGGTCCTGGTGCTGGTGTTCTATCCCTATGTGTACCTGCTGGCGCGCACCGCGTTCCTGGCCCAGGGCAAAGGCCTGATGGAAGCCGCGCGCGTGCTTGGGCAGACGCCCTGGCAGGCGTTCTGGCGCGTGGCCCTGCCCATGGCGCGGCCGGCCATCGGTGCCGGTGTGGCCCTGGCGCTGATGGAAACCCTGGCCGATTTCGGCGCGGTGGCGGTGTTCAACTTCGACACCTTCACCACCGCCATCTACAAGACCTGGTATGGCTTCTTCAGCCTGTCCAGCGCCGCGCAGCTGGCCAGCCTGTTGCTGCTGGCGGTGATGCTGGTGCTGTACGGCGAGCGTCGCGCCCGTGGCGCCAGTCGCTCCGGCAACGAGCGGCCGCGGGGCAAGGCGCTGTACCACCTGCATGGCATCAAGGCCTTGGCGGCCACCAGTTGGTGCGCGTTGGTGTTTGCCTGCGCCTTTGTCATCCCAGTGCTGCAACTGGTGGTGTGGTTCTGGCAGCGTGGCCGTTTCGACCTCGACGAGCGTTATGCCGGGCTGATCCTGCACACCCTGTACCTGGGTGCCATGGCGGCCCTGATCACGGTCAGCGTGGCCCTGCTGCTGGCGTTCGCCCGACGGCTGGCGCCGACCCGGGCGATCCGCTCCGGCGTCAGCCTGGCCAACCTGGGGTATGCCTTGCCGGGCTCGGTGCTGGCGGTGTCGATCATGCTGGCCTTCAGTTATCTGGACCGCGAGCTGGTGATCCCGCTGTCGGGCTGGCTGGGTGGGGCGGGCAAGCCGTTGCTGCTGGGCAGCCTGGCGGCGTTGCTGCTGGCCTATCTGGTGCGGTTTATCGCAGTGGCCTACGGGCCGCTGGAAAGCAGCCTGGCGCGGATCCGCCCGTCGTTGCCGGAAGCGGCGCGCAGCCTGGGGGTCAGCGGACCGCGACTGTTTTTCAAAGTGTATCTGCCGCTGTTGCTGCCCGGCACCCTGAGCGCGGCGCTGCTGGTGTTCGTCGATGTGCTCAAGGAAATGCCCGCCACCTTGCTGATGCGCCCGTTCGGCTGGGACACGCTGGCGGTGCGGATCTTCGAGATGACCAGCGAGGGCGAGTGGGCGCGTGCCGCGTTGCCGGCCCTGACCCTGGTCCTGGTGGGATTGCTGCCGGTGATCGGACTGATCCGACGCTCCGCTCATCGAATCGGTTAGGTGCCAGTGTCACACCTTGCGGCTACAATGCGCGGCATTCGGTGTGGTCGATCTTTCTGATCGGGTCTTTTGAATTATCTGAGAGCCTTCTATTTCACGGCTTCCAGCTCATACAGCGACCGCCCGCACCTTCGCCACGCCCGGAAGGAGAAACCCATGGGACAGCGCACGCCTCTGTATGACCTTCATCTCGCCCTGGGCGCGAAGATGGTCGATTTTGGCGGTTGGGATATGCCTCTGCATTACGGCTCGCAGGTCGAGGAGCACCATCAGGTGCGACGCGATTGCGGGGTTTTCGATGTATCCCACATGACCGTGATCGATGTCGACGGCCCCCAGGCCAAGGCCTGGCTCCAGCACCTGCTGGCCAACGATGTCGAACGCCTGCAAAGCCCCGGCAGGGCCTTGTACAGCGCCATGCTCAACGAGCACGGCGGTATCGTCGACGACATGATCGTCTACCGCACCGAAGCCGGTTACCGGCTGGTGGTCAATGCCGCCACCCGTGACCAGGACATGGCCTGGATGCAGGCGCAGCTGGGCGCTTTCCAGGTGCAACTGCACGAACGCTCCGAGCTGGCGATGCTGGCGATCCAGGGGCCCCACGCCCGCCACAAGATCGCCGAGCTGGTGACCCAGTCGCGCGGCACGCTGATCCAGCAACTCAAGCCCTTCGAAGGCCAGGCCGATGGCGACTGGTTCATCGCGCGCACCGGGTACACCGGTGAGGATGGCCTGGAAATCGTCCTGCCGGCCAACCAGGCCCCGGCGTTCTTCAACGATCTGGTGGGCGCGGGGATCTCGCCGATCGGCCTCGGCGCCCGCGATACCTTGCGCCTGGAGGCCGGCATGAACCTGTACGGCCAGGATATTCACCAGGAGGTTTCACCGCTGGTGGCCAACATGGCCTGGAGCATCGCCTGGGAGCCGGCGTCGCGCAAGTTCATCGGGCGCACCGCGCTGGAGGCCGAGCGCGCGGGTGGGGTGAAGCACAAACTGGTCGGCCTGGTGCTGGAAGAACGCGGCGTGCTGCGTGCCCATCAGGTGGTTCGCATCGCCGATGTTGGCGAAGGAGAGATCACCAGTGGTAGTTTCTCTCCTACGCTTAGCAAATCGATCGCCCTGGCGCGGGTGCCCATGGCTACCGCCGACCGTGCAGAAGTGGAAATCCGTGGCAAGTGGTACCCGGTCCGGGTGGTAAAACCGACCTTCGTGCGTCATGGCAAAACCTTGATCTAACTTATTTCCGGCGGGATCTACCGCTGACATTTCTTCTTGAGGACACAGAACATGAGCGATATCCCTGCTGACCTGCGTTTTGCCGAAAGTCACGAATGGGCCCGTCTGGAAGCCGATGGCACCGTGACCGTGGGCATCAGCGACCACGCTCAGGAAGCCCTGGGCGACGTGGTGTTCGTCGAGCTGACCGAAGTCGGCAATGTCTTCGGCGCTGGCGACCAGGCCGGTGTGGTGGAATCGGTGAAGGCCGCTTCTGACATCTACGCGCCAGTGGCCGGCGAAGTGATCGCGGTCAACGAAGACCTGAGCGGCAGCCCGGAACTGCTCAACAGCGACCCGTACGGCGCCTGGATCTTCAAGCTCAAGCCGGCCAACGCTGCTGATCTTGAGAAGCTGCTCGACGCAGCCGGTTATAAGGCCGCTATCGGCGAATAACCGCTGCCGCAAGCCAAGCTGTTACAAGAGCGCCGTGTTCCCTTATCGGATATGCGGCGTTTTTCGTTTAAGACAATGCGACAACTCAAGTCACTGGCCTAGCGACGGAGCGATCTGGCCAGCAGCACGGCTTTGCTTACCCTGACATGAAGTTCGGCTATTTCTTCTGTTGTCAGGCTCCGTGCCGGTTCGCCGCTGACCCAGGCGCCCTGGTTGTTGTAGGTGACGGTTTTGGTTTCTCCGTCGTTCACGCTGATGGTGTAAGGATTGGACAGAGTGCTGGGGATTAACGAGCCCGCTGTCTGGCCTGGGCCGAACCATAATTGAAACTCGTTCTTGGGTGTCATGGTAGCGACACCTATATTCATGCCGCCTGAACAGTTCACCCAGAGATTGAGTCCGGTAGAGTCCAATAATATTTCGCTGGGGTTGGCCGAAAGTTCGTTGTTTATTGAAACATCTCCTGGCGTGCCACCGTTCTTTGCAGGGCTGAATACACCGTACTTAGTCAGGGTGGTTATCTGGCCGGTGTTGATGGGCAGGTTCTTTCCGCCTGAAGTAAAGTTGACATCTCCCTCTTGCACGGGCGTGTTTGTAAAGTTGACCATGTAAGAGTCATTGGTGATATTGAAGACGTTCTTATATTGATAGGATGGCTGGTTGGGTGCGGCGAAGGGGGGCTTTGCAAACCAGATGACGGTGAAAGTACTGTTTACTTTCTTCGCCAGATAGAGGCTGTAGTTGTTTACCTTTTGGGCAACAAGTTGATCTTCTTCGATATAGACGATGATGGTCTGTTTGCTCATGGCTAATCTCACGTTCATCCCGTGGATGATTTCGGTGCAGAGTCTCGAGTCCTGCTGGCCGGGTTCGACGCCATCAACAAAAAAACCCTGTAGATCGGCGATATACAGGGTTTTCTTGTTTGAGCGGCGTTTGCGAGCGAAAGACTGCCAAGGGTATCGCGTGGTGCTCTGCGTCCTTCGCGCAACCGATGCTCGAGCCCGTCCCGCGGACTATGCCGCGATCCCGGCCCTGGCGTGAAGTGCCTTGATTTCAGCAGCGCTCAGGCGTTTGGCCGGTTCGCCGGTCACCCAGGTTCCACTGTCGGTGTAGGTAATGGTGATGCTGCCGCCATCCTGCAGGGTCACCACATAGGGGTTGGACAGGTTGGTGGCGATCAACGAACCGGTTTCCTGAATGTTGCCGAACCAGACTTGGTATTGGCTTTTTGGTGTCAGCGTCGCAGTACCGATGTTCATGCCGCTCTGGCGATTCACCCAGATGTTATTGCCGTTGGAGTCCAGCAGGATTTGATGTGGATTGCCTTGCAGCAGGTTGTTGATCAGCACGTCCGAGGGTACGCCGCCATTCTTGGCCGGGGTGAACACACCATTGGCATCGAGGGTGGTGATCTGGCCGGTACTGATCGGCAGGTTCTTGCCGCCGGAGGTGAAGGTGACATCGCCACTGCTGACCGGGTCATTGGTGTAGTTGACCATGAACGACGGGGTGGTGACATCGAAAGTGTTTCTATATTGGTAACTAGGGTTGTTGACGGTGGCAATAGGTCCTTTTGATTGCCAGATGACAGTGAAGTCATTGTTTACTTTCTTGGCCAGATAAAGGCTGTAGTTGTTGTTTTTTTGTGCAATCAACTGCTGTTCTTCGATGTATAGAATTATTTGTTGGCTGCTCATTTCTTGAACTCCATTTCGAATAGATTGAAACATGGATTTTGTAACGGTCTTTGCAACTACGTAGTGGCCTTTTGTCTCAACTGCGCAGTCATCAGTAAACATAGCATGCAAAAAATTGAACTATAGAACTATTGGCTATTGTCTTTGGTGCTGTCTGTATTGCGGAAATTCAATGTTTTGAATCGTGCTGGCTTATCATGTGTTTATGTGCGCAGTTAGACAAAGTTCTGTCGGGAGTCTGGTTTTTGGCACAAGGAAGTTGGCCGGTGGCGCTGATATATAGCGATTGGCAACTATCTTTATCGCTGAAATAAAAACGCCCAATGCAGGGCATTGAGCGTCTTGAATAGTGCAAGGGCTGGCCGTTCAGGGGCCGGTATCCGTTTATGCCTCTTGCAAGACCGCCTTCACCGTCGCTACCGAGCGTTCGACATCGCTCTTGCTCATGGCCGTGAACATCGGCAACGAGACGATCAGGCGTCCCACCCGTTCCGCCACCGGGAACATCCCCTCCTTGAAACCGCGCTCGCGGTACAGGCTCAGCAAGTGAATCGGCGGGTAGTGATAGCCGATGCCGATCCCGCGCTCCTGCATCTGCTCCATAAAGGTCGCCCGCGCCGGTTTGCCGTCATGCCGCTCCGGCAGTACCAGCTGGAACAGGTGCCAGTTGCTGTTGTTGAAGTCCGCCGGGGGCAGCTGGGCGCCGTAGCGGGCTTCGAAGTCGCTGCCCAGGCATTCGAAGTAATGCCGGGCCAGTTCGCGGCGGTGAGCGGTGAGGGTTTCGAGGTGGGCGAACTGGCCCAGGCCGATGGCGGCCGCGACGTCGGTCATGTTGAATTTGCCGCCCAGCACGTCCACGTCCAGGCCGTCGAAGCCGTGGCGGGTCACGCCCTGCAGTCGATACTTCTCCGCCAGGCGAGCCTCTTCGGCGGTGTTCAGCAGCAGGGCGCCGCCTTCGCTGCAGGTGACGTTCTTGTTGGCCTGGAAACTGAAAGAGACCAGGTCGCCGCCAGCGCCGATGCGCTCGCCATTCCAGCTTGAGCCCAGTGCCTGGGCGGCGTCTTCCACGACCCGCAGGCCGTGCTTGCGCGCCAGGGCGTAGAGGCGTGCCATATCGACCGGCAGGCCGGCGAGAAACACCGGGATGATGGCCTTGGTCCGGGGCGTGATGGCGGCTTCCACCTGGGCCAGGTCGATGTTGCGGGTGATCGGGTCGATGTCGGCGAACACCGGGGTGGCGCCGACTTCGAGAATCACGTTGGCCGTGGCCACCCAGGAGATCGGCGTGGTGATGACTTCATCGCCAGGGCCGATGCCGGCGATACGCAGGGCGATCTCCATGGTGCAGGTGCCGGAATTGAAGGTGCGCACCGGGCGCCCGCCGCAGTACTGCGAGAGTTGCGCCTCGAAGGCCTGGACCTTGGGCCCGCTGGTGATCCAGCCCGAACGCAGCACTTCGCCGACGCTGGCGATGGTGGCTTCATCGATGGTGGGTTTGGAGAACGGCAGGAAAGGCAGCTGGCTCATGACGATGGGATACCCGATAAACAGTGGTCGAGGCAGGGCGGCGGGCCGCGCCGGAGTCGAGCATCATGCTACCGGTTCGCCCGGGGTGCCACACCGTCGGCGTGCGGGATCGGCTGCTATGCTGCTTTGACCGTGTTCCATCGACGCCGAGCGCCGCCTGAGAGAGAGCCCGTCATGTCCCAGTTGCCGTCCTTGAGCCAGTTACGCGATCCCAATGCCTTTCTGCGGCGTCACCTCGGGCCCGACGCCGCCGAGCAGCAAGCGATGCTCGACAGCCTGGGCCTGGGCAGCCGGGTCGAGCTGATCGAACAGACCGTGCCGCCGGGCATCCGTTTCAACCGTCCGCTGGACCTGCCGCCAGCGCTGGACGAGCAGGCCGCCCTGGCCAAATTGCGCGGTTATGCCGAGCAGAACCAGGTCTGGACCAGCCTGATCGGCATGGGTTATCACGGCACCCTGACCCCCACGGTGATCCTGCGCAACGTGCTGGAAAATCCCGGTTGGTACACCGCCTACACGCCCTACCAACCGGAAATCGCCCAGGGCCGGCTCGAAGCCCTGCTCAATTTCCAGCAACTGACCATCGACCTCACCGGCCTGGAGCTGGCCAACGCCTCACTGCTGGACGAAGCCACGGCCGCCGCCGAAGCCATGGCCCTGGCCAAGCGCGTGGCCAAGTCAAAAAGCAATCTGTTCTTCGTCGACCAGAACTGCCATCCGCAGACCCTCTCGGTGGTGCAGACCCGTGCCGAAGGGTTCGGCTTCGAACTGGTGGTCGACAGCCTGGACAACCTCAAGCGGCACCAGGTGTTCGGCGCCTTGTTGCAATACCCGGACACCCACGGCGAGATTCGCGACCTGCGGCCGCTGATCGATCACCTGCACGCGCAGCAGGCGCTGGCCTGCGTGGCGGCCGATCTGTTGAGCCTGTTGCTGCTGACGCCGCCGGGCGAGCTGGGGGCCGACGTGGTGTTCGGTTCGTCCCAGCGCTTTGGCGTGCCCATGGGCTATGGCGGGCCCCACGCAGCGTTCTTCGCCAGCCGCGAGGAGTACAAGCGGGCGATTCCGGGAAGGATCATCGGCGTGTCCAAGGATGCCCGGGGCAACGTGGCGCTGCGCATGGCCCTGCAGACCCGCGAGCAGCATATCCGCCGCGAGAAGGCCAACTCGAACATCTGCACCGCCCAGGTGCTGCTGGCCAATATCGCCAGTTTCTACGCGGTCTATCACGGCCCGGAAGGCTTGCGGCGCATCGCCCAGCGCGTCCATCGCCTGACCTGCATCCTTGCCGCCGGCCTTGAGCGCAAGGGCATCGAGCGGCTGAACCGGCAGTTCTTCGACACCCTGACGCTGGAGGTCGGCGGTAGCCAGACGGCCATCATCGAGAGCGCCAAGGCCGCGCAGATCAATCTGCGGATCCTCGGACGCGGGCACCTGGGCCTGAGCCTGGATGAAACCTGCGACGAGAGCACCGTCGCCCGGCTGTTCGATGTGTTCCTCGGCGCCGACCACGGGCTGGACGTCGCGCAACTGGATGCTGAAACCCTGGTCCCGGGCATCCCCCAGGACCTGCTGCGCAGCACGTCTTACCTGAGCCATCCGGTGTTCAACAGCCATCACAGCGAAACCGAGATGCTGCGCTATCTCAAGCAGCTGGAGAACAAGGACCTGGCGCTGAACCAGTCGATGATCCCGCTGGGCTCCTGCACCATGAAGCTCAATGCCAGCAGCGAGATGATCCCCATCACCTGGCCCGGCTTCGCCAACCTGCATCCCTTTGTCCCGCCGGAACAGGCCCTCGGCTATTCGCTGATGATCGAGGAGCTGGAGCGCTGGTTATGCGCCATTACCGGCTTCGATGCGATCTGCATGCAGCCCAACTCTGGGGCCCAGGGCGAGTACGCCGGGTTGCTGGCGATCCGCAAATACCACGAGAGCCGCCAGCAGGGAGAGCGCAATATCTGCCTGATTCCCGCCTCGGCCCACGGCACCAATCCGGCCTCGGCGCAGATGGCCGGCATGCTGGTGGTGATCGTCGATTGCGACGCCGCCGGCAACGTCGATCTGCAAGACCTCAAGGACAAGGCGCAGATTGCGGGCGGACACCTGGCGTGTCTGATGGCCACTTATCCTTCGACCCACGGGGTGTACGAAGAGGGCATCAGTGAGATCTGCGAGGTGATCCACAGTCACGGCGGCCAGGTGTATATGGACGGCGCCAACCTCAATGCCCAGGTCGGGCTGACGCGGCCGGCCGATATCGGCGCCGACGTTTCCCACATGAACCTGCACAAGACCTTCTGCATTCCCCACGGCGGCGGTGGCCCGGGCATGGGGCCGATCGGCGTGCGGGCGCACCTGGCGCCGTTCGTGGCCAACCACCCGGTGGTGGCCATCGACGGGCCGCTGCCGCAGAACGGCGCGGTCAGCGCGGCGCCCTGGGGCAGCGCGAGCATCCTGCCGATCAGTTGGATGTACATCGCCCTGATGGGCCCGCAGCTGGCGGATGCCAGCGAGGTGGCGATCCTCTCGGCGAACTACCTGGCCGAACACCTGAGCGGGGCCTTTGCGGTGCTCTACAGCGGGCGCAACGGCCGGGTCGCCCACGAATGCATTCTCGACCTGCGGCCGCTCAAGGCGCAGACCGGCATCAGCGAGGAGGACGTGGCCAAGCGCCTGATGGACTACGGTTTCCACGCGCCGACCATGTCGTTCCCGGTACCGGGCACGCTGATGGTGGAACCCACCGAAAGCGAGTCCAAGGCTGAGCTGGACCGTTTTATCGAGGCCATGCTGAGCATTCGTGCCGAAATCGCCCAGGTCCAGGAAGGCAACTGGCCGGCCGAAGACAACCCGCTCAAGTGCTCGCCCCATACCCTGGCGGACATCGCCGGGGTCTGGGAGCGGCCCTACAGCATCGAGCAGGCAGTGATCCCCAGCCCCCACGCCAGGGCGCACAAGTACTGGCCGACGGTGAACCGGGTCGACAATGTCTACGGCGACCGCAACCTGTTCTGCGCCTGCGTACCGGTGGATGCCTATCGCTGAGCTCGAACGGCGGGCAAAAAAATGCCGCTCTCGTGAGCGGCATTTTTCGTTGCGTCAGCCTGGCTACAGGCTGGCGGTCACTGGGCGACGGCGTTTTTCGCCAGGATCGCGTTGGCCAGCTCCATGTCGGTGGCCTGCAGGCCCGGGTTGTCGGCACGGACTTTCTGCATCGCGGCTTCCAGGTACGGACCGCGGATGTTGCCTTCGCTGGCGACGAAGCTGCTGGCGTCGTCCTGGGCGGCGCCGATCAGCTTGTGATCCTTGGAAGTCAGGTAGGTGGACGCGGTGGTGGCGCCGGTGGAAAGGATGTTACGCCAGAAGCTGTCGGCCATTGCCGAACCTACAGGCAGGGAAAGCAGGGCCAGGGTGGCGACAGCTGTTTTGAGACGCATGGTGGGTGACTCCAACTAGGGGGGAAAACTGAGCCCTTTGATAGGCGTTGGGCCGATTGAGTTCCCTGCTGCTCCAACAAGCTTTCGCCTGTGTGGACGGGGGCTGAGCGGTACTTCGGCGTTGAGTCGGCGCACTGGAACGCAGCAGTCGCATTTGTCACCATGGGCGACTTTCTCGACTGCACGGATGCTTGCCTTGATTTTTGGCGCGATGATGTATGGAACCCTGCTGAACCTGGTGTTGCTGTCCTTTATCGGACTTCCCTTGCTGTTGATTGCCTTGCTCATTCCGGCCTGTCGACACCGGATGCGTCGGCAGCCCCTGCACTTCGGTGTGCTTGCAGGGGTATGCGCAATCATCGTGGTTTGCGTACTGTGGAAAATCCACCGGGACAATCAACTGAATGAGGCGCACCACCCGCAACTTGAGCAGGACGTACAGCTTGATGGCCTGCAATTGCCCGCAGGTGCCAAGCTGAATCTGGGAACGCTTGAACCTCTGGATGCGCAAGGCCAGCCGCAACCTCATGGACTGCGTAGCCTCTATTACGCCGAATTCGCTGCACCACACAGGATCAACGGTGTGGATGTTACAGAGTTGCAGATGTACGGCAGCGGCCCTTTCTCAAAGATGCTGCTGAGCCGTGACCAGGTCGTTGCGGGCTGGCCCTGCGCCGGCGGCACCTGGGTAACGCTGGACATTGCCGACGCGGACCGCTTGCAACCCAGTCGCTGGCGCTTCTCTGACTGCACCCTGGTGACCGGGGCCGATGTGGCCGGGGTGAAGTGGCCGGACTCCAGCGAGGTCAGGCAGTACGACGGCAGGTTCAGCATCGACACCATCGGTCTGGCTTCACCGGCGGTGGTTATCCAGGGGATAGCGCTGTCGAGCCTGAGCCTGGACCTCGACGAGCAGCGGCAACCCGGACGTTGGCGCGGGCAACTGGCGCAAGACCTGGCCCTGGGCGATTGGCACTACCCCCGCGGCATGAGGGTTCGCCAGGACACGCCGGGGACCCTGATGTTCAGCCCGAGCAAGTCGGACTGCGCGCAGAACCTGCGTACGGGGGAAACGCTCGACGCCGGGCGCTCGATACAGCAACGCCGTGATAACGGAGCGGTGCTGTGGATCAAGCCCAATGCCGGTTTGGGTGTCGCCGACTGGTAGCGGGCCGCTGCGGGCTGTCGTCGGCGGTATCTTTTCACGGGTGGCCCGGGCCCTTCTTACAACTGAAAACGCGTCACCGAGGTCTGCAGGGTGGCGACGGAGCGCTCCATGTGTTCGACCGTCGTCGCCAGTTCATGCATGGCCTGGCTGTTGCGTTGCGCAACCTGATTGATCATCTCCACTTGTTGCGCCACTTCGCTGCTGGCCTTGGACTGCTCGCCGATGGTGTGGGAAATCTCCTCGACCATTAGCGCCGAGCGTTGCGCGCCTTCGCGGATTTCGTTGATCGAGGTGCCGGCCTGCTGGGCCATGCTCACCCCGTCGTTCACCCGACTGACCCCGGTTTGCATACTGCGCACCGCCTGGCTGGTGGTTTCGCGGATGCGCTCGATCATGCCGGTGATTTCCCGGGTCGATTGCGCCGTGCGCCCGGCCAGGCTGCGCACTTCGTCGGCGACCACGGCGAACCCGCGCCCGGCCTCGCCGGCGCGGGCTGCCTCGATCGCGGCGTTCAGGGCCAGCAGGTTGGTCTGCTCGGCGATGCTGTTGATCACCTGGATGATCGAGTGGATTTCCTCCGAGGATTGGCCAAGGGCGGTGATGCTTTGCGACGACTGATTGACCGCCTCGGCAATGTGGGCCATGCCATCGACCACCCCAAGGATGACCTGGCCGCCGCTGCCGGCGAGGGATTCCGACTGTGCCGAGATGTCCTGAGCGTTACGCGCATGCTCGGCCACCTGGGCGATATTGCTGATCATCTGCTCCATGGCCGCGGCCATGCTGTTCGCGCCCTGGGCCTGCTCGCTGGCCCCGCTGGCAATGCCCTGGGAGGTCTGGTTCAGGGTGTGGGAGGTGCCTTGCAGGCCTTCGCTTTCGCGGCGAATGGTGGTGATCATGTCCCGCAGGTTGTTCTGCATCTCGCCCAGGGCTTTTTGCAACTGCCCGGCCTCGTCGTCGCTGTCGACGCTGATCGGCAGGCTGAGGTTGCCCTGGGCGATGGCCCGGGCCGTGGCAACCGATTTTTCCAGGGGACGCAGTACCGAGTGTAATAACCGGCGAGTCAGCAGGCAGAGCGCCAATACGGCCAGCAGGCTGCCGCCAACCAGCCACCAGCCGGCCTGGCGCACGGCTTTTTCGCTGGCTTCGCGAGCCTGTGCGGTACTGGTTTCGATCTTGCTGCTCAGGGCCTCGTTGCGGCTTTCCACCTCGCTGAAGCTCTTGGCGAACGCCGGCATTGCCGCGCGGGCGGCGACAGGGTCGCGCAGCGCCTGTTCGGCAATCTGTTGCGCGGCGCCAATGTAGTTTTCCAGCACCGGCTGCAGCTCGCCGATGGCTTGGCGAATGTCCGGCGCCAGGGGCAGCCCGGCATTTTCCGCGAGGGCCTTGCGGAACCATTCGCCATGTTCGCGCAGGTCGCTTCTGATCTGCTCGCCCTCGCTGGCAGTGCCGGGCTGGCTGGCGAAGGCGGCCAGCACATCGGCCCGCAGCGCGTCGTGCATCATGTCGGCTTCCAGGTGATTGCGCAGCGCGCTGGCATTGAGCTGGCTGTCCGCCAGCGCTTGCGCCAGTCGCACCTGGCCCCACCAGCCGATGCTGGAGACGAGTGCGATGGCCAGCACACTGACCGCTCCGGAGACGATCATTTTCTGACGGATGTTCATGCCCGTTCCCTGCTCGCTTGGACGTGTGCCTAAGCGTAGTCCAGAGGCACGGGAAGCCACTGGCGAGGGGCCTTATCGCTGCTCGCTTTGTGGCGTGACCCGCAATATTTCCTCGAGGGTGGTCAGCCCGGCCGCGACTTTCTGCGCCCCGGACAGGCGCAGGCTGCGCATGCCTTCCAAGAAGGCCTGGCGGCGTATGGCGAGCAGGTCGGCGTCGGCGCTGATCAGGGCTTTGAGGCTGTCGCTCAACTGCATGATTTCATACACCCCGGCGCGGCCCCGGTAGCCGGTATCGCGGCATTCCAGGCAGCCGGTGGCGCCGTGGGCATGGCTGGGCAGCGGTGCCTGCCAGGGCCGGGTCAGGCTTTGCCAATTGCCTTCGTCCAGGGTCAGCGGGGTCTTGCAGTGTGGGCACAGGGTGCGCACCAGGCGCTGGGCCATGACTCCCAGCAGCGTGGCCTTGATCAGGTAAGGCGCGACGCCCAGTTCCAGCAGGCGGCTGATGGCGCCGGGAGCGTCGTTGGTGTGCAGGGTCGACAGCACCAGGTGGCCGGTGAGCGCGGCCTGGATCGCCATCTCCGCGGTTTCCAGGTCGCGGATCTCGCCGATCATGATGATGTCCGGGTCCTGGCGCATCAGCGCGCGCACGCCGCTGGCGAAGGTCAGCTCGATGTTGTGCTGGACCTGCATCTGGTTGAATGCCGGCTCGACCATCTCGATCGGGTCCTCGATGGTGCAGAGGTTGACCTCCGGCGTCGCCAGTTTCTTCAGGGTGGTGTACAGGGTGGTGGTCTTGCCCGAACCGGTGGGGCCGGTGACCAGGATGATGCCGTTGGGCTGGCGGGTCATTTCCTGCCAGCGCCGCAGGTCGTCGCTGGAGAACCCCAACTGGTCGAAGTCCTTGAGCAGCACCTCGGGGTCGAAGATGCGCATGACCATTTTTTCGCCGAAGGCGGTGGGCAGGGTCGACAGGCGCAATTCCACTTCGCCGCCTTCCGGGGTCTTGGTCTTGACCCGGCCGTCCTGGGGTTTGCGTTTTTCCGCGACGTTCATCCGGCCCAGGCTTTTCAGGCGGCTGACCACGGCCATGGTGACCTGGGGCGGGAACTGATAGACGTTGTGCAGCACCCCGTCGATGCGAAAGCGCACGGTGCCTTGTTCGCGGCGCGGCTCAATGTGGATATCGCTGGCCCGTTGCTGGAACGCGTACTGGAACAGCCAGTCGACGATGTTGACGATGTGCGCGTCGTTGGCGTCGGGCTCCTGATCGCTGGAGCCGAGGTTGAGCAGTTGTTCGAAGTTGCCCGGGGCGTGGCTTTTCTGGTCGGCGCTGGCGCCGGTGACCGACTTGGCCAGGCGGAAGAACTCCACGGTCAGGCGCTGGATTTCCACCGGGTTGGCCACCACCCGCTTGATCGGCAGTTTCAACACGTGGGTCAGGTCGGCTTCCCAGGCGCTGACGTAAGGCTGGGCGCTGGCCACCGTGATCGCCTCGGCGTCGATCGACACCGCGAGGATCTTGTGGCGCTGGGCGAAGGCGTAGGACATCAGCGGCGTCACGGCGGCGACGTCGATTTTCAGCGGGTCGATGCGCAGGTACGGCTGGCCGGCCTGTTGCGCCAGCCACAGGGTCAGGCTTTCCAGGTCCAGGCGCCTGCCGGGCCGGCTGAGGTCGTCCAGGTGCTGGCTGGCGAGAAACTCCAGTGGATGCAGCTGGCTGTTGGCGGCATTACGACGGGTGGTCAGGGCGTGTTCGGCCGAGTCCTGGCTGATGAAACCCTGGGCGACCAGGTCGCGCAGCAGGTCGTTGAGATCCAGCCAGTGGTCCTGGGTAACGAGAGGAACGGACATGCGGGCTCCTTGTGAACAATCCGGCAGCAGGCGGGTTAGATGCGCCTCTGACCACGCAATGCCAAGAATAGTCCCGGGATGGCGACCGCCAGTCGCCCAAGCGTTGCAGGGTTTTGCCTGGCGCCCTCAGCCGGCGGCCTGCAACGGCTCGCGCTCGGCCAGTTGCAGCTGTACCGAACACACGCTGATCAGGTTGCGCAGTTTTTCCGCGATGACCTGCGCGCGGTGCCAGCTCAGGCCGTCGAGCAGCACTTCCATCAGCAGCGAGCCGTCCTGCTGTTGCACCTGGACCTGCTGCGGCAACAGGGACTGCAGGGCGAAATGATTGAGCACCCGGCACAGCACATCGGCTTCGGCGTCGGTGACCAGTTGGTAATGCACCCGGCAATGGGTGTTGGCGACATTCCACACATCGGCGCGGGAACTGACGGCTTCGAGAGAGGGCATGGGGTTCTCCAGATCAATGGAGAAATTTTTACATTCGGTTGCGGGTATTTCTTATCTAAGATGAACGTATTTTCCGGATTATCGAATTGGATAATTCGTCTTTAAAGATTATTGAGGGTTTTCTATGCATAGCGAGCTGGACGCTTACGACCGCCGCATCCTGGCGCTGCTGCAAGAGGACGCTTCGCTGTCCAGCGCGCAGATCGCCGAGCAGGTGGGGCTGTCCCAGTCACCTTGCTGGCGGCGGATCCAGCGGCTCAAGGAGGAGGGGGTGATCCGTGGCCAGGTGACCTTGCTCGACCGCAAGAAGATCGGCCTCAACACGCAGATCTTCGCCGAGGTCAAACTCAACGCTCACGGCCGTTCCAACTTCACCGAATTCACCGAGGCGATCCGCGGTTTTCCGGAAGTGCTGGAGTGTTATGTGCTGATGGGGGCGGTGGATTTCCTGTTGCGCATCGTCACGGCGGACATCGAGGCGTACGAGCGTTTCTTCTTCGAGAAACTGTCGATGGTGCCGGGGATCCAGGAAGTGAATTCGATCGTGGCGCTGTCGGAAATCAAGTCCACGACCAGCCTGCCGGTCCTGCGTTGATGCCGTTGGCGCTATCGCGAGCAAGCTCGCTCCTACAAAGGGTTACCGCGAACCTGTAGGAGCGAGCTTGCTCGCGATCAGGCCGTTACATGCGCAGCAGGGTTTTCCATGCGCGGTTCTGGAACACCGTGATCGCCTGTTGCTTGCGGGCATCCAGGGTTTCGTCGGTGATCGGCTCGTTGGCCAGCTGCGCCAGCTTGTTCAACTCGCCGTATAGGCGGTCCAGCTCCGGGATTTCCAGCACGCTGCGCGCGTGATGCAACCAGGACTGGATGCGTTCGATGCGCGGCAGTTGCTCGGCCAGGTCTTCCGGTTGCTGCTGGTAGCGTGGCAGTTGCAGGGCGCTGGCTTCGTCGGCCAGCAGGCGCGGCAACCAGCTGCCCAGTTGCGCCGCACCCTGGCGGTTGCCACGGGTATTGCGCTCGGCGGTCCAGCTGCGGGCCAGCAACCAGCGCGAGGTGTTCAGCGAGAACAGGCCCCAGCGCACGTCCTGCAGCTCTTCGATGAACTGCTCGGGCGCGGCCTTGCGCACGTCTTCGTCGTCCAGGCCGGCTTGTACCAGCGGGCGCCAGTCTTCCAGCAGGCCGTCCAGCGACGCGCGCAACTCGGCGGTCGCCTGGCGCGGCGCGGCCTGGCCCAGGCTGCTGACCAGGGCGCGCAGTTCCGCCAGGTTCTCGACCCAGTCCTGCAGCAGGCGCCAGTGACCGTTGAAGCGATATTGCTCGGCCAGGCGCTGGCTGCTGCCCAGCAGGTGCCAGGTCAGCGCCGCGAAGGCGTCGTCCAGCGGCGTTTGCGCGCTCAGCTCCGGAGCGGGCAGGCTCAGGGAGTAGCTGTTGGCGTCGAACAGGCGGTAGCCGCGCTCGGCCTTGCTGATGTCGCAGGGCATCAGCGGCAGGGTGGCGGCCAGCTCGGCGGCCAGCTCCAGCAGGGCGGCCGGTTCGCCTTCGCGCAGTTCCAGTTCCAGCTCGCAGATCTCTTCCTTCTGCTTGCCGGCGATCACGTGGCCCAGGTCCAGGGCGGCTTCGATCACCACCTTGGCCTTGCCGCGGCCCCAGGCGATTTCCGCGCGCTCGCGGACGAAATCGGTGGTGAAGATCGGCTTGAGGGTCTTCTTGTCCAGCTCGGCCAGTTGCTCGGGCCAGCATTCGCCGTCGAGTTTCTTCAGGTCGAGCTTGGCTTTGGCCAGGTGCCAGTCGTACTCGTTGCGTTCCGACAGGCCGGCGACGCTCTGGCCGCGGGTCTTGAGGGTCTGGATCACTTCTTCGCCGTCGCGGCGCAGGCGCAGGGCGACCTTGGCGTGGGCCAGGTCGCGCTCGGGCGTGTCGAAGTACTGGTTCATCAGTTCGCGGTGTTCCCAGCCACTTTTGTTGCGTTTTTTCAGGAGCGGGTGCTCACGCAGGGCGGCGAGGGTTTCGCGGCTGACGCGGAGTTTGATTTCGGTTTCTTTCTGCATGGCCGGAAAATCCAGGATCGGGAGCGCAGCCGGGGGGAATGTGTGGCTGCCAAGGCCGTGCAGTGTACAGGACTCGCCGCGTCGAGGTGCCGTGGCGGTTTATTCCTGTCGCAGGATGGCTCTATGATGGACTTCATCTTGGAACCCGGGAGCCAGCGCATGCCATTGCCGTCCATGAAAGAGCAGTTCGCTGCGCTGATTGCCACACCTTCGGTCAGCTGTACCCAGCCGGCGCTGGATCAGTCCAATCGTGCGGTCATAGACCTGTTGGCGAGCTGGCTTGGCGACCTGGGTTTTGCCTGCGACATCCAGCAGGTCAGCCCCGGCAAGTTCAATCTGCTCGCCAGTTTCGGCAGTGGCCCCGGCGGCCTGGTGCTGGCCGGACACAGCGACACCGTGCCCTACGACGGCGCGCTGTGGCAGACCGACCCGCTGAAGCTCACCGAGGTCGACGGACGCTGGGTCGGTCTGGGCAGCTGCGACATGAAAGGCTTTTTCGCCCTGGTCATCGAGGCGGTTCGGCCGCTGCTGGACCAGCCTTTCAAGCAGCCATTGCTGATCCTCGCCACCTGTGACGAGGAAAGCTCCATGGCCGGCGCCCGGGCCCTGGCCGAAGCCGGCCGGCCACTGGGGCGCGCCGCGGTGATCGGCGAGCCGACCGGGCTGCGGCCGATCCGCATGCACAAAGGCGTGATGATGGAGCGCATCGATATTCTCGGGCGCAGCGGCCATTCCTCCGACCCGAGCCTGGGCCATAGCGCCCTGGAAGCCATGCACGATGCCATCGGCGAACTGCGTGGCCTGCGCCTGGCGTGGCAGCGCGAATTTCGTAACCCGCAGTTCAGCGTGCCGCAGCCGACCCTGAACCTTGGGTGTATCCACGGTGGCGACAACCCGAACCGGATCTGCGGTCAGTGCTCGCTGGAGTTCGACCTGCGGCCGTTGCCGGGCATGGACCCGCAGGCGCTGCGCGCGGCCATCCGACAGAAGCTGGTGCCCGTGGCCGAGCGGCATCAGGTGAAGATCGACTATGCGCCGCTGTTCCCCGAAGCGCCGGCCTTCGAGCAGGCCGAAGACTGCGAACTGGTGCGGGTGGCCGAACGCCTGACCGGCCATCGCGCCGAAGCAGTGGCGTTCGGCACCGAAGCGCCTTATCTTCAGCGCCTTGGCTGCGAGACAGTGGTGCTGGGCCCGGGCGACATCGCCTGTGCTCACCAGCCGGGGGAATACCTCGAAATGTCACGCTTGCAGCCTACCGTGCATCTACTACGTGAACTGATTAACCATTACTGCCTGACGCCGGCCTGATTTCTACTAAATCACCGACGGCCAAGCCCGTACCTCAAGGAGAGCGAGCGTGTCGCCAAGCCTGTTCCGACGATAACCACCAGCCCGCTGTGCGTTTTCCCGTTTCGTCCTTTTATAGGCTGCTTCTTATTTACAGGCTCAGGTTATGCCCGATTACGTCAATTGGCTTCGTCACGCTTCTCCTTATATCAACGCCCACCGCGACTGCACCTTCGTGGTCATGCTGCCCGGCGACGGCGTAGAACATCCTAACTTCGGCAACATCGTCCATGACCTGGTGCTGCTGCACAGCATGGGTGTGCGCCTGGTGCTGGTGCATGGCTCGCGTCCACAGATCGAAACCCGCCTGGCCGCGCGTGGCCTGACCCCGCATTACCACCACGGCATGCGCATCACCGATGCGGCGACCCTGGAGTGCGTGATCGACGCCGTCGGCCAGTTGCGCATCGCCATCGAAGCGCGGCTGTCCATGGACATGGCGTCCTCGCCGATGCAGGGTTCGCGGCTGCGGGTCGCCAGCGGCAACCTGGTGACCGCCCGGCCGATCGGCGTGCTCGAAGGCGTCGACTATCACCACACCGGCGAAGTGCGCCGGGTCGATCGCAAGGGTATCAACCGCCTGCTGGACGAGCGCTCGATCGTACTGCTGTCGCCCTTGGGCTACTCGCCGACCGGGGAAATCTTCAACCTCGCCTGCGAAGACGTCGCCACCCGCGCGGCCATCGACCTGGCTGCCGACAAACTGCTGCTGTTCGGCGCCGAGCGTGGCCTGTTGGATGAAAGCGGTAACCTGGTGCGCGAACTGCGTCCGCAGCAGGTGCCGGCGCATTTGCAGCGTCTGGGCGGCAACTATCAGGCGGAACTGCTGGATGCCGCGGCCGAGGCTTGCCGGGGCGGGGTGGGGCGCAGTCATATCGTCAGCTACGCCGAAGACGGCGCGCTGCTGACCGAGCTGTTCACCCGTGACGGTGGCGGTACGCTGGTGGCCCAGGAGCAGTTCGAACTGGTCCGCGAGGCGGCCATCGAGGACGTCGGCGGTCTGCTGGATCTGATCAGCCCGCTGGAAGAGCAGGGGATTCTGGTGCGGCGTTCCCGCGAGGTGCTGGAGCGTGAGATCGAGCAGTTCAGCGTGGTCGAGCGCGAGGGGATGATCATCGCCTGTGCCGCGCTCTACCAGATCGCCGACTCCGACGCCGGGGAGCTGGCCTGCCTGGCGGTGAACCCGGAATACCGCCACGGCGGTCGCGGCGACGAACTGTTGGAAAGGATCGAAACCCGGGCCCGGGCCCAGGGCCTGAAAACCCTGTTTGTCCTCACCACCCGTACCGCCCACTGGTTCCGCGAACGTGGTTTCGTACCTAGCAGTGTCGAGCGCCTGCCTTCCGCGCGGGCCTCGCTGTACAACTACCAGCGCAACTCGAAGATCTTCGAAAAAGCCCTCTGAGCATCATTCCCTTCGGCAACCCGCTCTTGACAGGAGCGGGTTTTTGCTGCGCCCGCTGCAAGCGATTTGTGTTTCAGAAAAATAAATTCGCGTGACACAAAAACTGTAACAAATTGACGCGACCATCGGCGCGAAGCCATTATTGCGTCGCCTTTTTGATACTGGTTGACGTATCTGGCTTATGTTTTAACTGATCGATCTAAAGATCAGCGGGGAAATACCATTCAGGAATCAGACGGTACGCCGATACCTTGTGCCACGGCTCGAGTAGGCATACCTGGCGATATTCCCGAACGGTATGAAAAAGAATGAAATAATTCTTTTTGGGATTATGAAAAACTCATTACCCTGCAAGGAGCAAATCATCGCGATTAGACCTTGGTCGTAGACACAGTTGGTTACGATTGACTTATGAGTCACGGTCTGGCGCTAATCGCCCACCGATGGACCCGGGGCATCAGACCCTGGGCCTGAGTACACAAGAATTAGAAACGAGAGGAGCGAAACATGAACAAGTCCACCTTGGCCCTGGCTGTGGCCGTTGGGGTTCTGGCGCAGCAGGCAGGCGCCGCCGGTTTCATCGAAGACAGCAAGGCCACTCTGGGTCTGCGTAACTTCTATATCAATACTGATAACCGTGATGCCGATACCAAGGCGTCCGGCGCACAGAACAAGCAGGAAGAGTGGGGCCAAGGCTTCCAGCTCAACTTCATTTCCGGTTACACCGAAGGCACCGTTGGTTTCGGTCTCGACGCCATCGGCCTGCTGGGTATCAAGCTGGACTCGGGCGGCGGCACCAACGGCGCCTCTGCTACTTCTTATGGCGGCACTGTCTTCCCGAGCGAGTCCAACGGCAAAGCAGTCGATAACTACTCCAGCCTGGGCCTGACCGCCAAAGCCAAGATCTCTCAGACTGAGCTGAAGCTCGGTACCCTGCAGCCAAAACTGCCAGTCATCGTGACCAACGATGGTCGTATGCTGCCGCAAACCTTCCAGGGCGGTCAGATCACCTCGAACGACATCAAGGACCTGACACTGGTTGGCGGTCAGATCGAGCATGCCAAGGGTCGTAACTCCAGCAACAACGAAGAACTGTCGATTGCCGGCGCCAACGCGCACACCGCTGCTGGTCGCGACAGCAACAAGTTCATCTACGGTGGTGGTGACTACAAGATCACTAAAGATCTGACCGCTCAGTACTACTACGGCAACCTGAAAGACTTCTACAAGCAGCACTTCGTTGGCCTGCTGCACAACTGGGCTATCGGCCCGGGCGTATTGAAGTCTGACCTGCGCTACTTCAACAGCCGTGACGACGGTGCCAACGGCCATGACTCGGCCTACTACACCACCGGTGACTACGGTACCGGCATCACCAAGGGCAAGGTTGATAACAACCTGATCAGCGGCCTGTTCCTGTACTCGGTTGCCGGCCATACCTTCGGTGGTGGCTACCAGGTCAGTAACGGTGACAGCGATTTCCCTTGGCTGAACCAGGGTGACGGTTCGTCGGCTTACCTGACTACCGACATGCAGATCGCCAAGTTCGCCCGTGCTGGCGAACGTACCTGGCAAGCTCGCTACTCCTACGATTTCGCCAAGGTAGGCGTGCCCGGCTTGACCGCTGGTGTGATCTATCTGCGTGGCGACAACATCGATACGACTGGCCGAGAGGGTTCCGTTACCCCTCAGCGTTCCGTTTCGGTTACCAACGCCAGCGAGTGGGAGCGCGACCTGACCGTGGCCTACGTGATTCCGGAAGGTCCACTGAAAAACCTCGGCCTGACTTGGAAAAACGCCATGTGGCGTAACGACATTCCGGGCCAGCGCTCGCAGGACGAAAACCGCCTGATCGTCAGCTACTCGATCCCGCTGTTGTAATCCGACGTTAAAACCTCGCCCGGCGCAATGCCGGGCGAGGTGTTGTTATCCAGGTCGGACCCACCCCCGCAGGTCCTCCCCGAAACCCCTCTTTACAGCTACTCAAGGCCTTCTCGAACCTTGTCGAGGATGGTGTGCCCTGGGCGTGCGCGAATCCAGTGAAGAGATTTTTAATATTCCTTTACAGTCTAAATAAATCGATATTTATTCTTTTTAAATATTCCCAGGCGCAGGCACAGTAGGGCTCATAACGCACTCACAGGAGCAGCACCATGAGCCTCAGACTTGGCGACATCGCCCCCGACTTCGAACAGGATTCCAGTGCCGGCAAGATTCGCTTCCACGAGTGGCTCGGCGACAGTTGGGGCGTGCTGTTTTCCCATCCGGCGGATTTCACCCCGGTGTGCACCACCGAACTGGGATTCACCGCCAAGCTCAAGGAGCAGTTCGCCCAGCGCGGCGTGAAAGCCATTGCCCTGTCGGTGGACCCGGTGGACTCGCACCACAAGTGGATCGAGGACATCAACGAAACCCAGAACACCCTCGTCAACTTCCCGATCCTGGCCGACGCCGACCGCAAGGTCTCGGACCTGTACGACCTGATCCACCCGAATGCCAACGACACCCTGACCGTGCGTTCGCTGTTCGTCATCGACCCGAACAAGAAGGTGCGCCTGACCATCACCTACCCGGCCAGTACCGGGCGCAACTTCCACGAGATCCTGCGGGTGATCGACTCGCTGCAGCTTACCGACAACTACAAGGTGGCCACCCCGGCCAATTGGCAGGACGGTGATGAAGTGGTGATCGTGCCGTCGCTCAAGGACGAAGAGGAAATCAAGAAACGCTTCCCCAAAGGTTATCGCGCGGTCAAACCCTACCTGCGCCTGACTCCGCAACCGAATCGATAAGCCGTTTTCGATTACGCGGCGGCGTGTTGCTGTAGGAGCCAGCTTGCCGGCGATGGGGTCAACACGGCGTGTCAGGTACGCCGCTTCGCGAGCAAGCTCGCTCCTACAAAGATTGATGTATCCACAAAGCAGGGGTTTTTGGGCCGTTTCGACGGCCTATTTTTTTGCCTGGAGAATGGCTTTTCTTATATTCATTTAAAGAATAAACAAATGAAAAAATAAGATTTATGGATATATAAATAGGCTGTTAAGGTCTGCTCAGCTCAGCGAGATCGCAAACCGCGAATCGCCCATTACCGCTAAAGGAAACTTCTGCATGCTGGTCGTCTCACTCGGTGGCAGTCCCAGCCAACGCTCCCGCTCCGGGGTGCTGCTGGAACACGCCAAACGCTGGTTGCAGCAACAAGGTGTGGAAGTGGTCGACTATCAGGTCCGGGATTTCCCGGCCGAGGACCTGCTCCATGCGCGCTTCGACAGCCCGATGGTGATCGACCTGCTGCAACAGATTGAACAGGCCGACGGCCTGCTGATCGCCACCCCGGTCTACAAGGCATCGTTTTCCGGCGCGCTGAAAACCGTGCTCGACCTGCTGCCGGAACGCGCCCTGAACCACAAGGTGGTGCTGCCGATGGCCACGGGCGGCAGCATCGCCCACATGCTGGCGGTGGACTACGCGCTCAAGCCGGTGCTGTCGGCCCTGAAGGCCCAGGAGATGCTCCAGGGCATCTTCGCCGAGGACAGCCAGATCGCCTACGGCGAAGGCAGCGCCCAGGCGCAGTTGGCGCCGGCCCTGGAACAGCGCCTGCGCGAAGCCCTGGAACAGTTCCACAGCGCCATGGCGCGACGTCCCAAACCGCTGGACCCGAATCTGTTGAATGATCGTTTGTTGAGTGCTCGCTGGAGCATTTGAGCCCCACCCGAATCTGAAGTACTGGCCTTACTTAGCCGCCAACGGCCTAGCAGGTGCAGCCAAAACCCAACAGCAAAAAGGAGAGCGCCATGCGCCCTGTGATTTTGCGTCGTGGTCTGGTCGCTCTGTTTGCTGCGGCTGTGTCCTTCGGCGCCATCGTTCAAGCCCAAGCGGCCGAAACCCTGCGTATCGGCTATCAGAAATACGGCACCCTGGTGCTGCTCAAGGCCAAGGGCTCGCTGGAGAAGCGCCTGGCGGAGCAGGGCGTGCAGGTGCAATGGACTGAGTTCCCCGGTGGCCCGCAGCTGCTGGAAGGGCTGAACGTCGGCTCCATCGACTTCGGCGTCACCGGCGAGACCCCGCCCGTATTCGCCCAGGCCGCCGGTGCCGACCTGTTGTACGTGGCCTACGAGCCACCGGCGCCGACCAGCGAAGCGATCCTGGTCCCCAAGGATTCGCCGATCAAGTCGGTGGCGGAGCTCAAGGGCAAGAAGGTGGTCCTCAACAAGGGCTCCAACGTGCACTACCTGCTGGTCCGCGCCCTCGAAGACGCCGGCCTCAAGTACAGTGACATCCAGACCGTATTCCTGCCGCCCGCCGATGCCCGCGCCGCCTTCGAGCGTGGCAGCGTCGATGCCTGGGTGATCTGGGACCCCTATCAGGCGGCGGCCGAGCAGCAGCTGCAAGCCCGCACCCTGCGTGACGGCAGCGGCATCGTCGACAACCACCAGTTCTACCTGGCGACCAAACCCTACGCGCAGCAGCACCCCGAGGTGATCAAGACCCTGGTGGAAGAAGTGCGCGCGGTGGGCGAGTGGTCCAAGGCCAACCCGGACGAGGTGACCCAGCAGGTGGCGCCACTGCTCGGCCTGCCGGCGGACATCACCCTGACCTCGGTGAAACGCCAGGGTTATGGCGCGCACTTCCTGACCCCGGACGTGGTGGCGGCCCAGCAGAAAATCGCCGACAGCTTCCACCAGCTCAAGCTGATTCCCAAGCCCCTGAGCATCAAAGACGTGATCTGGGCGCCTCCAGCCGCCGTTGCCAAAGCGCCGTAACTCGATCCCCTTAGGAGACAACTCCATGAGCCTCAATATTTTCTGGTTCCTGCCTACCCACGGCGACGGCCATTACCTTGGCACCGCCGAAGGCGCTCGCGCCGTCGACCACGGCTATCTGCAGCAGATCGCCCAGGCGGCCGACCGCCTCGGTTTCGGCGGCGTGCTGATCCCCACCGGACGTTCCTGCGAGGACTCCTGGCTGGTGGCGGCCTCGCTGATCCCGGTGACCCAGCGCCTGAAGTTCCTGGTCGCCCTGCGTCCGGGAATCATTTCTCCGACGGTGGCGGCGCGCCAGGCAGCAACCCTGGATCGCCTGTCTGGCGGCCGGGCGCTGTTCAATCTGGTGACCGGCGGCGATCCGGACGAACTGGCCGGCGACGGCCTGTTCCTCAGCCATGAAGAGCGCTACCAGGCTTCGGTGGAGTTCACCCGCATCTGGCGCCGGGTGCTGGAAGGCGAAACCGTCGATTACGACGGCCAGCACATCAGCGTGAAGGGCGCCAAGCTGCTCTATCCGCCGATCCAGCAACCGCGTCCACCGCTGTACTTCGGCGGCTCTTCGGAAGCCGCGCAGGACCTGGCCGCCGAGCAGGTGGACATGGTCCTGACCTGGGGCGAACCACCGGCCGCGGTGGCCGAGAAGATCGAGCAGGTCCGGGCCAAGGCCGCCAAGCAGGGGCGCAGCGTGCGCTTTGGCATTCGCCTGCATGTGATCGTGCGTGAAACCAACGCCGAGGCCTGGCAGGCGGCCGAGCGCCTGATCTCCCATCTGGACGACGACACCATCGCCCGCGCCCAGGCGTCCCTGGCGCGTTTCGACTCGGTCGGCCAGCAACGCATGGCGGCCCTGCACGGCGGGCGTCGCGACAAGCTGGAAGTCAGCCCCAACCTCTGGGCCGGCGTCGGCCTGGTACGGGGCGGCGCGGGCACCGCGCTGGTCGGCGATGGCCCGACCGTGGCGGCGCGGATGCAGGAATACGCGGACCTCGGTATCGACACCTTTATCTTCTCCGGGTATCCCCACCTGGAAGAGTCGTACCGGGTGGCCGAGCTGCTGTTCCCGCACCTGGATATCGAACGTCCCGAGCTGCCCAAGGGCGCCGGGTACGTCAGCCCGTTCGGCGAAATGGTCGCCAACGACATCATTCCCAAAGCTGCGTCCCAGAGCTGAGGCGCGGCCATGAATAGACAAACCTTGTTCCATCGCCTGGCACCCTGGGCCTTGCCGCTGCTGTTACTGGCGGTGTGGCAGTTGTCGGTCTCGGCCGGCTGGCTGTCGACGCGGATCCTGCCGGCACCCAGCGCGGTGATCGAAGCCGGGGTCGGCCTGGTGCGCAGCGGCGAAATCTGGACCCACCTGGCTATCAGCGGCTGGCGCGCGGCGATCGGTTTCCTGATCGGCGGTGGCATCGGCCTGGCCCTGGGCTTTATCACCGGCCTGTCGAAGTGGGGCGAGCGCCTGCTGGACAGCTCGGTGCAGATGATCCGCAACGTGCCGCACCTGGCGCTGATTCCCCTGGTGATCCTGTGGTTCGGCATCGATGAGTCGGCGAAGATTTTCCTGGTGGCCCTGGGCACCCTGTTCCCGATCTACCTGAACACTTATCACGGCATCCGCAACGTCGACCCGGCGCTGGTGGAAATGGCGCGCAGCTATGGCCTGTCCGGCTTCGCCCTGTTCCGCCAGGTGATCCTGCCGGGCGCCTTGCCTTCGATCCTGGTGGGCGTGCGTTTCGCCCTGGGCTTTATGTGGCTGACGCTGATCGTCGCGGAAACCATCTCCGCCAGCTCCGGCATCGGTTATCTGGCGATGAACGCCCGGGAGTTCCTGCAGACCGACGTGGTGGTGCTGGCCATCGTCCTGTATGCCGTGCTCGGCAAACTGGCGGACCTCGCCGCGCGCGGTCTGGAACGTGCCTGGCTGCGTTGGCATCCGGCCTATCAAGTGGCCAAGGGAGGTGCGCAATGACGGCTCAACAACCTCCACGCCTGCTGCGCGGTATTCCGCTGGCGGTGCGCAAGCTGCAAAAGACCTTCGGTTCGCGCCAGGTGCTGCGCGAGATCGACCTGCATATTCCGGCCGGGCAATTCGTTGCGGTGGTCGGCCGTAGCGGTTGCGGCAAGAGCACCTTGCTGCGCTTGCTGGCCGGCCTCGACAAACCCACCGGCGGCGAATTGCTGGCCGGTGCCGCGCCGCTGAGCCAGGCCATCGAGGACACCCGCCTGATGTTCCAGGAGGCGCGCCTGCTGCCCTGGAAGAAAGTCATCGACAACGTCGGCCTGGGCCTCAAGGGCGATTGGCGCCCCCAGGCCCTGGAAGCCCTGGAGGCGGTGGGCCTGGCCGATCGCGCCAATGAGTGGCCGGCCGCCTTGTCCGGTGGCCAGAAGCAGCGGGTGGCCCTGGCCCGGGCGCTGATTCACCAGCCACGCCTGTTGCTGCTGGACGAGCCTCTGGGCGCGCTGGATGCCCTGACCCGGATCGAGATGCAGCAACTGATCGAGCGCCTGTGGCAGCAGCATGGCTTCACTGTCCTGCTGGTGACCCACGACGTCAGCGAAGCGGTGGCGGTGGCCGACAGGGTGATCCTGATCGAAGAAGGCGAGGTCGGTCTCGACCTGCTGGTGGAGCTGCCGCGCCCACGGGTGCGCGGCTCCCATCGATTGGCGGCGCTGGAAGCCGAAGTACTCAACCGCGTGTTGTCGCTGCCCGGGTCGCCGCCCGAGCCGGAACCCGTTTCACCCTTGCCCACGCAATTGCGTTGGGCGCAATAAAAGCAGCGGCAAGCTTTTAGCTGCAAGCTGCAAGAAGGAGTCGAGTGCTTTTACTTGCAGCTTGCCGCTTGAAACGTGCCGCTTATTTCGACCCGAGGAGAAATCGTATGACTATCAAGGCCATCAACGTTCGCAACCAGTTCAAAGGCACCATCAAAGAAATCGTCGAAGGCGACGTGCTCTCGGAAATCGACGTGCAGACCGCCTCCGGCATCGTCACGTCGGTGATTACCACCCGTTCGGTGCGGGAGCTGGAGCTGGCGATCGGCAGCGAAGTGATCGCGTTCGTGAAATCCACCGAGGTATCGATCGCCAAGCTGTGACCGGTGCGCGACAACCGGCCCCGGACGGCGTGAGCCCTTCGGGGCTTTTTTGTGGGCGCTGACGGCTGTAGCCGCTGCCGAGCCTGCGATCGAGGTGGGCGGCATTCCGACGCAGCCTTCGCCAGCCGGTTTATCTGAAGGAATGCATGGCCAGGTTTCACGGCCGCGTTGCGGCCGGACGCAGCCTCGCGAGCTCGGCAGCGGCTACAGGGGCGTGCGCTTGGGCAGGTAAGGCGGCAGGTACAGCCCCAGGTAGGCATCGAACACCCGCATGCCTTCCTCGGCCATGCGCTCAGTGATTTGCCCATGCTGCTGGACCGAGCGCGCGTAGACGCGGTCGCCCAGCTCCATGGCCAGGGCGAACACATCGACGTCCGCGGGCAGCGCTGGCAGCTGGAAGTGCTGGTCGAACAGCTTGTGCATCAGGTCGCCCAGTTCGATGTCGTGCTGGCGGTCGGCCTGGGTGACCTCGGTGAGGCCATGCTGGGCCAGGATCAACTGGCGGGCCGCGGCGTCGGCGCTGTAGATGGCGAGCATGCGCTGTTCGACCAGGCGCGACAGGTCGTGCCAGCTGCCGAGGGCTGCGTGGTCGATGGGCTCTTGCAGGCAGGCGCGGAACGCGGCGTGGATGTCGGCGGTCAGGGCTTCGAGCAGGGCGGGAACGCTGGCGAAGAAGTGGTAGACCGAGGAGGGTGGAATCTCCGCGCGCTCGGCCACGCTGTAGATCGACAGGCTGGCCACGCCCTCGGCGGCAAGCAGGGTGCGGGCGGCATCGAGTATCGAGTCGATCCGGGCCTGGCTGCGTGCGCGGGGTTTGCGGGGGGTGGCTACGCGTGTCATGGGAGTCTCCTGCGGGGCAGCGGGCATTGTACGAGGCGTGTCGGGTGTTGTCTGCCAGGACGCCTTCGCGGGCAAGCCTCGCTCCTGCAAGATGGAAATGGCATACGCTCCGATCCTGTAGGAGCGAGGCTTGCCCGCGATCCGCCGCAAGGCGGCCATAAAAAAACGCCACGGGCCTTTGCGGCCGGTGGCGTTTTTTTGCTGCAGCCGCTTACACGGTGTGCAGGTACCAGTTGTACTCGAGGTCGGAGATTGAGTGCTCGAACTCCTCCAGCTCGCTTTCCTTGCAGGCCACGAAGATATCGATGTATTTCGGATCGATGTACTTGGCCATGACTTCGCTGTCGTCCAGCTCGCGCAATGCATCGCGCAGGTTGTTCGGCAGGCTCTGCTCGTTCTGCTCGTAGGAGTTGCCTTCGGTTGGCGCGCCCGGTTCGATCTTGTTGACCAGACCGTGGTGCACGCCCGCCAGCACCGAAGCCATCAGCAGGTACGGGTTGGCATCGGCACCGGCGACACGGTGTTCGATGCGCACGGCGTCGGAAGAACCGGTCGGTACGCGGATGGCCACGGTACGGTTGTCCAGGCCCCAGCTCGGCGAGTTCGGCACATAGAATTGCGCGCCGAAACGGCGGTAGGAGTTGACGTTCGGGCAGAGGAAAGCCATCTGCGCCGGTAGGGTCTCGAGCACACCGCCGATCGCGTGACGCAGTGCGGCGTTCTGCTCGGGATCCTCGCTGGCAAAAATATTCTTGCCGTCCTTGTCCAGGACCGAAATATGGACGTGCAGACCATTACCCGCCTGGCCCGGGTAAGGCTTGGCCATGAAGGTGGTGTCCATCTCATGGTCGTAGGCGATGTTCTTGATCAGACGCTTGAGCAGTACCGCATAGTCGCAAGCCTTGATCGGGTCGGCGACGTGGTGCAGGTTCACTTCGAACTGCGCCGGAGCACTTTCCTTGACGATGGCGTCGGCCGGGATGCCTTGTTCTTTCGCGCCTTCGAGAATGTCCTGCAGGCAGTCGACGTACTCGTCGAGGTCGTCGATCAGGTAGACCTGGGTCGAATGCGGGCGCTTGCCCGAGATTGGCGAGCGTGGCGGCTGTGGCCGGCCATTCACGTTCTCCTGGTCGATCAGGTAGAACTCCAGCTCGAAAGCCGCGCAGATGGTCAGGCCCAGCTCGTCGAACTTGGCAACGACTTGACGCAGCACTTCGCGTGGGTCGGCGAAGAAAGGGTCGCCTTCGAGTTCGTGCATGGTCATCAGCAGTTGTGCGGTGGGGCGCTTCTGCCAGGGTTCATTGCACAGGGTGTCGGGGATTGGATAGCAGATTCGATCGGCGTCGCCGATGTCCAGGCCCAGGCCGGTGCTTTCCACCGTCGAGCCATTGATATCCAGAGCAAATAAAGAGGCCGGCAGGTTGATGCCTTTCTCGTAAACCTTGTGGAGGCTGGTGCGTTCGATGCGCTTGCCGCGCACCACACCATTCATATCCGCAATCAGAAGGTCAACGTACAGAACCTCAGGATGTTCCTTAAGGAACGCGTTCGCTTCGTTAAGCTGAACGGCACGCGGGGGTACCGACATGATGCAACACCTTTGTTGTTAAAAATATCAATCATTGATCTTTTCAGGTTTCAGTCAACCCGAACGGCATGCCGAAGTCAAGCGAGGCCTTTTTTGCCCTAAAAAAGCGCCTGCAGGGCATTTTTGGGGCGCTTTTATGGCTTCGGAGGGCTTGGCCGCCACGGCCTTGAGCGGGCCGTGTTGTATTTTTTACGGGGGTGTTGTGTAAAAAAATGAACAAGGCTAAGCTCGATTTAAACCCATAACAGCAATAATACCGGGGTGTTTCATGTCTCGCCTGCCGTTAATCGGCGTCACCGCCTGCTCCAGGCAGATCGGTCTGCATGCTTATCACATCAGTGGCGACAAGTACGTCCGCGCAGTGGCAGTAGCAGCCAAGGGCGTGCCCATGATCCTTCCGTCCCTGGCCGATATTCTGAGCCCGTCCGATATTCTGGACGGTCTGGATGGCATCCTCTTTACCGGTTCACCCTCCAATATCGAACCTTTTCACTATAGCGGTCCCGCCAGCGCGCCGGGAACCGCGCACGACCCTGCCCGTGATGCCAGCACTCTGCCGCTGATCCGCGCCGCGGTGGCGGCCGGGGTTCCGGTACTGGGGATCTGCCGCGGTTTTCAGGAAATGAACGTGGCCTTCGGCGGCAGCCTGCATCAGCGGGTCCACGAGGCCGGCCCGTTCATGGACCACCGCGAGGACGATAGCCAGCCGGTGGAAGTGCAATACGCTCCGGCCCATGCGCTGCATGTACAGCCGGGCGGGGTGCTGGCCGGCCTCGGCCTGCCGGCGCAGATTGAAGTCAATTCGATTCATGGCCAAGGCGTTGAACGTCTGGCGCCGGGCCTGAAGATAGAGGCCCTGGCACCCGACGGGTTGATTGAAGCCTTCTCTGTCGAGGGGGCGCCGATCGAGGGAGGCAAGGCTTTTGCTTTGGGGGTGCAATGGCACCCCGAATGGCAGGTAAGCTCTAACCCTCACTACCTCGCCATCTTCCAGGCATTTGGCGATGCCTGTCGCCAGCGGGTAATGCAACGCGACGCCAATGCGTCACAAAAACCTGGCTTATAAGAGCCAGGAAACTCACGCCTAGAGGCATTTATGAGTAACAACCTCGACCAGCTCACCGATTGGTTGAAAGACCACAAGATCACAGAAGTCGAATGCATGATTGGCGACCTGACCGGGATCACCCGGGGCAAGATCTCGCCGACCAACAAGTTCATCGCCGAAAAAGGCATGCGCCTGCCCGAGAGCGTGCTGTTGCAGACGGTGACCGGCGACTATGTCGAAGACGACATCTATTACGAACTGCTGGACCCGGCCGACATCGACATGGTCTGCCGCCCGGACCAGAACGCGGTATTCCTCGTGCCCTGGGCCATCGAGCCGACCGCCCAGGTGATCCACGACACCTACGACAAGCAGGGCAACCCGATCGAGCTGTCGCCGCGCAACGTGCTCAAGAAGGTCCTGAAACTCTACGCCGACCACGGCTGGCAGCCGATCGTGGCGCCGGAGATGGAGTTCTACCTGACCAAGCGCAGCGACGACCCGGACTACCCGTTGCAGCCACCGGTCGGTCGCTCCGGGCGCCCGGAAACCGGTCGCCAGTCGTTCTCCATTGAAGCCGCCAACGAATTCGACCCGCTGTTCGAGGACGTCTACGACTGGTGCGAACTGCAGGAGCTGGACCTCGACACGCTGATCCACGAAGACGGCACGGCGCAGATGGAGATCAACTTCCGTCACGGCGACGCCCTGTCCCTGGCCGACCAGATTCTGGTGTTCAAGCGCACCATGCGCGAAGCCGCGCTCAAGCACGAGGTGGCTGCCACCTTCATGGCCAAGCCGATGACCGGCGAGCCGGGCAGCGCCATGCACCTGCACCAGAGCATCATCGACATCGAGACCGGCAAGAACGTCTTCTCCAATGAAGACGGGACCATGAGCCAGCTGTTCCTCAACCACATCGGCGGCCTGCAGAAGTTCATCCCCGAGCTGCTGCCGCTGTTCGCGCCCAACGTCAACTCGTTCCGCCGCTTCCTGCCGGACACCTCGGCACCGGTGAACGTGGAGTGGGGCGAAGAGAACCGCACCGTGGGCCTGCGCGTGCCGGATGCCGGGCCGCAGAACCGCCGGGTGGAAAACCGCCTGCCGGGCGCCGACGCCAACCCTTACCTGGCCATCGCCGCCAGCCTGCTGTGCGGGTTCATCGGCATGGTCGAAGGCCACAACCCGAGCGCGCCGGTGGTCGGCCGCGGTTACGAGCGCCGCAACCTGCGCCTGCCGTTGACCATCGAGGACGCCCTGGAGCGCATGGAAAACAGCAAGACCATCGAGAAGTACCTGGGCAAGAAATTCATCACTGGCTACGTCGCGGTCAAGCGGGCCGAGCATGAAAACTTCAAGCGCGTCATCAGTTCGTGGGAGCGG
>NZ_JACNDE010000040.1:0-58520 GCF_017351415.1 Pseudomonas sp. FW305-25 | reverse complement strand
CACGCTTTGCCTGGTTTTTTAGAGGCACTGCGCCTCACGAACTTGAATTCGATGAGGCGCGTGAGTGATCAGAAGAGGTAGGTGGCGTAGACCTGAAGGGCAGAGAAATCCTTATCTCCAAACACTTCCTTGGCCGCCGTCTTCGGCTTTACCTGGTTGTACGACAGAGTGATGTAGGCGTTCTTCGTAAGGGCAAGGTCAGCGAAAATAGCGGCTTCGTCTGCAAACTCTTTGCTGCTTACAGCAGTGCCGTAATAATTGCTTTTGTCCAGGTCGAAGTCGTAATACGCGGCACCCAGGGTCACCTCCGGCGTTATAGGGAATGCGGCCTTCCACATACCCACCACTTCGTTGCTGTTGTTTAGCAAGTAGTTGCCAGTGATGTCACCGATTACCCAAGCGCCGCGATCCATGTAGCCTTTGGCCAGAGGATCCCAGCTTTCTCGCTTTCCGTCGTTAGGGTCGTCATCTCCAGAAAACGCCGCATAGCGGTAAGTGATCTGTGGTGTTACGGGCAAAGCAGAGAAGGTGTATGCAGCCTGGGCATACCAGGCGTTCCCTTTGAACTCGACGCCTTCACCGCTTCCACGTTGGACTGCGTATTCAGCGTCGAGCGTCAGATCATCAATGCCTGGCACCTTCATTGACAGCAGTCTGAAGTCGTAGACGTTCATGCCGTTCTTCGGCGCGGTGCGCTGGAAGTTTGCGTCGGTATCGCTCACATGGATGTACGCCGCGCCCACCTTGCCGTAGGGGGCTTTGTAATCCATGTTGATGCCAGACAGCTTTTGATGCCCCATGTGCTTATCGGTCGTAACGGTAAATGCTTCTGCTGAGAAAGCTGATTTGCCCGCATAACGAAGGATGATCGTGTCTTCAAACGCTCGGCGCGGATCTCCCCAGTACGTTCCTTCGTCGAGCATCCCCAGATGCCCATCCGCGATGATGAAACCGTTGCCGATCACGTAGCCTTGGCGGCCTGCGCTTATGCTCAGATCTTTGTACTGGGCGCCTAGATAAAGATCTTCCCAACTGGTCTTGCCATCTCCCCCACGCGTGTATCCGCCGGCATCGCCGTCGCCACCGGTGTGGGTTGTGATGAATGATAGGCCCGAGAAAAATTTCACGGAATCATTCAGGTCGTATTTAAGTTCAAGTTTTGGTTTCAGGAATGCTTCAAACCAGTCTGCACGATCTCCGTGATTCTCTCCGTTACGGAAGTCAATCTGGCCAAGACCAAAGTTGACTCCTTTTGTCGAGAGTGCCGCTCCGCCTAGCAACACGCTGGTGCTGCCACTCAGGTCGCCGTAAGTAAAGTTGTATTCGGCTTTCGCTACTGGAAGTTGTGTTACCGCTATAGCGGTAAGCGTGACGCCACTGATATTTTTGAAAAAACTTGGCCACAGCCCGCTGCTGTTCCCCATAACACTCTCCGAACTTTTGTTGGATGGGTAGCAATACCCTTTTTATGAGAAGTGCGAGGCGACCGTTAACGCTATGTTTCAAGCCCTAGCATCTGCGAATAGCAGTTTCCTCCTTGGCGGTCGCACTAAATAACCTTACTGGAGCGATCTGGTAGGAGGACATACCCCTATCGGGGCACTTTGCTGGAAAAAGCCTCAGTTTGCGTCGGGCACTCGGGAACCCTTCAACGACTGCATTCAAGCAAGTTGATTGAAGACGGTTATTTCAACTAACCACGGCATCTACATAGGAACAATCTACACCGCTTGATGCCTCATGACTTCTATCGAGTCGGCGATGGCGCCTGCCATGAGCAGACGGTGTGAGGGGGTAAGTTCAAGGGGAAGGATGGCCTCTACCACGTACCAGGGCCCGTGTATTCGGGAAGCTTGGTACCGCCCTTCAAGGCAGCGCGGCGGGCGAGGCCAGAGGAGAGTATCGACCTGGGTGGCTTGCGGGTCCGCTTGCTGAGCGTACCAGGACAGATCAAGGACGAAGTGGCTTTGTGCGATGAGGCACAGGGCAGCCTACTGGCTGGTGAGCAAGCGCTATCGGCAGCAGAAATCGGGTCGTTAGCGCTCGCTCCATCAAGCCACGTGTTTGGCGTTTCCCACGTAAGGGGAGGGAAGTACCGTCGCGGCAAACAGGCTGCACAGTTGCAGTTCAGTATTGACGCCCAGCTTGGCATAAATGTTTCTGCGATGGACCTTGACGGTCTGTGCACTGATCTCCAGCAAACGAGCAATTTCTTTGGTGCACTTGCCTTGTAGCATCCAACGAGTGATTTCCCGCTCCCGCACGGTCAGCAGATCCTCACCGAACCTGGCCAGACGTGTTTCGATAGAATGCGGCACAAGGTCTTGCTTCGCCGATCGCTGCTTCCAGAAATTTTTCAGCAAACACTCGATCAGTGGATAGACGCTGCTCAACGTTGCCAGTTCGTCTTCATGGGCAACACCGCCACGTCGGCCAATCGATAGCACCAGGGATTGGCGAGGCGCCACTGGCAACAAGATATCGATCTCGTCATGCAGGTGTAGATCCTCATAGTAGGTTCGGTAGTACGCAGAGTTTTTCAACGCGCAAGTACTTGCATTGATTTGAATCACGCTACCCGTGCCATCGTATCGAAGCTTATCCAGCAGCGGATCTTCTTTGTATGCCGATGCGAAGTAATTTTCGAAATACTGATAATGCCGATGCGCTGGGATGTCATGAGAAATGATTATTGGCAAATCGCTGCCATGGTCGTACGCCTTGAGGATGAAAGTATCGTGTTCGATAAAATGTTTCATCGCATCGGAAAGCAATCCCGGAAGGCCATTCTCCAATTGTCTGTCAAACAGACTGGCAAGGACCATGTTCCAGTTCACAACTTCCTGGAGCGACAATATCTGATTGAGTGCCATGTTCAATACCGCTAGTTCGAGAACGATTGCAGGGAGAAATCAAGCAAAAAATACGCCAGAGGAGTTGTGTGCGGACCTTTGTGGACTGGACCACCAGAGTTGCACCATCAGGCAGGGGTCCTTGCTCACTCTGGGTCCAGCGAATCTGCCTAAATCACGTCAGGGCGTGTTGAAGACAGTGGGAATGGCTGTCCTGAATGTTACTCCACGTATCGCAGCTCTTTCTAAACAGTTGGAGAGTGTCTCGATTTTCCACACCGGTCAGTAGAGGGGCACTTCCGTTGCCGACTGGTAATGGGTTAATGACCTACCCCGATAGTTGTATGTACAGCCACCGGTCTACTTTTTACTCTTCTCTCAGTCCTGCTCCCAATGCCTGACCGTACTAGGTGTGGGGCGATTTAAACATGATTAAAGCCTTGATTACTGTGAGGGGCGCTATGGTTCCGCATGTAAGTCACTGCTCTTGTCTTTCCTGAAGGTAATAATTAGAAAGTTAGCTCACTACTCATTTACACGTCATGGTGCCGTTGCTACAGACAACGCAAGCACCATGAAAAATGCTGGCAAACGTTTACCTTTCGGATGCGAGTGCGGCGCGGCTAAAGGCGTTTTTACATAAAGGCATCGCTTTACTTGAATCAAGAATCCCGATGTAAGAACGCCCTTGGTCGAAAGCGCTTCAAGCTAGTGCTTGGGAAATTTCCTACAAGTTGCCGGGATAAATCCTTCGCTTCCAGTGAAATGGAATTGCCAGAATTTTCCCCTCAAGTCATTGGCAGAGTAACTGGCGAGATGTGCTCCCCTAGCGTCCTGGTTTTAGAAGAACAAACGTTTCAGCGTGGCGCGTTAGTTACGGCTCTCCAGCATCTGGGTGTCGACGATATTTTGCAGGCGGATGACAGCGAGCGGGCCCTGACGCAAATATACCGGGCGGGAGGCGTTGACATTGTGCTTTGTGACCTGAGCAATACGGCCGTCGACTGTCTGGACTTTCTGACCCAGGTCGCAGAGAACGGCATGGCTCGTGCTGTTGCGCTGTGCAGCGAGCTGAAGCCGGAATTGCGCCGTGCAGTCGAACAGATGACCTGCCTTTCGGGGTTGCAGATGCTCGGCGTCATGAGCAAACCCACGCAGCTGTATACATTGCAGGAAATCCTCAGTCGCTATTCTCGCCGGCGGCCGGCACCGGACGTCGAGTCGTCGCCTCACTCTAGGCTCCCGAGCGAGGAGGACGTGCGGCGGGGCCTGGCCCATAGGGAGTTCAAGGCCTGGTTCCAACCCAAGTTCGATTTGAAAACTTCCGCGGTGGCCGGGGCAGAGGCGCTGGTGCGTTGGCAGCACCCGGTCAGAGGCCTGTTGTTGCCCAAGGACTTTCTGGCGGCCGTATTGGCCTATGACCTGATCGACGAAATGCTCAAGCAGCTGCTGGAGCAAGGGATGAGTTTGCTGAATGCCTTGCGCCGATCCGGTCTGAGCCTGGAGTTGGCGTTCAACCTTCACGCCTCGCAATTGGCCCGCAACGACCTGATCGAGCACATTGAACATCTGTTGAAGCGTCACGGTTTCCCAGGATGGACGTTGTTGTTCGAAGTGGCTGAAAACGGCTTGCTGGATGTTCCTCGCACGACATGGGAAAACCTCCAACGCCTGCGCCTGCTGGGGTGCGGTCTGTCGATTGATGATTTCGGCATGGGCTTTTCATCGTTGACGTTGCTCAGCCAACTGCCGTTCAACCAGCTCAAGCTCGACGGCCAACTCGTCCGATCCATCGAGGACCCACGGACCCATGCGATGGTCACCAGCACCGTGGCACTGGCCCGCGCGCTGAACATGAGCCTGGTGATCGAAGGCGTCGGCAGCCACGTTATCCGCGACGGATTGGTGGAAATGGGGTGTTCATTTGGCCAGGGCTTCCACCTGGCGCGTCCGATGGAGGCCCAGAGGTTCCTGCGGTGGTTGCAGGAATCCGATTCACCCGTTTGAAAGCGTCAGTCTCGGTTCCTCAAACAACTCGATATAACTGCCTGATTACTGAGTGATCCGGGCGGCATAAACCGGTGATTTGTTCCATACTTTTTTGATGCATGGCCCATTTCGTCACTGGTATTTTCCTGTGCGTATTGCAGTGAGGTTCAAATGCATAAAGCGTTGATTGTAGACGATCATCCATTCATTCGGGCGACGGTGAAGGTGTTGCTTGAGCGTGAGCAATTCGAAGTCGTTGCCGAGGCCGACAATGGCGCCGATGCCGTGCAAATGGCTCGCAAGTATGAGCCGGAACTGATCCTGCTGGATATCGTCATGCCCAGCCTCGACGGTCTGGAAGTCATCAATCGGATCAGTGCTCTGAAACTGTCGAGCAAGATCCTGGTGTTGACCTCTCAGTCCGCGGCGTTTTATGCCATGCGCTGCATGAAAGCGGGCGCTGCCGGTTACATTTCGAAAACCGATGAATTGAGCGAACTGAGCAAAGCGATCAAGGCGCTGATGGCCGGCTATACCTTTTTTCCCAATCTTGCCGGAAACTCCGTGCGCCGCAGTGATATCGACTCCACCGAGCTGGAGATGATCCGCGGACTGTCTGATCGAGAATTGGTCATTTTGCAGCAACTTGCCCGGGGCCTGAGCAACAAGGAAATCGGTGATGCCATGTTGTTGAGTAACAAGACCGTCAGTACCTATAAAACCCGCCTCATTGAAAAACTCAATGTGAAGTCGGTGGTGTATCTGGCCGACTTTGCCAAGCGCAATAACCTGATTTAGATGAAAATTCTTCTGCGTTGCTTTGGGCTGACCGTCTGCCTGCTCGGTCAGTTGGGGAGTGTTTCGCCGGTACAGGCTGCGGTGCAAACCCTGAACCTCTTCGGTCGCTCGAACGGTGAACTGCCTGCGATCGTTCTGGATGAAGCGGACTGGCGCTGGTTGCGCGATAAAGGATCACTGCGCCTGGGGGTATCGCTGCCGGACAGCGCGCCCTTCGGCATGATCACCGGGGGCCAGGATTACGAGGGCATCACGGCCGATTATGCCGCGCTGCTGGCCAGCATGTTGCACATCAGGATCGAAGTGCTTCGTTATGATTCCCGGGCCGAGGCGATGCAGGCGCTCAGGGACGGTGAGCTGGATCTGGTGGGCACCGTCAACAGTTTCGATGGGACAGATCCGGAGCTGGCGCTCACCAGTCCCTATGTGCAGGCACCGTCGGTGCTGGTGACGCGCTGTGGCACCAGCAAGGTGTTGGCGCCTGACCTGGCTGGCAATCGCCTTGCCGTCGTTGATCACGTTCAGCCGACGGATGCGGTCACCGCGAACTACCCCAAGGCAGCGCTACAGCTGCACCCATCGGCCCAGAGCGCGATCGGTGCCGTGGCATTCCATCAGGCGGATGCGTATCTGGGCGATGCCGTCAGTACCCATTATCTGGTCGGCAAATACTTCCACAATGACGTCTACCTGACGACGTTGTCGGGGGTGTTCAGCACACATTTCTCGTTCGCCCTGAATCAGCGCAACCGTCAGCTCCTGCAGATCATCAATGCGGCGCTGGAGGTGATCCCGATCAGCGATCGCATGACGATCCTGCGTCGGTGGGGAGCAGGGGACCTCAACGTTGCCGGCCTTGACCCGCTCCAGTTCACAGAAGCCGAACAACGCTGGATGCACAAGCACCCTCGACTGACAGTGGCCGTCAACGACGGTCTTCCGCCGGTCTCCTTTTTTGATGGGCAGGGTGAATTCCGGGGTATCGGCGCCGAGGTGCTGGCCAAGGTCAGCCAGCGCACCGGTCTGAAATTCGATGTCCTGCGCAGCAGCTCGATGGAGAAATTGATCGAGCAGGTCCGGGCCGGCAATGCGGATCTGATCGCGGCCTTCACCCCCAGTGCCGTCCGGGAAGGCGAGCTGCGGTTCACCCGGCCTTATCTGACCAGCCCGTTTGTCCTGATCACGCAGGAGGGGGCAGACAGGCCGCAATCGCTGGAAGGCATGGTCGGCAAACGACTGGCGATGCGGCGCGGCAATGCGCTGAGTGAGTATATTCGTGGGACATTCCCGGGTATTCAACTGGTCGAGACAGCGACGTCGGCCGAAGCCTTGGCGTTGCTGGACAAAGGCGAAGCGGACGGTGCCCTCAATTCGCTGATCAACGGGCGCTACATGATTCTGCGGCAGTACCGCGACCGTCTGCGGGTGGCCAGTGTTGTCGGTCCTCTGTCGGCACCGACTGGGTTCGCCACCGATCGTGGGGCGTTGGAGCTGTACTCGATTCTGGACAAGGCCCTGCAAAGCATTCCTCCGGAAGAACTGGATGAACTGACGAGCCCTTGGCGCCACGACGTGGTGATCGATAACGACAGCTGGCTGCACCATCGCTCGGCGGTCATCCAGGGGTTTGTCATTTTCGCGCTGTTGCTGATTCTGGCGCTGGTGTGGATCGCTCATCTGCGCAAACTGGTGTCTATCCGTGTGAAGGCCGAACGGGCGCTCAACGATCAGATGGAGTTCATGAGGGCCTTGATCGATGGCACGCCCCATCCGATTTACGTGCGCGACCGCGAAGGGCGACTGATCAGCTGCAACTCGGCCTACCTGGACGCGCTGGGCCTGCCGCGCGAAGCCGTGATGGGCAAGCGTCTGATCGACAGCCCGGTGGTTGGGCGTTCCGATGCTCAGACGTTCCAGGCCGAATACGTCAAGGTCATGGAGAGCGGCACGCGATGGCTCCAGGATCGCACCTACATCCACACCGATGGCGTGGTGCACACGGTGTATCACTGGATGCTGCCGTATCACACCAGTGAAGGCGTGGTGATGGGCATCATTGCCGGCTGGATCGACATCAGCGACCGTCAGCGCCTGATGGAGCAATTGCAGAATGCCAAGAAAAGCGCCGACGACGCCAACCGGGCGAAAACCACCTTTCTGGCGACCATGAGCCATGAAATCCGCACGCCGATGAATGCCGTGATCGGCATGCTCGAACTGGCGATGAAGAAGGCCGATCAAGGCATCATGGACCGGTTCGCAATCGAAGTGGCCTCAGGTGCGGCCCGGGGGTTGCTGGATCTGATCGGCGACATTCTCGACATCGCACGAATCGAATCCGGCCGCCTGTCCCTGACCCCGGAACGGGCCAGCCTGCGTGAGTTGGTCGAATCGGTGGTGCGCATGTTCGAAGGGGTGGCACGGCAGAAGGGGGTGCGGCTGTTGCTGGATTTCGACCTCAAGGCCTGTCGCGATGTCCTGATCGATCCCCTGCGTTTCAAACAGATCCTGTCCAACCTTCTGAGCAACGCGATCAAGTTCACCGACGAAGGCGAAGTGCGCTTGAGTGTTCAGACGGTACTCGGCGTGTGCGGCGAGCGCCTGGCGATTCATGTCCAGGTGAAGGATTCGGGCATTGGCATTTCGGCCGAAGATCAGGCGCTGTTGTTCAACCCGTTCGGCCAGGCCCGCAGTAATCATCAGTCGGCGCGGGGTGGTTCGGGGTTGGGGCTGGTCATCAGCCGTACCTTGTGTGAAATGATGGACGGGCAATTGCACCTGACCAGCGTGCCGGGCAAGGGCACACAGATTGATATCCGCCTCGATCTTCTGATCCTGCAACCTGTGCCCGCCGCCGAGTCGCCTGCGGCCGTGCTCACGGATCAGGCGAGTGTGCTGAATATTTTGGTGATCGACGATTACCCGGCCAACCGATTGCTGCTCTCTCAGCAACTGTCTTACCTCGGTCACAGCGTCAGCGACGCCGAGGACGGCGCCCATGGCCTGCGCGCCTGGCGCAATGGCCATTTCGATGTGGTGATCACCGACTGCAACATGCCGGTCATGAACGGTTATGAATTGACGCGGGCCATCCGTGACGAAGAAAAGTCATCGGGGGCCGAGCCTTGCTTGATCCTCGGCCTGACCGCCAATGCCCAGCCAGAGGAAAAAGACCGCTGCCTGGCAGAGGGGATGGACGATTGCCTGTTCAAACCGACCAGCCTGGGTGACCTGAGTGCCCGACTTGCCTCGGTGCAGTCCGGTTCGGAATCATCTACGCATGGCGCCCTGAGCCCTGTTGTCGAGGGCGACATCGATCTGAGCAGCCTGCAGCAACTGACCAGCGGCGATCACCGCGCGATCAGGAAGTTGCTGGGGGATCTGGCCTGCAGCAACGAAGAGGATATGTTGCGGCTCATCAAACTGTTCGGCGAGCACGACTTGTCGGGGCTTTCCGATCTGGCCCACCGGGTCAAGGGCGGGGCGCGGATCATCAAGGCAGACAGTCTGATCCTGTGCTGCGAGCAGTTGGAAACCGTCTGTATGGGGGCTGACGCTGCCGCGCTGACAGAGGCGGTGGATGCGTTGCAACAAGCGATGGAGCGATTGGCGCAGACGCTGGAGCAACGTATCAGTGAGCCGGCATTGTAGTTTTTTCAATCACTACCGTATTTGTCGGGGTAATGGTTCCACACCGAATGCAGTTGGCCGACCAGGTCGAGGTAGCTTCCGTTGTCGGCATAACTAATGTGTGTGATACGCACCCAGAGCGGCCATCTGGCGTCCAGATTCAGGTGTTGTGCTTCCGTACCCATGCCTGCTCTTCGGACGCTTTCGCATCGCAGCCGCAGCCATCCCATTTGAGCGTCTGTTGCTCGCCCATCCGCGGGGGCAACGTGCCGGGCAGGCCCGAGCCCGCCACGGCGGGGCGCAATATGAGGGTAGGAGAGGGGCGCGGTGCTGTGGGTATCGAGGACTGTGGCGTCGACGGTGTCGTCGCCGGATAGATGCTGCTCAGATAGACGCTGTTGGCATCGCCGGCGTGCAGTTGACCGTCGCGCCGGCTGCGGCAGTGCAGCCAAACTTCAAAGTTTTAATAAAGTTGTGTGATCAACGAGGCCGTTGTTGATGGCGGATAGGCGTGTGAGTGGAATGTTTTCGGGGGCGCCTGATATGAAGTCATGTACTACACGCGGTTGAACATGATGTTGTTTTCCTTGGCGATCAGTTGTGCTCGATCCACTTTCAATTTCAGGGCGTTTGCAGCCGCCCGCAGGGATCGTCCGGATTCAGCCAGTTCCCGCAGGGCGGGTGCGAGTTTCGCACGCTCGGCCCGCTGGACTTTTTGATGACCCGTGACAGGCCCCTCGGAAAGGAAACCGCTGTGGCCTGACGGGATGTTCTGGATCGTTTTTCCGGCGGCAAGAAACGCCTCTTTGGATTTTTCCAGGTCAGAAATAATGGCTGCGCGTGGGTCGGACATGGGTTCGCCAATCACTGCAAATCTCCTATCGGTTTTATACCCTGCTTTTGGAGAGATAAACTTGAGGGTCTCGCCAAAATAAATATCGGAAAAGCAAGTTCAGAACGCCAAGAACGGCGTCAAGCTTCTGGTTTGCGTTCCCGTCACTTGTTAAGTTGTTTCAATAACTGTTCGATCTGTAGCGTCAGATTCTGGCGGGTGGCGCTACCCCTTTCGCAATCTTCGCCTTGCCACGATTTACTGTGCGCGATCAGTAATTCAAGATTTTTTTTGTGTCGCCTAAGCAGGATTCGTAGTTGTCTTCGATCTTTAGTCATGTCCGACCCGGTCTGGAGAGGTTGGCCGATATCCACAGTCAATTGATGCGCAAACGTTAATGAAGGTCGCAATGCACTGTCTGTAGGAAATTTCGCAACGATCAAACACGATTGCGGTGTTAGGCGTCAGTAACTCCCCGGTATTGTGTTCGGAAATTTCCTACTTTCAGAAGGAAGTTTCCTAGAGATACCTGCTGATCAAGTCCGGACAATTGGCTCATTCCTTTCAGAGTGAGCTGCTTCCATGCCCATGCTCCCGCTACGCATTCTGGTTCTTGGCGACATGGCCTCCCATTGTTTGAGGGTGGCCAACGTGCTACGGCAATCTGGATGCCAGGAAGTCTTCGTTGCCGTGGATGAGGGGCAGGCACTCGCGAGTCTCGAACAGATCGGTCCGGTGGATGTAACGCTTTGCGTCTTGCGCAAGGAGGGCGGGGGCATCCTGGACCTTTTGCAGGCCATGGGCCGTTCCGGGCTGGCAGGGTCGATCATCATCAGCAGTACGCTGTCGGCCGATGCGCGCAGTGTGCCGGGGCAACTGATTTCGCTGTTGGGCATGGCGCTGCTGGGCGATGTCAGCAAACCTTTGCAACCCGGGGCATTGCAGCTATTGCTGGCCAAGCACTTGAACGAGCCCATCAACGAATCGGGCGTGCTGCCTGTCGTACCGGCCACTGAAGAAGAGGTTCGTCGGGCGCTCGCCGGCCATCAGTTGCACACGTACTTTCAGCCCAAGTTCAACCTGCAGACGGGGGACGTGTGCAGTATCGAAGCGCTGGCGCGCTGGCACCATCCGTTCAAAGGTGTCTTGCCGCCCTCGGTGTTCATGCCGGTTATCGAGCGTTGCGGATGGCTGGATGAGTTGCTGTTCCTTCAGCTGGAACAAGGCCTGAGGCTCCAGCGCCAGGCCCTCAATCAAGGGTTTGCCCTGAATGTCGCGTTCAATCTGCATGCGGGGCAACTGGTCAACCCGGACCTCACGGGCCGGATTCAGACCATATTGGCGGCTCATGATCTACCCGGTTCCGGGCTTACCTTCGAGTTGACAGAAACGGGGTTGCTCGAGGCACCGGCCATCAGCCTGGAAAGCCTGGTGCGCCTGCGAATGATGGGGTGCAGCCTGTCTATCGATGATTTCGGCGCCGGTTTTTCATCACTGCAGCGGCTGTGCCAGTTGCCGTTCAATGAAATAAAACTCGATGGCGAGTTCGTGCGTGGTCTCAAGCACGAGCCGCGCCGTCGCGCAGTTATCAGCAGCACATTGGCACTGGGCGAGGCGTTGGGCATGTCGGTGGTGGTGGAAGGAATCGAAACCGAAGAACAACGCAAAGTGCTGCTGGAACTGGGTTGTAAACAAGGGCAGGGCTACTTGTGCGCGCGACCGATGTCGGCGGCCAGTTTGTTGAATTGGCTGGATCTTCAACGGGGGGCAGAGGCCAGTTATTGAGAGGCTTATTCAAGTGCGCAATGCATGGGTTCATTTGGAAAACGCATAACGCCAAAGACATTGATTACATGTTCTTTGGCGTTTTTTTTATGGGCGTCGGGAGGGACTTTATTGATGTTTGTTGGTTGGGAAATTTCCTACAAACAGCAGGAAATTTCCTAACTTAATCCGCAGAGGCAGTCGAGAAAATACGCTCACTTGATTCCATTGTGATGCCTGTTCGCTACGTCAAGCGAAGTTCGATTCTCGCCGTTTACGGACGGGATTCGATGTTTGTCGGCGAGGTTCTGTATCCGTAATCGAATTAAAGGCGGAAGTCATCACGCCATGGATGACGCAGATTTCGGAGGTTGGCTCAATGCCAGTTGAGTGATGAATAGAATATTTTCGGTTGTCTGGAACACGTCGTTACGCTGCTGGGTAGTAGCGTCAGAACTTGCTGATAAAAAGACCAGGTGTGGCACGATAGGGCGGCAGGAAGTTGGTTTTAAACCACTTATCGCTATACAGGGCTGCACGCATACGCTGAGTGTATTGGCGGTGGGGTTAAGTCTGACCCTCGGATGGTCTGAGTCAGGGCATGCATCCCTCTTTATACCAAATAGTGCTTGCGGTCCAAGTGGTCACAATGACGTAGGCCGAATAACTGATCCTGGTAGTACTGCTGATGCAACGGGCAACGCTGGTACTTATTCGAGTATTGCCGGTTGCAGTGCTAACGGTGGGAGCGTCAGTGCGGCCACTGTTTTTGGGGCTTTTGGCAAAGTTACGGGAGAAGGCGGATCGGCGTTCGGCTTTTTTGCCAGCTCCGTGAAGTGGGGTACGGCATTGGGATTGAATACCGTTGCATCGGGTATCTCAAGTACTGCTGTGGGGTACGGTAGCAATGCGCAGGGGGTCAATAGCGTGGCCATCGGTGGTTCGGCCGCCAACTCTGCCGGCACTGCATCGCTTACTGTGGCCAACTCCACCACTGCGTCCGACGAAGGTGCTATTGCCATCGGGAGTAATACAACCCGCGGAGCCCAGGCCGGAGCGAAAAATTCCATCGCTCTTGGTGCCGAATCAACGGTGGCGGCTGCTGCCAGTTCCGCTGTTGCAATCGGGCAGTTGGCATCCGCGACCGTCGCCAATAGCGTGGCACTGGGTTCGAACTCATCAGCCACCGGCTCCACGCTGAGTACTCTCGCTTATGGTGTCGGTGGCTCGGCGACGGCGGGCGGTGAAGTGAACATCGCCAACGGCGCCAGCGGTCGTCGTATTACCGGTCTTGCCGCCGGAGCCAATGCGACTGACGCTGTCAATGTCAGCCAACTGAATAAAACTGGCCAGGACACGGCAACGGCCCTGGGCGGTGGCGCGGCGGTCAACGCGATAACCGGTGCATGGACGGCGCCGAGCTATTCGACCAACAGCATCAACGCGACCGGTGCCAACACCGGCCCATTGGTCAGCAACAACGTCGGTGCAGCGCTGACCAATCTCAACACCAGCGTGACCAACACGGCAGCCGTGGCGGTGAAGTACGACGATGCCGCGACGAAGAATCAGGTGACCTTCAACCCGGCGGGTACGGCGGTCAAGTTGACCAATGTCGCGGCTGGAACCTTGAACGCCACCAGTACCGACGCGGTGAATGGTTCGCAGTTGTTTGCGAGCAGCCAGAACACTGCGGCGGCCCTGGGTGGCGGCGCGGCGGTCAACTCGACAACCGGTGCGTGGACGGCGCCGAGTTATTCCACCAACAGTATCAGCGTGACCGGCAGCAACACTGGCCCGCTGATCAGCAATGACGTTGGCGCAGCACTGACCAACCTCAATACCAGCGTGACCAACACGGCGGCTGTGGCGGTGAAATACGACGATGCGACGACTAAAGCTCAGGTGACTTTCAACCCGGCGGGCACAGCGGTGAAGTTGACCAATGTCGCGGCCGGTGCCTTGAACGCTACCAGCACCGACGCGGTGAACGGCTCGCAATTGTTCGCGACCAACCAGACCGTCGACAACATCGTCAACAACGGTGCCGGCATCAAGTATTTCCACAGCAATTCGGTTCTCGCCGACAGCACCGCGACGGGCCAGGACAGCGTGGCCATCGGCCCGCTCGCGAGCGCGACCATTGCCAATGGTGTGGCGCTCGGCTCCAACTCGTCCGCCACGGGCGCGACATTGGCCAACGCGGCTTATGGTGTCGGCGGGGCGGCGACAGGTGGTGAAGTGAACATCGCCAACGGCGCTGATGGCCGGCGCATCACCGGTTTGGCGGCCGGCAGTTCGGCGACAGACGCAGTCAATGTCAACCAACTGAACAAAGCAGGCCAAGATACCGCGATCGCCCTGGGCGGCGGCGCAGCACTTGATGCGACCACCGGAGCATGGACAGCCCCCAGCTATTCCACCAACAGCATCGGCGCAACCGGTGCCAACACCGGTCCATTGGTCAGCAACAACGTTGGCGCGGCACTGAGCGACCTCAACACCAGCGTGACCAACACCGCTGCTGTGGCGGTGAAGTACGACGATGCTTCCACCAAAACTCAGGTGACCTTCAACCCGGCGGGCACGGCGGTGAAGTTGACCAATGTCGCGGTGGGTGCCTTGAGCGCCACCAGCACTGACGCGGTGAATGGCAGCCAGTTGTTTGCGAGCAGCCAGGACACAGCAGCGGCATTGGGTGGCGGTGCGGCGGTCAACGCGACAACCGGGGCATGGACGGCACCGAGTTATTCGACCAACAGCATCAGCGCAACCGGTGCCAACACCGGCCCATTGGTCAGCAGCGACGTCGGTGCAGCGCTGAGCAATCTCAACACCAGCGTGACCAACACGGCGGATGTGGCGGTGAAGTACGACGATGCTTCCACCAAAACCCAGGTGACCTTCAACCCGGCGGGCACGGCGGTGAAGTTGACCAATGTCGCAGCCGGTGCGTTGAACAGCGCTAGCACCGATGCAGTTAACGGCTCGCAACTGTTCGCCACCAACCAGACCGTCGACAACCTCGTCAACAACGGTGCCGGCATCAAGTATTTCCACAGTAATTCAGTTCTCGCCGACAGCACCGCGAGCGGCCAGGACAGCGTAGCCATCGGCCCGCTCGCGAGCGCGACCGTTGCCAATGGTGTGGCGCTGGGCTCCAACTCGTCCGCTACAGGCACAACGTTGGCCAACGCGGCTTACGGCGTCGGTGGCGCCGCGACGGGTGGTGAAGTGAACATCGCCAATGGCGCTGATGGCCGTCGCATCACCGGTCTTGCCGCCGGTTCCAGCGCAACGGATGCGGTGAACGTCAGCCAGCTCAATCTGATCGGGCAAAGCGCGGCACTGGCTTTGGGCGGTGGTGCTCAACTCGATCCAGCCACCGGTGTGTGGACGGCACCGAGTTATTCGACCAACAGCATCGGCGTGACCGGCAGCAACGCTGGCCCGCTGGTCAGCAACAACGTCGGCGCGGCACTGAGCGACCTCAACATCAGCGTGACCAACACCGCTGCCGTGGCGGTGAAGTACGACGATGCTTCCACCAAGACCCAGGTGACCTTCAACCCAGCGGGTACCGCGGTGAAGCTGGCCAATGTCGCGGCCGGTAACTTGAACAGCACCAGCACCGACGCGGTGAACGGCTCGCAGCTGTTCGCAACCAACCAGACCGTCGACAACCTCGTCAACAACGGCGCTGGGATCAAGTATTTCCACGGCAATTCGACCCTCGCTGACAGCAGCGCGACGGGTCAGGACAGCGTGGCCATCGGCCCACTCGCGAGTGCGACCGTTGCCAATGGTGTGGCTCTCGGCTCCAATTCGTCCGCCACTGGCACAACTTTGGCCAATGCGGCTTATGGTGTTGGCGGTGCGGCGACAGGTGGTGAAGTGAACATCGCCAACGGCGCCGATGGTCGTCGTATTACTGGCCTTGCCGCCGGTTCCAGCGCGACCGATGCCGTCAACGTCAGCCAACTGAACAAAGCAGGCCTAGACACCGCGACCGCCCTGGGCGGCGGTGCAGCGCTTGATTCGAACACCGGTGCATGGACGGCGCCGAGTTATTCGACCAACAGCATCAGCGTGACCGGCAGCAACACCGGCCCGCTGGTCAGCAACAACGTCGGAGCAGCGCTGACCAACCTCAATACCAGCGTGACCAACACGGCGGCTGTGGCGGTGAAATACGACGATGTCACGACTAAAAATCAGGTGACCTTCAATCCGGCGGGTAGCTCGGTGAAGTTGACCAATGTCGCGGCCGGAACCTTGAATGCCACCAGCACCGACGCCGTGAACGGTTCGCAGCTGTTCGCGACCAACCAGACCGTCGACAACCTCGTCAACAACGGTGCTGGGATCAAGTATTTCCACAGCAACTCGACCCTCGCCGATAGCAGTGCTACCGGCCAGGACAGCGTGGCAATGGGGCCGGCCGCTGTTTCCGGGGGCATCAACAGCGTTGCGTTGGGCAATGGCGCCACGGCCGGTGTCGATAACAGTGTTGCTCTGGGATCTGGCTCGTCCGCCACGGGCGCGACACTGGCCAATGCGGCTTATGGTGTCGGCGGGGCGGCGACGGGGGGCGAAGTGAACATTGCCAACGGCGCCGACGGCCGTCGCATTACCGGTCTTGCCGCCGGTTCCAGTCCGACGGATGCGGTCAACGTCAGTCAGCTCAATCTGATCGGCCAAAGCGCAGCAATAGCTCTGGGCGGCGGCGCACAACTCGATCCAGCCACTGGCGTATGGACGGCGCCCAGTTACTCCACTAACAGCATCGACGCGACAGGCAGCAACACCGGGCCTTTGGTCAGCAACAACGTCGGTGCAGCGCTGACCAACCTCAACACCAGCCTGACCAACACCGCTGCCGTGGCGGTGAAATACGACGATGCCGCGACTAAAACCCAGGTGACCTTCAACCCGGCGGGTACGGCGGTCAAGTTGACCAATGTCGCGGCCGGAACCTTGAACGCTACCAGCACCGACGCGGTGAATGGCTCGCAGCTGTTCGCGACCAACCAGACCGTCGACAACCTCGTCAACAACGGTGCCGGCATCAAGTATTTCCACAGCAATTCGGTACTGGCCGACTCGCAAGCCACAGGTCTGGACAGCGTAGCCATCGGCCCACTCGCGAGCGCGACCGTTGCCAATGCTGTGGCGCTGGGCTCCAACTCGTCCGCCACGGGCGCGACATTGGCCAATGCGGCTTACGGCGTCGGTGGCGCCGCGACAGGTGGTGAAGTGAACATCGCCAATGGCGCTGATGGTCGTCGTATTACTGGCCTGGCCGCCGGTTCCAGCGCGACCGATGCCGTCAATGTCAGCCAACTGAATAAAGCAGGGCAGGACACGGCGACCGCTCTGGGCGGCGGTGCAGCACTTGATGCAACCACCGGCGTATGGACAGCGCCCAGTTATTCCACCAATAGCATCAGCGCAACCGGTGCCAACACCGGCCCGCTGGTCAGCAACAACGTCGGCGCGGCACTGAGCAACCTCAACACCAGCGTGACCAACACGGCAGCCGTGGCGGTGAAATATGACGATGCCGCGACTAAAAATCAGGTGACCTTCAACCCGGCAGGCACCGCAGTAAAGTTGACCAACGTCGCGGCCGGAACCTTGAACGCCAGCAGCACCGATGCCGTGAATGGCAGCCAGCTGTTCGCGACCAACCAAACCGTCGACAACCTCGTCAACAACGGTGCGGGCATCAAGTACTTCCACAGCAACTCGGTACTGGCCGACTCGCAAGCCACAGGTCTGGACAGCGTTGCCATCGGGCCACAGTCCATTGCCGCCGGCGCCCATTCGTTCGCCGTCGGTTCGGGTGCCAATGTGACGGCTGATGGCGGTCTCGCGCTGGGGCATCTGAGCCAGGCTCAGGTGGCGGGTGGTATCGCACTGGGTGAAGGTTCGGTTGCCGACCGTGTCCTGGCGCCGACGACAGGGTCGATTGCAGCCGGCAGCGGGGCGATCATCTACGACACTTCGGATGCCACCTTGCTTGGCTCGGTTTCGGTGGGCAAGGCCGGCAGCTACCGGCAAATCACCAACGTGGCGGACGCCACCGACGATCACGATGCCGTGACCCTGCGTCAACTGACCGGTGCGATGGGCTCGTTGAGCTCAACCGGCACCCTGTACTTCCACGCCAATTCGACGAACCCGGTGGACTCGCTCGCCAGCGGCGCGGAGTCGATCGCTGTCGGTCCGGGCACCGTGGTCAATGGCGACAACGGCATTGGTCTTGGCAATCAGGCCAAGGTCGGTCAGGCCGCCGCCGGTGGCATCGCCATCGGTCGCGATACCCAGGTGTTACTGGCGTCCGGCATCGCTGTGGGCAGCGCGGCTCAGGCAGCGGCGGAGCAATCGGTTGCGTTGGGCGCCGGGGCCAATGCCAGCCACGCCATGAGCGTGGCGCTGGGTTCGAGTGCGCTGACCACGGTCGGCGCCGAGACGGATTACAGCGCCTATCGACTGGCAGCACCGCAGACCTCAGTCGGTGAGATCGGCATCGGCACGGCACTGGGCAATCGCAAGCTCACCGGGCTGGCGGCTGGCTCGCAGGACAACGATGCGGTCAACGTGGCTCAACTGAAAGTGGTCGGCGATCAGGTGGATCAGAACACCACGGACATCACTAACCTCGGCGGTCGGGTCGGAGGGCTTGAAACCCTGATCGGCGCGGGCGGTGGCATCAAGTATCTGCACGTCAACTCGACCAAGGCCGACTCCGCCGCCACCGGCACTGACGCCATGGCGTTGGGTGCCCAGGCCCAGGCCTCGGGCAATGGTTCGGTGGCGATGGGCACCAGTGCTACGGCGTCCGCCGATGGCAGCGTCGCGGTGGGCAGCGGTTCCAGCGATGACGGTCGCGGCGCAGAAACCTACAGCGGCAAGTATTCGGGGGCGAATAACGCGACTGCGGGCACGGTGTCGGTGGGCAATGCCACCACCGGTGAAACCCGAACGGTCAGCAACGTTGCCGACGGCAAGGACGCCAAGGATGCGGTCAACGTGCGCCAACTCGACGGTGCGGTGGCTGAAGCCAAGCAATACACGGACGACTCGATTGCCAATCTGGGGGCGAATGCAGGTCAGCAGGAGGGCCGCATTATCGCCGTCGAAGACGATGTCTCCAACATCAAGAAGGGGACCGACGGCATGTTCCAGGTGAACAACCGCAGCGCGGCGGCCAAACCGAAAGCCACAGGTGTCGACTCGATCGCCGGGGGGGCGGGGGCGGTGGCTTCGGGCAAAAACAGCGCGGCGGTCGGCACAGGGTCTCAGGCCAGTGGGGAAAACTCGGTTGCCCTGGGTAACGGGGCCAAGGCTTCGGCCAGGAATGCCACGGCACTGGGTGCCAACTCGGTGGCGGATCGCGACAGCAGCGTGTCGGTCGGCAGCACTGGCAATGAGCGGCAGATCACCAACCTCGCGGCGGGTACCCACGGCACGGATGCGGTGAACCTCGACCAGTTGACCCAAAGCGTGGCGGACATCACCACCAGTGCCAATGCCTACACCGACCAGCGCTATAGGGAGCTGAAAAACGACCTCAAGCAGCAAGACGAAATTCTCAGTGCGGGGATTGCCGGTGCGATGGCCATGGCCAGTCTGCCGCAGTCGTACTCTCCGGGTTCCAGCATGACAGTGGCGGCGGTAAGCAGTTACCGCGGTCAGTCGTCGCTCGCTTTCGGTGTATCGCATATGTCCGGCAATGGCCGGTGGGTGACCAAGTTGCAGGGCAGTACGGATACCCAGCGCAAAGTGGGGGTGGCGGTGGGGATCGGTTATCAGTGGTGATCCGCAGATGGGTCTTGTGCAGTCTTAATCCAACTTTTTCGGGCAAAAAACCATGAACATGAAATCCATTTCCGTCGCTCTCCTGATCATGCTGGTGGCGCTGGCCGGTTACGACAGATTCCTGGCAGACAAGCCGACGGATACCCCGCGAATCTGGTTGCGCGTTCCCGCGCTACCCGTAATACAGGACGCGATTTTCCAGCTGTCGCCCAGGTTCGACGAGCCGCGTAAAACACTCATGATGGAACAGCTTTGCGCGTTGGCGCGAGGCGAAGTGAAACAGGAACAGGTCAACGCCTTTCTCAAGCAGCAGGGGATCGACGCGCAGACGTTGCCTCGACAGGGCAGTCCGTACTCGTTGTTGGTCAATGCTGATCAGCCTGGGCAAGCTTCGGCCTGTGCGGCGTATCTGGCGACGACGGTACTGTCGACTGTCAATGTGGCCGAGTTCATGCGCCCCATCACCGAACCCGCCGCCAACGGCCAGCCAGAGAAATCGTCGTTGCAGATTGATAACGCTTTGCTGGCGTCGGCGCTGTCGGCCAAGTTGGCCGTGGCGCGTGCCAACGCCGATGTATTCGCCTTGATCGCCGTCGAGTTGCAACGCAGTCCAGGTCTGACGATACCGCAATACCGTGAACAGGCCGGGCAGTTGTTTACCCGTCTGGCCCCGACTTACCTGCAGCGCATCAAGGAGCAACTGCCGCCCGCGAACACGCAGTACAAGCTGCTGCAAATGGACGACAGCCGCTTCGTCTTCAGCAGTTCCGTCGGCAGCGTATTCGAGTTCGGCCGCAACGGTCTGGTCCTGAGTCAGGGCGGTATCGTCTGGTATGGCAAAGGCCGGTTGATGGGGCAGGAATACCCGCTGCAGGTGGAGTGTTTCTCGGCGGCCGTCAAAGGGTTGCTGACATCGCCTGCGCCGCAACTGACCACCTCTATCCAGTGAAGGCGGGATGACACATATCAAGGCCACCGCTCCCCGATCTGGCGACCGCCGTCGGGGAGCGGCGTTTTTATTGCTTTATCTTCAGGCGCATCGCCAGCACCACCCCTAGCACTGCGGCGGCCAGCACCAGCGCCGCCGGGGCGGACCAGCCGGCATAGGCGACGGCGGCGCTCAGGGCGATGGGCGCGAGCACCTGGCCCAGATAGTTGCCTTGCATCACCAGGCCCAGGCACAGCGGGATCAGCGCGGGTTCCGGCGAGGTCAGCGAGGTGCTGGCGAGAAGGGTGGCGGGCAGCATGCCGGCCACCGCGCAAAAGAAGAAACACAAAGGGATTACCAGGCCGGTCGGCGTGACCGAAAGAAAGATCCCCATCCCGAAAAGCCCCATGACGATACTGGTGCCGGCGAGCAGGGCTTGTGGGCGGACGCCCCGTGACAGCAGCAGGCCGGCGCTGAGGTTGCCGACGATATTGACCGCCACCACCGCGGCGCTGACCACCCCGGCGCTGGCGATCGACAGCCCGACCCGCTGCATCAGGAACACGGGCAGGAAGGCCATCACCGCGAAGAACTGCAGGTTGTAGGCGGTGAAAATCAGCGCCATCAGCAGCGGCTGGCGGGCGCGCAGCACGCTGCTCAGCGAGTGGCGCAAAGCGGATTGCGCCTGGCGGCGCAGCGCCAGCGGGTCCCTGGGCGTGGTCAACGGCAACAGCAGCGCCGCCAGCAGGGTCAAGGCCGCGCCGGCGATCCAGCTCTGTTGCCAGCCGCCCAGCAGCGGCCCGATAAGCATCGAGGTGCCGATACCGAACGCCATGAAGGTGCTCCAGATGCCGAACGCCAGGTGGCGTTTGTGCGCCGGGACCAGGCGATTGAGCACTGCCGGCGCCGCGACCACCACGATGACGAAGCCCAGGCCTTCGACAAAGCGCGTGGCCAGCAGCCCATGGAAGTCGTGCAGGCTGGAGCCCAGCGCGCTGGCGGCGCACATGATCAGCAGGCCGAGGGCCAACAGGTAGCGGTCGCCCCAGCGCTGCACGAGGATGCCGGCGGCGATGCCGCCGAACACCCCGATAAAGGGGAAGGCCGACATGATCCAGCTCAGGGACTCCAGGGGCCGGCCGAATTCCTGCTGCAGCTGCGGCAGGGCGATGGTGGCCTTGCCGATATGCAGCGCCGCGGCAATGCCGGCAAACAGCACGTTGAACACGGCGGGCCAATACCCGGTATCGGCGACGGCGTAGCTGAGGGTGTCGGGCTTGGTTGAGGTCATGGGCTTCTCCGAAAGCAGGCGGGCGGGCGAGGATCGCCGGGGTGAGGCGCGCCAATGGGTCGGAGCCGACTCTAAAAGTTAAAGTTAACTTCAAGTCAATCGGTAAAAACGGGATGCAGCGTTCTACCCATAGCACCATTGAGCCGTTGATCTCGCTGGACGAAGGAGCCAGGCGAACGGTGCTGTCGGGGTTGGCGTGGCGGCGCCCGGTGGGGCGCCGTGGGTGAGGGAGGGCGTCTGCCGTCAGATGAGCTGCGTATTCTCCGGCAGCAGGGCGCCGCCATCGACGATCAGGGTCTGCCCGGTGATATAGCCGGCCTGCTCGGACGCCAGGAACAGCATGGCGTGGGCGATGTCCTGTGGGCTGCCCAGGCGCTTGAGCGGGATGCTGGCGGCCAGGGCCGGGGAGTCGCCGAGGTTGGCCATGGCCTGGGTGGCGATCAGCCCGGGTTCGACGCCATTGACGGTGACCCGGTGTTCGGCCAGTTCCAGGGCCGCCGCGCGGATGAAACCGTTGACCCCGGCCTTGGACGCGGCGTAGTGGGACAGCCCGGGAATCGCCGTGCGCGGCCCGGTCACCGAGGAGGTGATGACGATGCGCGGATGCTCGGCCCGGCACAACGCCGGCAGCGCCGCCTGGGTCAGCCAGAAACAGCTCTTGAGGTTCACCGCCAGGGTCGACTCGAGGATTTCATCCCTCAGGTCGCGCAGGTTTTCCATCGGGAACACCGCGGCGTTGTGGATCAGCAGGTCCAGCCCGCCAAAGGCCCTGAGCGTGGCGGCCACCGCCTGGTTGGCCGCGGCCCGGGTGCTCAGGTCCACGACCAGCAGCTCGGCGCTGCCGCCGGCTTCACGGATCAGGCGCAGGGTTTCGGCGCCCGAGGCTTCGCTGCGAGTGGCGAGCAGCACCTTGGCGCCCTGGGCGGCGAAGACTTGCGCGATGGCGCGGCCAATGCCCTGGCCGGAGCCGGTGACCAGGGCGATACGGCCGCTGAGGTCGAGGATCATGGATGTTCTCCTTGAGTGACGGTGCCCAGGCATTCGTCCAGCAGGCGGTTGTGCAGGTCGACGTCGTCGGTGGTGGCCGCCGGGCAGATCAGCGCCATGTTGTGGAACGGGGTCAGCAACACCCCGCGGTTGAGCAGGTAGAGATGCAGGTAGGCCTCGATCAGGCCATGACGAGCATGGTGGGCTTCGCCGCCGTTGCGCGGCGCGTGGTCCATGAACAGGTATTCGACCCGGGCGCCGATCCGCGTCACGTGCCAGGGCAGGCGATGCTTGGCGATCAGCGCCTGGACCCCGGTCCGCAGGCGTTCGGCCAGGGCAATCATGTGCGCGTAGTTGGCCGCGCTCATGACCTCGCTGAAGGTGGCGCGCATGGCGGCCATCTGCAGGGCGTTGCCGGCCAGGGTGCCGCCGAAGCCGAAGTGGTTGATCGCCTGGCCGGGCTGGAAATGCGGCAGTACCTGCCAGATGCGCTCGGCCATGGCCTGGCTGGCGCCCCACACCGCGGTGGGGATGCCGCCGGCGATGCACTTGCCGAGTACGAAGAAGTCCGGTTGCAGGCCGTGTTCGCCGCTGTAGCCGGCGGGGCCGCAGGAGATGGTGTGGGTTTCGTCGATGATCAGCGGCACAACGAAACGCCGGGTCAGTTCGCGCAGGCCGTCGTGGAAGCCGGGGGCGGGCGGGACCATGCCGACGTTGGTCATGAAGGGCTCGGTCAGTACCGCGGCCACGTCGCCGTGGGCCAGCGCCGCTTCCAGCGCTGGCAGGTCGTTGAACTCCACCAGCCGGGTGGTGGCGTCGTGTCGCAGGCCATTGGCGTGCACGCCTTCGCGGGGAATCATCTGACCGCTGGCGTCGAATTCGACCTGAGACTCGTCGACGCTGCCGTGGTAGTTGCAGTTGAACACCAGCACTTTCTCCCGGCCGGTGATCATCCGGCACAGGCGCAGCACAAAGCGGTTGGCGTCGGTGGCCGAGGTGGTGACTTGCCAGAACGGCAGGCCGAAGCGCCGCACCAGTTCCTGGCCGACCCACAGGCTGTCGGCGGTGGGCAGCATCAGGGTCGAGCCGTGCCGGGCCTGATGCGCGATGGCCTCGGCCACGGCGGGCTGGCCATGGCCGAACATGGCGCCGGTGTCGCCCAGGGCGAAGTCGACGTAGCGGTTGCCGTCGCAGTCGGTCAGCGTCGCGCCCTGGGCGTCGGCCACCAGGATCGGGTACAGCCCCGGCCATTGCTGCATCCAGTGCAAAGGCGCGCCGTACAGCCAGTGCTTGAGGTTTTCCCGGTAGAAGCCGGCGGAACGCGGATGGCGTTCGGCGAACAGTTGCAGCTCGGATTGGTAACAGCTGGCGACGCGATCGAGGTTGAGGCCGAGGGTCATGGTCGAAGTCCTGGGATAGAGGGTTGTCGCTGACAGGTTTTTTGTAGCCGCTGGCGAAGGCTGTGATCGGCCCCAAGGGCCGTAAAGGCAGCGTCTGCTACGCAGCCGATCGCAGGCTGCGCCAGCGGCTACAGGAACAAGTGTCTGGGTAGCCGCTGCCGAGCAACGCGAGGCTGCGATCGGCAACGCAGTTGCCGCGAAACCTGCGCTTGCGGTGTGTCAGGCGGAACGTGGTGCCCGGATCGCGACCGCTGCGTCGCAGTGCCGCCCGGATCGAACGCAGCCTCGCTGTCGCTCGGCAGCGGCTACAGGTCTGCATCAGACATACGCGGTGCGGTTCAGCACATGGGCGAGGGCGCCCACCGGGAAATTGCTGGGCGCGGCGAAGTCGCTGCCCTGGTAGCCGAAGATCTTGCCGTCGGTCCTGCCCGCTTGCAGGTCGATCAGCACCAGGCCCAGGGTCGGCACGATCTTTTCGCGCCAGACGAACAGGTACAACTGTTCGGCGAGCTTGTAGTAATGGCAGCGGTCGGTGTCCGCCAGGCCCTGCTCGACGCCCTTGAGGCACTGCCAGCTGTAGAAGTTGCGGTTCAGGTAGACGTGCTCGTAGGCCTCGGTGGCGCTGTAGACGTACTGATTGCGCAGGCCGACCAGCTCTTCGGTCAGCGCGTGTTGCGGGCTGCTGGCGGTCAGTGGCGTGTCGATGCTGCCGTGGATGAACTGGGCCTGGACGCTGGTCAGCTCGCGGCCGGACAGGGCACGGCTGAACAGGTCGACTCGGGTTTCGGCCTGGCTCGGCATCTGCCCGATCACCGCGGTGAAGATGTTCCGGCCCAGGTCGAGGATCAGGCTTACCGAGTGGATCTGGTGGTTCTCCGACTTGAGAAAGTCCACCAGGTAAATGCCGGAACGTATTGAGGTGGCTCGATAAGTTGTCTCGCCGCTGGCTTGGCTTTCAGTGTCCTGCCAATGCAGCGACCGTGAGCCGAAAAGGTGTTCGATGCGCCAGCCATTGGCGAAATGCAGGGTCAGGCTGCGGCCGTTGAGGTCATCCAGGCTGGGCAGGATATGGTTATCGGCGGCAAAGCCTTCGGCCAGGGCGCCAACGGTAATCCATTCGGGTTGCAGGTTCATGAGGGCGGACCTTGTCGATGAAGGAGAACCTCATGTTCATCGCGCAAGCCGTTGTTGCCCATCAACCGAATGGTTGAGGCGCGGCGGTTTTTTACAGGAACAGCGCGCTCACCAGTTCGGTGCGGTTGTTCACCCCGACCTTGCGGAACAGGTTGATCAGGTGGGTCTTGACCGTCGGCAGGCCCAGCGCCAGCTGTTGGGCGATGGTCTTGTTGCAGGCGCCGTCGCGCAGCAGTAAGGCGATCTGCCGTTCCCGGGGAGTAAGGGGCTGCAGGCGTTCGTCGTGGCGCGAATAGGGTGCCTGGGCGGCGATTTCCAACAGGCCTTGCAGCGCCTGCAGGGTGCTCAGCTCGTCTGGCCGGAACGGGCCCAGGCTGGCATCGCGCAGCAGGGACAGGCCGGCGATTGGGCTGCCATCGGCATTGCGCGCGAGGATTTCCACCACATCCAGCACCCCATGGCGTTGCAGGAAACCCTGGTAGACCTCGGTTTCATGCCGCCCCTGCTGGGCCATGCCCATGTGCAGCGACAGCACCGGGCGGCCCGCCGCCACGCAGTTGCGCGGCCGCAGCGGGTCGTAGTGCCGGTAGCGTTGCAGGTAGGCCTCATGCATCTGCGGGCTCATGTGGTACAGCGAGAAATGCTCGGCCTGTAGCTGCGCGTCAATGCGGTAGAAGGCGCACAGGGTCGCCGGCACCACCCGGGTAAAGGCGCTGATGCAGCGTTGGCCAAGCTGTTGGGCATCCGGCTGGGCGGTTGGCGTATGCATGGGATAGCTCCCTCTTCATGAACGGCCGGTAAAGAGGGCCGTAACCCTCTGATGCCACGGTATTTCAGACAGATCGCGAGCCCAGGTTTTGCGGCCACTGCGTTGCCGATCGCAGCCTCGCGGGCTCAGCAGCGGCTACACGGACACCGCGCTCCTTGTAGCCGCTGCCGCAGGCTGCGAACGACCGCGTAGCGGGCGCCAAACCTGATGCCACGGTATTTCAGACAGATCGCGAGCCCAGGTTTTGCGGCAACTGCGTTGCCGATCGCAGCCTCGCGAGCTCAGCAGCAGCTACGTAGACACCGCGTTCCTTGTAGCCGCTGCCGTAGGCTGCGAAAAGCCCCGCAGGGGCTTCCCGCTATCACGCAGACCGCGCTGATATCGGCTCCAGCGCGGTCCAGGCTTCAAGGCTGCGGCGTCAGGCTCAACGGGCCTGGGTGAAACCCAGCTCCAGGGCAGTGACTATGGCGTCGATCTGCGGCGGCTGGATCACCAGCGGCGGCGACAGGATGATCTTGGTCCCCACCGGACGCACCATCACCCCGTTGTCGCGGGCGATCTGCGCCACCTGGTTGGCATAGCCGCCCATGGGGTCGATCGGCTCGCGGGTGGTTTTGTTAGCTACCAGGTCGAGGGCGATCATCAGGCCCTTGCCGCGCACTTCACCGACGCTGTCGAAGCGCTCGGCGAACGGCAGCAGCTTGTTCAGCATGTAGTCGCCCATCTTCGCGGCGTTGGCTGGCAAGTCTTCCTTGACCACGATGTCGAGGCTGGCCAGGGCCGCCGCGCAGGCCACCGGGTGCCCGGAGTAGGTGTAGCCGTGCATGATCGCGCCAGTGAAGTTGGCGTTTTTGCTGAACGCCGACTCGATCCGTTCGTTGACCACCGTGGCGCCCAGCGGGATGTAGCCGGAGGTGATGCCCTTGGCCAGGCACATGATGTCGGGCTTCACGCCCCACAGGCGGCTGCCGAACATCGAGCCGCTGCGGCCGAAGCCGGTCACTACTTCGTCGGCGATCAGCAGCACGCCGTACTTGTCGCAGACCTCGCGGATCAGCGGCCAGTAGTTGGCCGGCGGCACTATCACGCCGCCAGCGCCCTGGATCGGCTCGGCGATAAAGGCCGCGACGGTGTCGGGGCTCTGGAACTGGATTTCCCGCTCGAGCAGGTCGGCGCAGATCTTGCCGAGCTCTTCCGGGTCCTGGCTGTAGGGGTTGCGGTACAGCCACGGGGTATCGACGTGGAAGCAGCCGGGCAGCAGGGGCTCGTAGTTGCGCCGGAATACCGTGTTGCCGTTGACCGAAGCACCGCCGAAGTGGGTGCCGTGGTAGCCCTGGCGCAGCGAGATGAACTTGGTGCGGTCGGCCTGGCCTTCGAGCTTCCAGTACTGGCGGGCCAGTTTCAGCGCGGTTTCGATGGCATCCGAGCCGCCGGAGCTGAAGGCCACGCGGCGCATGCCCTCGGGCTCCAGCAGGTTCATCACCACCCGCGACAGCTCTTCGGCGCGCGGATGGCTGACGCCGTCGAACAGCTGGAAGTATTCCAGTTCATCCAGCTGGGCGGTGATCGCCGTCTTCACTTCCTTGCGGTTGTGGCCGACGTTGACGTTCCACAACCCGGCGACGCCATCCACCAGCTGGTGGCCCTGGTCGTCGTACACGTAGCAGCCATCGCCACGGACAATGCGGATCGGCTCGCGTTGTTGCATTTCGTTGGGGTGCAGCATGGGATGCCAGAAACGGCTTGGTTCGCTCACGTTGAATCTCCTGAAAACGCACAGACAGCGTGGGACATAGTAGTGCGCCCTTTGCCGGATGCCTGCTTGCCTCTGTGTGCCAGGCATTTGACCGCCACTGCCATCGACCCGGCGTCCCGCGCATTGCCGATCTGCCTGTAAAAATGCGTTCGCAGGCTTGGCGACGGCTGCGCCGCCGATCGCAGGCTGCGCCAGCGGCTACCGGGCACGCGGTGTTTTTGTAGCCGCTGCCGAGCCCGCGAGGCTGCGAACGGTTGCGAAGCAACCGCAAATACTGAGTCCGCGGTTTATCTGGATAGACGCGCCAGCGGCGGCAAAAGCGTGTGTCGCGGTTCCCTGGCAGCCAGTGGCAAGTTTTGCGGCAGCCAGGATCAAGACGCTGGCCGGCATTGGTCTCAGAGTTCGATCCATGAGGCCAACTAGCGAGGATTGCCCATGAGTATTGCCATCGACCCACGTGTCGCCGCCTTTATCGACAGCCAGCACGGCCTGTTGATCGACGGGCGCAGCCAGCCGGCCTTGTCCGGCGCGCAGATGCCGGTGTTCAACCCGGCCACCGGCGAAGAACTGACCCGCGTCGCCGCCGGTGCAGACGCCGATATCGACCTGGCCGTGGCCGCCGCGCGACGGGCCTTCGAGGGCCCCTGGGCGGCGCAGCGTCCGGCGGATCGCGAGCGCCTGCTGTTGAAGCTGGCCGATCTGCTGGAAGCGCACGGCGAAGAGCTGGCGCAGTTGGAAACCCTCAACAACGGCCAGTCGATCCACCTGGCCCGGGCCCTGGAAGTCGGCGCCGCCGCCGAGTTCACCCGCTACATGGCAGGCTGGGCGACCAAGATCGAAGGCAAGAGCCTGGACCTGTCCATCGCCGCCGTTCCGGGCGCGCGGTACCGTGCCTACACGGTGCCGGAGCCGGTGGGCGTGGTCGGCGCCATCGTGCCGTGGAATTTCCCTTTGTTGATGGCCATCTGGAAAATCGTCCCGGCCCTGGCCTGCGGCTGCACCGTGGTGCTCAAGCCGGCCGACGAAACCCCGCTGACCGCCTTGCGCCTGGGCCAGTTGTGCCTGGACGCCGGGATCGCCCCGGGGGTGGTCAACGTGGTCACCGGCAGCGGCGCCCAGGCCGGTGCTGCCCTGGCCGAGCACAAAGGCATCGACAAGCTGGCCTTCACCGGCTCGACCCAGATCGGCAAGGTCATCGGCCATGCGGCGGTGGACAACATGACCCGGTTTTCCCTGGAACTGGGCGGCAAGTCGCCGGTGATCGTGCTCGACGACTGCGACCCGCAGGCCGCGGCCGCCGGTGCCGCCGGGGCGATCTTCTTCAACCAGGGCCAGGTCTGCACCGCCGGTTCGCGCCTGTATATCCAGCGGGCGATCTTCGACCAGGTGCTGGAGCGTTTGTCGGCCATCGCCGGCTCCCTGAGCATCGGCCCCGGGCTCGACGAACAGGCGCAGATCAACCCGCTGATTTCCGCCAAGCAGCAGAAGCGCGTGCTGGACATGATCGGCCAGGGCGTGGCCGACGGCGCCCGGGTGCTGTGCGGCGGGGTCGCCTATGGCGAGCAGGGTTTCTACGTGCGCCCGACGGTATTGGCCGACGTGCACGCGGGCATGCAGGTGGTGCGCGAGGAAATCTTCGGCCCGGTGGTGGTGGCCACGCCATTCGACGAAATCGACGAGGTGGTGGCGCTGGCCAACGACAATCAGTACGGGCTGGGGGCGAGCATCTGGTCCAACGACCTGGCGAAGGTCATGGACCTGATCCCGCGGATCAAGGCCGGTACGGTCTGGGTCAACACCCACAATATGCTCGACCCGTCGATGCCGTTTGGCGGCTACAAGCAATCGGGCATCGGCCGCGAGATGGGCCACTCGGCGATAGAGGCGTATACCGAGAACAAGTCGGTGTGCATCGCGTTCTGATCCCGTAGCCGCTGCCGCAGGCTGCGATCGGCCGGAACGGCCGTGGCGTACTTAAGGTCGCCGAAGGCCTTCGGCCTTATCGCAGCCTGCGGCAGCGGCTACAGTCGGATGCAACCGGCCAGGCTGCGCAGACAGCCAGGTAAAACACGCCCGCCCGGCGTGCCCTTGAAATGCCTAGAACAACAACATCACCCATGCTTTCGAGGTCCAGCACCATGTCTTTCAACGACAGACTCACCCGCCACCTGAACCAGGGCGTGGTCGGCTTTCCCACGGCCCTGGCCAGCGCCGTCGGCCTGATCATGGCCAGCCCGGTGATCCTCACCGCCACCACCGGCTTCGGCATCGGCGGCGGGGCGTTCGCCGCGGCCATGCTGATCGCCATGCTGATGATGCTCGCGCAATCGACGACCTTCGCCGAAGCAGCCTGCATGATCCCCACCACCGGCTCGGTGTACGACTACCTGGCCTGCGGCCTGGGACGCTTCTTCGCGATCACCGGGACCATCTCCGCCTACCTGATCGTGCATGTGTTCGCCGGCACGGCGGAAACCATCCTCAGCGGCGTCATGGCCCTGGTGAACTTCGAGTCCCTCAACACCCTGCTGGAACAGAGCGGCAGCGCCTGGCTGGTGGGTGTCGGGCTGGTGATCTTCTTCGGCCTGCTGAACGCCGTGGGCATCACCGCGTTCAGCCGCGCCGAGGTGATCCTGACTTTCGGCATGTGGACCACCCTGATCATCTTCGGCGTGGTCGGGGTGTTCAAGGCGCCGGCGGTGGAACTGAGCGGCTGGTTCGGCGAGTCGATGGTCGGCACCGACCTGACCACCATCCTCTCGCTGGTGGGCATGGCCATGTTCATGTTCGTCGGGTGCGAGTTCGTCACCCCGCTGACGCCGGAGGTGCGCAAGGCAGCGAAAACCATTCCCCGGGCCATGGCCCTGGGCCTGGTGGGGGTAGCCACCTGCATGTTCATCTATGGCGCGGCGATGAAACGCCAGGTGGCGAACATCGCGCTGAGCGAAGACGGCAGCGTGCACCTGTTGGACACGCCCATGGCCATCCCGCAGTTCGCCGAGCAGGTGATGGGGCCCTACGGGCGGATCTGGCTGGGCGTCGGCCTGCTGTTCGCCGGGGCGGCGACCATCAACACGCTGATGGCCGGATTGCCGCGCATCCTCTACGGCATGGCGCTGGACGGCGCGCTGCCCAAGGCCTTCACCTACCTGCACCCGCGCTTCAAGACGCCGCTGCTGTGCATCGCCGTGGCGGTATTGATCCCATGCCTGCACGCCTGGTGGCTGGGCGGCAGCACCGACAACATCATGCACCTGGTGCTGGCCGCGGTCTGTGCCTGGAGCACCGCCTACCTGCTGGTGACCCTGGCGGTGGTGGTGCTGCGCATCCGGCGCCCGGACCTGCCGCGGGCCTACAAGTCGCCCTGGTTCCCGCTGCCGCAGATCGTCTCGTCCATCGGCATCCTCCTGGGCATGTGGTTCATCACACCGCCGGGCATGAACCCGCGGGACATCTACGTGCCCTTTGGCAGCATGCTCGGCCTGACGGCGATCTATGCGCTGGTCTGGACGGTCTTCGTGCAGAAGGTCAACCCGTTCCGCCCGGTGCCGGTGGAGGAGGTGCTGGAAAACGCCTTCAACCTGCAATCCCCCACTGAAACCCAAGCGCAGACCCTGCCTGGAGCCAAGCCCGATGAGCAGTACAAGCTGGCGGCAAAACCTCTCTGAGTTCTGGCGGCGGCCACCCTCGGGCTATCGCCCGGGGGTGACCCTGAACCAGTTGCGTCGCGACCTGCCGGGGCTCGACTGTGCGCCGCAGGCCCCCGGGCTGGTGCGGTTCACCTGGACCGAGGAGGGTTTGGACTTCGAGGTCGAGGAGCTGCCACAGGCGCAGTTCCTGATGCACCTGGTGGTTTGCGAGTTTCGCCTGCGGGTTCCCGGTTCGCCGGGGCCGCAGGCACAGATCGACATTCGCCATACCGGCGCGATCCGCCGCCAGGGCGTCGCCGCCGGCCTGAAGCAGGGCGCGCAGGATGAGTGGGCGGGGCTGTTGCAGCACTTGCACAGCGACCCGCAGCTACTGGCGGCGTTGCTGCCGCTGGACTTCAAGCGCCTGCAATTGCAGCGCGACGAGCAGGGCTGGCGGGTGCGCCTGGAGCATTTCGGCGCCAGCGAGGTGGTCAACCGGCTGCCCGGCTTCCGCCGTTATATCCGCCTGAGCGCCGAGCAACGCGGCGCCTTGCTGGCAACATTCAAGCGCCTGGATTCACTGTTGCGCGATCACTGAACTATTCCCACCCGTGCTGGCACAACCCGTGCTTAGGCTATAACGGACTATCCATTGCGCCGCGCTTCCTTGCCCGGCAAATAGATAACATGTTAATGATATCGCCATAACAACAAAGGCGGTCTCAGCCGGCTTCTGGAGGTGCACAGTGCTTGCTTCGCAAAGTTTCGGTTCCTGGATCGGCGCATTACAGGAGGTTTGCGGTCGCTTCGACGCCCGCCAGGCGTTGAACTCGGCGTTGTTCATCGGCGAAGTCGGCTTGCGCGACTACGCCGGCCTCGAGGTGGCGCAGATCCGCACCAATGCCGGACTGATCTCGCGCAAAGGCACCAGCGTCGATCATGAAGACGACCGGCACTGTTTCCTGATCATGCAGCGCAGCGGCCATGCCCAGATCAGCCAGGGCGGCGAGTGCATCGAACTGGCACCGGGGGAAATGGCCTTGCTGGACTCCGCCGGGGCCTGCGAAATCGTCCCCCACGGGCTGATCGAACATGCCTCCCTGCACCTGTCCCGCGACGAGGTGTATCGCCATCTGCCGGCGCAGCAGCGCAAGTTCGGCAAGCTCTCGCAGCAGTGCGCCAGTGGCCGCTTGATGCGCCTGCTGGTGGAACAGATCTGCGGCGAGCCGTTGCCAGGTTGCGCCGACCCGCAGGAAGGCCAGGCGTTGCAGGAAGCGCTGATCGCCTTGCTCGGCCCGACCCTGCGCCAGACGCCCGGCGCCCATCTCGACGGCTACGACAACCAGCACGGCGGTTGCCTGCGCAGCCAGGCCCGGCAGTTGATCAACCAATCCCTCACCGAGCCCAGCCTGACCCCGGTGTCACTGGCCAGCCAGATGAATATCTCGGTGCGCCAGCTGTACCGGCTGTTCGAAGAGCAGGGCGACAGCGTCTGCCGTTTCATCCAGCGCGCGCGCCTCGACCGCAGCGCGGCGGACCTGAGCAACCCGCGCCTGCGCCACGCGTCGATCACCGAGATTGCCTTCAAGTGGGGGTTCACCGACTCGGCGCACTTCAGCCGTACCTTCAAGAAGCATTTCGAGCAGTCGCCGCGGGATTACCGCGCCCGTTCGCTGAACGCCTGAGCAGCCCTCAGGGGTTTTCCAGGTCGTGCCCCAGGGACTGGATGAACAGCGAGAACAGCTCCGGCTGTGAGGAGATGTCCAGCTTGGCGTAGAGATGGCGCCGGTGCACCTTGATGGTGTCCGGCGAGATCTTCAGCCGCTCGGCCATGGCCTTGGAGGAGAACCCACGCAGGATCAGCCGGGCGATTTCCACTTCCCGATCCGACAGCACGCCGCAGCCGAAATGGCTCAGGGCGTCGCGGATCTGGCTGGCCATTTCTTCCGCGGCGGGCGCTGACGGGCGTTGGTGACTTTGCTGCCAATGCTGCTGCATCAACGGCAGGACCCAGGCCGAGAAGGTGGTGAGCTGGCCGATCTCCTCGGCGCTGAACGGTCGCTGCATGCCCAGCGACAGGGACAGGGTGCCGGTCTCCGGGATCTGCAGGATGAACTGCAGTTCGTCCTCCAGCACGTTGTCGTGGAAGTAGCTGGAGAAGTACTCGGTCTGGCGGAAATGGTCCGGCGCCACTTCCTCCAGGCGGTACAGGCCGTTGGGATAACCCTCGCGGCAGGCCTGGAAAAACGGGTCCAGCAGGTACAGGCCATTGAGGTAGGTGAGCATCGACGCCGGCTTGTCCGAGGGCTCGGCGTCGTATTCCTCGAGGGCGATGGGCAGGCCGTTGCGCGGGTAGAAGATCGCCAGGGCGTTATCGAACGGCAAGGCCTGGTGCAGCAACAGCACCAGTTGCTTCCAGAAGCGCTCGCCGCCGATCTGCGAGAGGGTGCGGCCGAGTCCGGCATGCATGCCGATTTCCCTGAACAGAGTGATCAAATAGGTGGCTCCGCGTCGATGCCGCTGTGGTCTGGCGGGTTGCTTTCTCGCCAGGTGGCAGCAAGGTTTCGGCGATTTGCCCGGCGACGTCAAGGGGGAGTACTCCAATAGGGGAATTGGCCCTGTACCCCCGGCTGCCTAAAGTGGCCTCCATCAAGTGCGCCCCAGAGCGCATCCACCCGACGTTCTTCGTTTCTGCCTCAAACCAAAAATAACCACGAGGATAACGACATGAGCTCTCCCTGCGCGCCGCAAGGCGCCCTGAAACCCACGCTGAGCGTGTTCGATGTGGTGGCCATTACCGTGTCGGGCGTGACCCCGGCCAGTTCGGTCTTCGTCATCGCCCCGTTCGCCATTCACCAGGCCGGCAGCGGGGTGTTCCTGGCCTTTGTCATGGCGGGGCTGCTGGCGCTGATGTTCGCCTTCTGCTACGCCGAACTGGGCCGCGCCCACAACAGCGCCGGCGGCGAGTATGTGTACGCCAAGCGGGTGTTCGGCGGCATGGCCGGGTACGCGACCTTTCTCACGGTACTGGTGATGTTGCTGTTCATCCCGCCGGTGCTGGCCACCGGCGCGGCGACTTACCTGAACAATGCCCTGGGCACGCGCTTCGATTCGCAGACCGTGGCCCTGGTGATCGTTATCTGCAGCTATGCGCTGGGCATCCTCAACATCAAGCTGAATGCCTGGATCACCGGCACCTGCCTGCTGCTGGAAATTGCCGCGTTGCTGGTGATCGTGTTCCTGGGCTTTGGCAATGCCTCGCAGCCGGCGAGCATCCTGCTGCAACCGCAGATCGTCGAAAACGGCGTGCTGCACATGGCGCCCTGGGCCCTGGTGATCGGCGCGGTGGGCATCGGCCTGTTTTCCTACAACGGTTACGGCCCGGCGGTGCTGTTGGCCGAAGACATGAAATGCAAGGGGCAGGGCGTGCACAAGGCGGTGCTCTGGTCGCTGGTGCTGGTGGTGATCATCGAACTGGTGCCGTTGACCGCGCTATTGATCGGCGCGCCGTCCCTCAGCGCCATGCTCGAAAGTCCCGACCCCATCGGCTACCTGCTCACCAGCCACGGCAACGAAACCCTGTCGCGAGTGGTCAGCGCCGGGATCTTCCTCTCGGTGTTCAACGCCATCGTCGCCATCGTGATCCAGATTGGCCGGGTAGTGTTCTCCAGCGGCCGCGATGCCTTGTGGACGCCGGGCATCAACCGTCTGTTCACGCGGATTCATCCGCGCTGGGACTCGCCGTGGCTGGCCACGCTGTTCCTGGCCATTCCCTCGGCGGTGCTCAGTTTCAGCTCGAACCTGGCCGACCTGACCTCGTTCAGCGTGCTGCTGATCATGCTGGTGTACCTGATCGTCGCCCTCAGCGCGCTGATGAGCCGGGTGCTGCTGCGCGACCGCGCCCACCCGTACCGCATGCCGCTGTGGCCGTTGCCGGCGCTGCTGGCGGTGATCGGCGCCGGGTATCTGTTGTTCAATCTGTTCCTGGACGCTTCGCTCAGGGACATCATGGTGATCGTCGGCCTGCTGGCGCTGTCGGTGATCCTGTATGGCACCAACGGCCGGTTCAGCCCGGCGTTCCAGAAACTCTAAGGAGAAGTCATGCGCGCACGTCAATTGGGGATCAGCCTGGGCCTGGGTACTCCCGGCCCCTTCAATGCCATCACCGACGTTCCGGGGGTACGGGTAGGCCACAGCACCCTCAGGACCACGGTCGACGGCAAGCAGGTACGTACCGGGGTGACCCTGATCCAGCCCCGCGAGGGCTTTGCCCGGCTGCAACCCTGTTTCGCCGGCTGCCATGTGCTCAACGGCAACGGCGATGCCACCGGCCTGGAGTGGATCCGCGAAGCGGGCCTGCTGACCACGCCGCTGGCCATCACCAACACCCACAGCGTCGGCGTGGTGCGCGACGCACTGATCGCCGAGGAGCACGCAAGCCTGGCGGACCCCGCGGAATACTGGTGCATGCCGGTGGTGATGGAGACCTATGACGGCCTGCTCAACGATATCTGGGGCCAGCATGTCGGCCCGCAGCAGGTGCGCGAGGCGCTGGCCAATGCCGAGTCCGGACCGGTGCGCGAGGGCGCGGTGGGCGGCGGCACCGGCATGATCTGCCATGAGTTCAAGGGCGGGATCGGCACGGCTTCGCGCCAGGTGCCGGGGGAGCAGGGCGGCTACACGGTCGGCGCGCTGGTGCAGGCCAACCACGGCAAGCGCGAGGAGCTGCGGGTCGACGGCTACCCGGTGGGGCGACAACTGAGCGGCATCCCGTCGCCTTTCGCCCGGCGCGGTACGCCGGGCATGGGCTCGATCGTGGTGATCCTGGCCACCGACGCGCCTTTGTTGCCGCACCAGTGCCAACGCCTGGCGCAGCGCGCGTCCATCGGCATCGCCCGCACCGGCGGCGGCACCGAGGACTCCAGCGGCGATATCTTCCTGGCCTTCGCCACCGGCAACCGCGACCTGCCGCCTTGCGCCTACGGGCGCCAGGGCGTGCCCTTCAGCACACCCCTGGCGATGCTCAACAACGATTACATCTCGGCCCTGTTCAGCGCCGCCGCCGAAGCGGTGGAGGAGGCCATCGTCAATGCCTTGCTGGCGGGCGAGCCGATGACCGCGGACAGTGGCGCGAGCGTTCCGGCGCTGACCGGGGAAACCCTGCTGCAAGCGATGAAACTAACCGGATGGAACAAACTTGCATGAACTAAAAACTGCGACGTAGTCGGCAAAACTATCTGTACTGTTATTTAATATTTAAATTCGAGATTGTCCGACAATTATCAGCGGGTATTGAAGCTTAAAGAATATTTCGACTCACCAGTCATTGTTTTCGGGAGTTTGCTGGAACAGCGAAAATCAGGCGTCAAAAAGTAGTGGACGCCTGATTTCAAATTGTGTCAGGTTGCTTACGCCCGGATAGGGCGAGTGATAGGACGATCTCGCCAGGGATTGTCGCTATCGGACAAAAACTGTTCCATTGATTACAAGGAAGTGTGTTTATGTCGAAAGTTAAAGCGAAAGCTATTGTGACCGCCGAACAAGAACTCGTGCCCTTGGCCGCGGCAAGTTCGGCTTACAACCAGATCAATAGCTTCAGCCATCAGTATGACCGGGGTGGCAATCTGACGGTCAATGGCAAACCCTCCTACTCGGTCGATCAGGCAGCCACCCAGCTGCTGCGCGACGGTGCCGCGTACCAGGATCTCAACGGCAACGGCAAGATCGAACTGACCTATACCTTCCTGACCTCGGCGTCCTCGAGCACCATGTACAAGCATGGCATCTCCGGGTTCAGCCAGTTCAACGCCCAGCAGAAAGCCCAGGCCGCGCTGGCCATGCAATCCTGGGCCGACGTGGCCAATGTCACCTTTACCGAAAAGGCTTCCGGTGGTGACGGTCACATGACCTTCGGCAACTACAGCGGCGGCCAGGACGGCGCGGCGGCCTTCGCCTACCTGCCGGGCACCGGTGCTGGCTACGACGGTACGTCCTGGTACCTGATCAACAGCAGCTACACCCAGAACAAGGCCCCCGATCTGAACAACTACGGCCGGCAGACGCTGACCCACGAGATCGGCCACACCCTGGGCCTGGCCCACCCTGGCGACTACAACGCCGGGAACGGCAACCCGACCTACAACGACGCGACCTATGGAGAGGATACGCGCGGCTACAGCATCATGAGCTACTGGAGCGAAAGCAACACCGACCAGAACTTCAGCAAGGCTGGCGTCGAAGCCTATTCGTCCGGCCCGCTGATGGACGATATCGCGGCGATCCAGAAGCTCTACGGGGCCAACACCACCACCCGTACCGGCGACACCACCTACGGCTTCAACTCCAATACCGGGCGCGACTTCCTCAGCGCCAGTTCGTCGGCCGACAAGCTGGTGTTCTCGGTATGGGACGCGGGCGGCAAGGACACCCTGGACTTCTCAGGTTTTACCCAAAACCAGAAGATCAACCTCAATGATGCCTCGTTCTCCGACGTTGGCGGCATGGTGGGCAACGTGTCCATCGCCAAGGGCGCGATCATCGAGAACGCCATCGGCGGTTCGGGCAGCGACCTGCTGATCGGCAACAAGGTGGCCAACGAGCTCAAGGGCGGTGCCGGCAACGACATCCTCTACGGTGCCGGCGGTGCGGACAAACTCTGGGGTGGCGCGGGTGCCGACACCTTCGTCTTCGGTGCGAGCTCGGACTCCGCTCCGGGTGCGGCCGACCAGATCCTGGATTTTGTCAGCGGCCTGGACAAGATCGATCTGACCGGTATCACCAAGGGCGCCGGGCTGCACTTCGTGAACGCATTCACCGGTAACGCCGGCGACGCGATCCTCAGCACCTCGGCTGGCAACAGCACCTTGTCGGTGGACTTCTCCGGGCACGGCGTGGCGGACTTCCTGGTCAGCACCGTCGGCCAGGCGGCCTACACCGACATCGTCGCCTGAGTCATTGCGGTAAGGTAAAAGAAGGAGGGTGGCGCCCAGGCGTCGCCCTCTGACCTTGCATTGACAGGCGAACTGCCTGAGGCTGTGGCCCGGAGCAACCCCCTATGATTCGAACTGCCTTGATCGCTAAGGCCGGCGCGTACCTGATCGCAACACTGATGATGTTTTATGGAGAGACAAGCATGGCAAGCAGCCTGAGATTGGCGGACCCCGCGGAACTGGCCGGGCACTGGCAACTGTCGCAGCCGGCGCAACCTGCCAACCACTGTGCCCTGGACCTCGAGCTGAACGGCACCCTGGGCGCCGGCGCCGAGTGTTTTTCCGCCTGGCTGGGCGATTCGGCCATCGGCTGGTTTCCCGAGCCGGACGGTATTGCCGTGACCGGCAAAGAGGGTTCGAAGATCATCTTTCTAAGTCGTCAGAAAGAAGGCTTATATCAAGGCACTTTGAAATCAGGCATCACGATTATATTGCAGCGTACACCCTGAATAATCGCGGCTGTATGCATCTTTAAATGTATCTGTATGGATAAGCGTATAAGGCAGTGCCATATACGCGATGTCCTTCGTTCGATTAAAGACAACTAAATAACTAGAACTCCGTTTCGTCTGACGGTAGAGTTCTTTCGCCTGTCCGCCGCAATAAATCCAATAATGTCCCGACTCAAGTACGGGCGGTTTATTTGTCCTGCGCCCCTGGCACGGGATATTACAGCTCAGGAAAGACCAATGAAGATGGCGAAGACCACTGCACCGCTGTTCAAGGCACTGGGCGATTACAAAGGCATTCTGATCAGCGTCGGGTGTTTCACCGCCCTGATCAACGTGCTGATGCTGGTCCCCTCGATCTACATGCTCCAGGTCTACGACCGGGTCCTTTCCTCGCAGAACGAAACCACCCTGGCGATGCTGTCGCTGATGGTGGTCGGGTTCTTCGCATTCATCGGCCTGCTGGAGGTGGTGCGCAGCTTCATCGTCATTCGCATCGGCAGCCAGCTGGAGCGGCGTTTCAACCTGCGGGTCTACCAGGCGGCGTTCGAGCGCAACCTGTTTCGCGGCGAAGGCCACGCCGGGCAGTCCTTGGGCGACCTGACCCATATCCGCCAGTTCGTCACCGGTCCTGCGCTGTTCGCCTTCTTCGACGCGCCCTGGTTCCCCATCTACCTGTTCGTGATCTTCCTGTTCAATACCTGGCTGGGGGTGTTCGCCACCGCGGGCGCGGTCTTGCTGATCGCCCTGGCGTACCTCAATGAGGCCATGACCAAGAAGCCTCTGGGCGAGGCCAGCGGTTATTCGCAGAAATCCACGCAACTGGCCACCAGCCACCTGCACAACGCCGAGACCATCCAGGCCATGGGCATGCTCGGCGCGCTGCGCAAGCGCTGGTTCGAGGTGCATTCGCGTTTTCTCGGCCTGCAGAACCAGGCCAGCGACACCGGCGCGGTCATCAGCTCGCTGAGCAAGACCCTGCGCCTGTGCCTGCAATCGCTGGTGTTGGGCCTGGGGGCCTTGCTGGTGATCAAGGGCGACATGACCGCCGGGATGATGATCGCCGGCTCGATCCTGATGGGCCGGGTGCTGAGCCCGATCGACCAGTTGATCGCCGTCTGGAAGCAGTGGAGCTCCGCCAAGCTGGCCTATCAGCGCCTGGACTCGCTGCTGCAAGCCTTCCCGCCGAGCGACACGGCGATGTCGCTGCCGGCGCCCAAGGGCCAGGTGAGCTTCGAGCAGGTCAGCGCCGGCCCGCCGGGCAAGCGCATGGCGACCTTGCAGCAGGTCAGTTTCAACCTCGGGGCGGGGGAGGTGCTGGGGGTGCTCGGCGCTTCCGGCTCCGGCAAATCCACCCTGGCCCGGGTGCTGGTGGGCGTATGGCCGACCCTGGCCGGCACGGTGCGCCTGGACGGCGCCGATATCCATCGCTGGAACCGCAACGAACTGGGGCCTCACATCGGTTATCTGCCCCAGGACATCGAGCTGTTTTCCGGGAGCATCGCCGAGAACATCGCGCGCTTTCAGGAAGCCGACCCGCAGCAGGTGGTGCAGGCCGCGCAACAGGCCGGCGTGCACGAACTGATCCTGCGCCTGCCCCAGGGCTACGACACCCTGCTGGGCGATGACGGCAGCGGCCTGTCCGGCGGCCAGAAGCAGCGCGTGGCCCTGGCCCGGGCGCTGTATGGCCAGCCGCGCCTGGTGGTGCTCGACGAGCCGAACTCCAACCTCGACACCGTGGGCGAAAGCGCCCTGGCGTCGGCCATCGCGCAGATGAAGGCCCAGGGCACCAGCGTGATCCTGGTCACCCATCGCTCCTCGGCGCTGGCCCAGGCCGACAAGCTGCTGGTGCTCAACGAAGGGCGCCTGCAGGCCTTCGGCCCGAGCCAGGAAGTGCTCAAGGCGCTGTCCAGTGGTGCCCAGGCCCAGGCGCAAAATCAAAACCAGGCGCAAAACCAGGAACAGCAGCAGCGGGAAAAAACCTCGGCCCCGACGGCCCCGGGCGGCTTGAGCATGAGCCGCCAGTATCAGGCCCCGACACGGAACCCAGGCGCATGAGCAAGGACAGCGAAATGATGATCGAACAAGGTTACGCGCCGGAGCGTCCCGAGCGCGATGCGCGGTTTTTCGCGCGCATGGGCTGGGTCCTGGCACTGGCCGGCGCCGGCAGCTTTTTTCTCTGGGCGGCCTTGGCGCCGCTGGACCAGGGCATCCCGGTGCAGGGCACGGTGGTGGTTTCGGGCAAGCGCAAGGCCGTGCAATCCATGAGCGGCGGGGTGGTCAGCCGGATCCTGGTGCGTGAAGGCGAGGCGGTGAAGCAGGGCCAGCCGCTGTTCCGCCTGGACCAGACCCAGGTCGAAGCCGACGTGCAGTCGCTGCAAGCGCAGTACCGCATGGCCTGGGCCAGCCTGGCGCGCTGGCAGAGCGAACGCGACAACCTCAAGCAGGTGAATTTCCCCGAGGCCCTGAGCGCCGATCCCGATCCACGCCTGGCCCTGGTGCTGGAAGGCCAGCGGCAACTGTTCAGCAGCCGGCGCGAAGCCTTCGCCCGCGAGCAGGCGGGGATCCGCGCCAATATCGAAGGCGCCACCGCGCAACTGGCCGGGATGCGCCGCGCGCGTACCGACCTCAACAACCAGGCCGAGTCCCTGCGCCAGCAACTGGCCAACCTGCAGCCCCTGGCGGACAACGGCTACATCCCGCGCAACCGCTTGATGGAGTACCAGCGCCAGCTGTCCCAGGTGCAGCAGGAACTGGCGCAGAACACCGGCGAAAGCGGGCGGGTGGAGCAGGGCATTCTCGAGTCGCGGCTCAAGTTGCAACAGCACGGCGAGGAGTACCAGAAGGAAGTGCGCAGCCAGTTGGCCGAAGCCCAGCTGAAAAGCCTGACCCTGGAACAGCAACTGACCTCGGCCGGTTTCGACCTGCAGCACAGCGAAATCCTCGCCCCGGCCGACGGCATCGCGGTCAACCTCGGGGTACACACCGAGGGCGCCGTGGTCCGCCCCGGGGAAAACCTGCTGGAGATCGTGCCCCAGGGCACTCGCCTGGAAGTGGAGGGGCACCTGCCGGTGAACCTGATCGACAAGGTCGGCAGCCACCTGCCGGTGGACATCCTGTTCACCGCCTTCAACCAGAGCCGCACGCCGCGGGTGTCCGGCGAGGTCAGCCTGATCTCCGCCGACCAGATGGTCGATGAAAAGACCGGCGTGCCGTACTACGTGCTGCGCAGCAGCGTCAGCGACCAGGCCATGGAAAAACTCCACGGCCTGGTGATCAAGCCGGGCATGCCGGCGGAGATGTTCGTCCGTACCGGCGAGCGCTCGCTGCTCAACTACCTGTTCAAACCCCTGCTCGACCGGGCGGGTTCCGCATTGACCGAGGAATAAGGATGTTCCGTCGCATGAGTCAGTTTTCCATCTTCGGAGCCACAGTCGCTTTACTGGTATGCACCCACGCCCAGGCCATGGGGCCGTTCCAGGTCTATGAACAGGCCTTGCGCAACGACCCGGTGTTCCTCGGCGCGATCAAGGAGCGCGATGCCGGCCTGGAGAACCGCATCATTGGCCGCGCCGGGCTGCTGCCGAAACTCAACTACAGCTACAACAAGGGTCGCAACAACTCCCAGGCCACCGTGCCCGACGGTCGCGGCGGCACCAGCCACGATGACCGCAACTACGACAGCTACGGTTCCACCTTCACCCTGCAACAGCCGCTGATCGACTACGAGGCCTATGCCTCCTACCGCAAGGGCGTGGCCCAGGCGCTGTTCGCCGACGAGAACTTTCGCGGCAAGAGCCAGGAGCTGCTGGTGCGGGTGCTGACCTACTACACCCAGGCGCTGTTTGCCCAGGACCAGATCGAGATCGCCCAAGCCAAGAAGAAGGCCTTCGAGCAGCAGTTCCAGCAGAACGAGCACATGTTTCGCCAGGGCGAGGGCACCCGCACCGACATCCTCGAAGCGGAGTCGCGCTACGAGCTGGCCACCGCCGAGGAGATCGAGGCCCGCGACGAGCAGGACGCGGCGCTGCGCGAACTGGGCGCGCTGATCGGCGTGCCGACCGTGGACATCCGCGAACTCGACCCGCTGCGCGAGCGTTTCGAGTCCTTCACCCTGTCGCCCGCCAACTACGATGCCTGGCATGAGCTGGCGATCAGCAACAACCCGAACCTGGCCTCCCAGCGCCACGCCGTGGAAGTGGCGCGTTACGAGATCGAGCGCAACCGCGCCGGCCACCTGCCGCGGCTCAGTGCCTATGCCACCTCGCGCCGGGTCGAGTCGGAAAGCGGCAACACCTACAACCAGCGCTACGACACCAACACCATCGGCATCGAAATCAGCATGCCGCTGTACGCCGGTGGCGGCGTCTCGGCGGCCACCCGCCAGGCCAGCCGGACGATGGAGCAAGCCGAGTACGAGCTGGATTCGCAGACCCGCACCACCCTGATCGAGCTGCGGCGCCAGTTCAGCGCTTGCTTGTCCGGGGTCAGCAAGCTGCGGGCTTATCAGAAGGCGCTGACCTCGGCCGAGGCCCTGGTGGTCTCGACCAAGCAGAGCATCCTTGGCGGTGAACGGGTCAACCTCGACGCGCTGAACGCCGAACAGCAGTTGTACACCACGCGCCGCGACCTGGCGCAGGCCCGTTACGACTATTTGATGGCCTGGACCAAGTTGCACTACTACGCAGGCACCCTGCGTGAAGACGACCTGGCCCGGGTCGACGAAGCCTTCAGGCCCGGCTCATGAACTGACAAAAAGGCGGCCGCGGGCGGCCCGACCTGACATTTTCGACAAAAACAAAAAACGAGAAGTCATCACATGGATAGACGCTTTTATCAGCTCAAGGCGCTGAGTCGCCGCTCGTTGCTCGCTTGCTCCACGCTGTCGGCGGTAGCACTGCCCGGTATGGCCCAGGCGCAGTACCAGGAAACCGGCCAGTTGGGGGTGCCGGCCAGCTGGCAATCGGCCGAATACACCCAGGACTGGGGCCTGGAGCGCATGCGCGCCAGCTCCGCCTATGCCGCCGGCATCACCGGCAGCGGGGTGAAGATCGGTGCCCTCGACTCGGGCTTCGACGCCAGCCATGGCGAAGCCTCGCCCGAGCGCTTCCACGGGGTCACCGCCACCGGCAGCTATGTCGATGGCACGCCGTTCAGCGTCTCCGGGGTACTCAACGGCAACAACGACAGCCATGGCACCCATGTCACCGGCACCATGGGCGCGGCCCGCGACGGCGTTGGCATGCACGGCGTGGCCTTCAATGCCCAGGTCTACGTGGGCAACACCAACAAGAACGACAGCTTCCTGTTCGGCCCGACCCCGGACCCGCAGTACTTCAAGGCGGTGTACGGCGCCCTGGCGGATGCCGGGGTGCGCGCCATCAACAACAGCTGGGGCAGCCAGCCGCCGGGTGTCAGCTACCAGACCCTGGGCGACCTGCACGCCGCCTATGCCCAGCACTATGGCCAGGTCACCTGGCTGGACGCGGCGGCCGATATCTCGCGCCAGGGCGTGATCAACGTGTTCAGCGCCGGTAACAGCGGTTACGCCAACGCCAGCGTGCGCGCGGCGCTGCCGTACTTCCAGCCGGAGCTGGAAGGCCACTGGCTGGCGGTGTCCGGCCTGGATGCGAACAACCAGCAGCGCTACAACCAGTGCGGCATCGCCAAGTACTGGTGCATGGCCGCGCCCGGGCGGCTGATCTCCAGCACCGTGCCCGGAGGCGGTTACGCCACCAAGTCCGGCACCTCGATGGCCGCGCCCCATGCCACGGGCGCGCTGGCCCTGGTGATGGAGCGTTATCCCTACATGAATAACCAGCAGGCCCTGGAGGTGCTGCTGACCACCGCCACCCAGCTGGACGGCTCGATCACCGAGGCGCCCACCAGCCTGGTCGGCTGGGGCGTGCCCAACCTGGAGCGGGCCATGCACGGTCCCGGGCAGTTGCTGGGATCGTTCGACGCCAACCTGGGCGCCGGGCAGGGCGATGTCTGGAGCAACGACATCTCGGACAAGGCGCTGCTGCAGCGCCAGGGCGAGGACGCCGCCGAACACGCGGCCTGGCAACAGACCCTGAAGGACAAGGGCTGGGAAAACGGCCTGGGCGCCGGCGCCAGCCAGCAGGACAAGACCGACTACGCCGTCGGCATGGCCCGCGACGCGGCCGCCGCGCAGCGGGTGTACGAGGGCAGCCTGATCAAGTCCGGCGCCGGCTGGCTGGTGCTCAGCGGCAACAACAGCTATCGCGGCGCGACCACGGTCAACGGCGGCTTGCTGACAGTCAATGGCTCGCTGGCCTCCAGTGTCACGGTCAATGACGGCGGCACCCTCGGCGGTTCCGGACGGATCGGCGCGCTGCTGGCCAACAGCGGCGCCACCGTGGCGCCGGGCAACTCCATCGGCACCTTGCAGGTGGCGGGGGACGTGACCTTCCAGCCGGGCTCGACCTATGCGGTGGAGCTGTCGCCCACCAGCAGCGACCGCATCGTCGCTGGCGGCAAGGCCACCCTCAACGGCGCCGGGGTCACCCTGGCCCTGGAAAACAGCCCGCAGCTGCTCAGCCTGCAACAGACGCAAAGCCTGATCGGCAGCCAGTACCAGATCCTCCAGGCGGCGAACGGCATCGACGGGCGCTTCGGCTCGGTGGAGCCGAACTACCTGTTCCTTGGCGGCAGCCTCGATTATTCGGCCAGCAGCGTGCAACTGAGCATCGGGCGTAACGCCACCTCGTTCGCCAGTGTCGGCCTGACCCCGAACCAGCGCTCGGTGGCGGCCGCCGCCGAGCAGCTGGGGGCGGGCAACCCGGTGTATGAAAGCCTGCTGCGCTCGCCGAGCTCCGGCGTGGCGCAACAGGCGTTCCAGCAGCTGTCCGGGGAAATCTACCCGGCGCTGGGTTCGATGCTGCTCAACGACAGCCGGCAGCTGCGCGATGCGGTCGGCGAGCGTCTGCAGGTCCCGGGCGCGGTAGTGCAGAGCGAGGGCAACCTCTGGCTCAAGGTGCTGGGCGCCTGGGGCAAGAATGACGGCAGCCACGACACCGAGGGCTACAACACGTCCATCGGCGGGTTGCTGCTGGGGGCCGACGGCGCGCTCAGCGACAGCACGCGCCTGGGCGCCTTCGCCGGCTACAGCGACAGCTCCCTGAGCATGGGCGGCGGCACCCATTCCAAGGCCTCGGTGGACAGCTATCACCTGGGCACCTACCTCGGCCACGAGCTGGGCGCCTGGCGCCTGAGCGCGGGCGCGGCCCACAGCTGGCATCGCGCCGACGTCAAGCGCGACCTGCAGTTCGGCGAAGTCAGCGGCAAGCAGAAAGCCAAGGTCGATGCCCGCACCAGCCAGGTCTTCGGCGAGGCGGCTTATCGCCTCGACCTGCCGGCGCTGGCCCTGGAACCGTTCGCCAACCTGGCCTACGTGCACCTGCACCGCGACAGCTTCAGCGAGAAGGGCGACGCCGCGGCGTTGAAAGGCGGCAGCGACAGTCGTGAAGCAGCACTCAGTACCCTCGGCCTGCGTGCCCTGAAAAGCCTCGAGCTGTCCGGGCAAACCCGCCTGGACCTTTCCGGCTCCCTGGGCTGGCAGCACAACCTGAGCAATACCCGGGCCGAGGAACACCTGGCCTTTGCGTCCGGCGGCACGCCGTTCAGTGTCGAAAGCACCTCGCTGCCGCGCAATGCCGCGCTGGTCGGCGCCCATGCCAGCCTGGCGCTGAGCCGGGACCTGCGCCTGAGCCTGGATTACAACGGCCAGCTGGCCAGCCGTGAGAAGAACCACGGGGCGGGGCTGAGCCTGAACTGGCAGTTCTGAACCGGCTTTTGACAGCGCCGTGTCGATGCAAGGTCGCGTCGACACGGCAGCCGCTATCGGTACAGCACGGCTCGCCGTTGGCGGGCCGGCTGTTCGGTAAAACCACCCGCGCCGGGTCTGGCGCGGCGTTTCCTCTAGCAAGGCAACTATTTCCAGCAAGGCAACTATTTCTAAGCAAGGCAACTAAGGAAGGTACCGATGAAATACAGATTTACGGGGGCTGCTCCGGCGGCCAACAGCCTGGTGCGCGCCTCCTGCGGCGCTTTGATCTGTGGCCTGGCCGTGGCGGGTAACGCCCAGGCCGCGCCTTATGTCGAAAGCGGCCAGCCGGGCGATCCCGGCAGTTGGCGCAGTGCCGAGTTCAACGCCGAATGGGGCCTGGGGGCGATCCATGCCGAGCAGGCCTATGCCGCCGGTTATACCGGCAAGGGCGTCAAGCTGGGGATCTTCGACCAGCCGGTGTATGCCCAGCACCCGGAATTCAGCGGCAGCAACAAGGTGATCACCCTGGTCACCAGCGGCATCCGCGAATACACCGACCCTTACATTCCGGTCAAAGCCGGCGATGCCTTCCGTTATGACGGCACGCCTTCGGTGGGCTCCGACGGCAAGCTCGGCTCCCACGGTACCCACGTCGGCGGGATCGCCGCCGGCAGCCGCGACGGCGGGCCGATGCATGGCGTGGCCTTCGACGCGCAGATCATCAGCGCCGAAAACGGCGACCCGGGCCCCGAGGACGGGATCATTCTCGGCAACGACGGCGCGGTCTACCGGGCCGGCTGGGATGCCCTGGTGAACAGCGGCGCGCGGATCATCAACAACAGCTGGGGCATCGGCATCACCGACCGCTTCGACCAGGGCGGTCGCGACCCGGCCTTCCCGCATTTCACCGTGCAGGACGCGCAGTTGCAGTTCGACCAGATCCAGCCGCTGCTGGGCACCCGCCAGGGTGGCGCCTACAGCGGGGCGATCGACGCGGCCCGCGGTGGTGTGCTGACCATCTTCGCCGCCGGCAACGACTACAACCTGAACAACCCGGACGCCATCGCCGGCCTGGCCTATTTCGTGCCGGAAATCGCGCCGAACTGGATGACGGTGGCGGCCTTGCAGAAGAACCCGGACACCGCCAGCCCCAATCCCTACACCCTCAGCACCTTCTCCTCGCGCTGCGGCTACACCGCGAGCTTCTGCGTCTCGGCGCCGGGTACGCGGATCTACAGCGCGGTGATCGGCGGCACCAACCTGGACGACATGACCATCGGCTACGCCAACAAGAGCGGCACCTCGATGGCCGCGCCCCATGTGGCGGGCGCGGCGGCGGTGCTGATGGAGCGCTTTCCCTACATGAGCGCTTCGCAGATCGCCACGGTGCTGAGGACCACCGCCACCGACATGGGCGATCCGGGCATCGACGCGTTGTACGGCTGGGGCATGATCAACCTGCAAAAGGGCATCGACGGTCCGGGCATGTTCGTCACCGAAGCGGACATTCCCCAGGAGTTCCGGGTCGAAGGCGCCTACGGCTCCGGCCAGTTCGTGGTCGACCTGCCCGGTATCGGCGCCGTGGTGGATGCCGGCAAACCCACCGAGCGCCTGTGCACTGGCCTGTCTTGCGGCCTGGATGTCTGGCGCAACGACATTTCCGGACACGGCGGCCTGACCAAGCAGGGCATCGGCACCCTGGTGCTGACCGGCAACAACAGCTACAGCGGCCCGACCCTGGTCAATCAGGGACGCCTGGCCATCAACGGTTCGCTGGCCTCGGCGGTGACGGTCAATGACAGCGGCATTCTCGGCGGCAACGGGCGCATCGCCGCGCTGACCGCCAACCGTGGCGGTACCGTGGCGCCGGGCAACTCGATCGGCACCTTGCAGGTGGCGGGCGACGTGACCCTGCAACCGGGCTCGACCTACGCGGTGGAGCTGTCGCCCACCAGCAGCGACCAGATCGTCGCTGGCGGCAAGGCCACCGTCGAAGGGGCCAACGTGACCCTGGCCCTGGAGAACAGCCCGACCCTGCTCAGTGCCCGCGAGGCGCAAAGCCTGCTCGGCCGGCAATACAACATCCTGCAGGCGGCCGGTGGCATCGAAGGGCGCTTCGGTTCGGTGGCGCCGAACTACCTGTTCATTGGTGGCAGCCTCGACTACTCGGCCAGCGGCGTGCAGTTGCAGGTCGCGCGTAACGCCACATCCTTCAGCGACGTCGGCCTGACCCCGAACCAGCGTTCCGTGGCGGCTGCCGCCGAGCGACTGGGGGCGGGCAATCCGGTGTACGAAAGCCTGCTGCTGTCGGAGAACGCCGCCAGCGCGCAACAAGCCTTCCAGCAACTGACCGGGGAGATCCATCCGGCCATCGGCACGCTGCTGATCAACGACAGCCGCCAACTGCGCGATGCGGTGGGCGACCGTCTGCGTCAGGACGGCCTGCTCGATTCGTCGGCGCCCGCGGCCAGCGACAACAATGTGTGGTTCAAGGTGCTGGGGGCCTGGGGCAAGGCCGACGGCGGTTATGACCATGCCAACTACAACACTTCGATCGGCGGCCTGCTCGCCGGGGTCGATGGCTTGATCGCCGAAGACACCCGTCTCGGCCTGTTCACCGGCTACAGCGACAGTTCCCTGAGCATGGGCGATGGCACCCATTCCTCGGCCTCGGTGGACAGCTATCACCTGGGTGCCTACCTGGGCCATCAACTGGATGCCGTGCGCCTGAGCGTCGGCGGTTCCTACAGCTGGCATCGCATCGATGTGAAGCGCGACCTGCAATACGGCGAGTTCTCGGACCGGCAAAAGGTCAAGCGTGACGCCCAGACCGCTCAGCTGTTCACCGAAGCGGCGTGGCAAGTGGCGCTGCCGGGCGTGGCGCTGGAGCCCTTCGTCAACCTGGCCTACGTGCATGTGGGCAGCGACAGCTTCCGCGAAAAAGGCGGGGCTACCGCACTGCGCAGTGGCGATGACAACCGCGACGCGGTGCTCTCGACCCTCGGCCTGCGGGCCAGCAAACGCTTCGCCTTGTCCGATGCCCGGCAGCTGGAACTGGCCGGCACCCTCGGCTGGCAGCACAACCTGAGCGATACCAATTCGGATCAGCACCTGGCTTTTGCCAATGGTGGTTCGTTCAACATACAGAGCGTTGCGCTGGACCGTAACGCCGCTGTGGTCGGGGCTCGCGCCGGCCTGTTGCTGGGGCGCGATACCCGGGTAAACCTGGACTACAACGGCCTGCTGGGTTCTCGGGACAAGAGTCACGGGGTCGGCCTGACCCTGGACTGGCAGTTCTGAGGCCTGCGGGCCAATGACCATAAGAGTGAGACACAACATGGGTGTATTCGATTACCGGAGTTTCAAGGGCGAGGCGGGCAAGGCGCTGTACAGCGATGCCCTGGCGTTGACGCTCTACGCCTACACGCCCACCGGGCAGCCGCTGGCGTCGGGCTGGACGGCGATTGGTGCCGAGCGGCTGGGGTATCAGGGCAAGGTCGGGCCCCAGGGCACCTTCTTCGGCGAGCAGCCAGGCTTTACCAGCGCCGAAGTGGAGGTGCTGGGGCGTTACGACGAGGCTGGCAAGTTGCTGTCGATCGGCATCGCCTTTCGCGGCACCGGCGGCCTGGGCTTCAGCGATACCCTGGGCGACATCAAGAACAACCTGCTGGCGGCGGTCGGGCCGGTGGGCTACGCGGCGAATTACAGCAAGAATGCCTTCGACAAGCTGTTCGCCAGCGTCGCCGAGTTCGCCAAGGCCCAGGGCCTGAGCGGCCAGGATGTGCTGGTCAGCGGCCACAGCCTGGGCGGTCTGGGGGTCAACAGCCTGGCCGAATTGAGCGGCGAGCACTGGGGCGGTTTCTACGCTGACGCCCGCTATGTGGCGTTCGCCTCGCCGACCCAGAGCCCGGGGGACAAGGTGCTGAACATCGGCTACGAAAACGATCCGGTGTTCAGGGTGCTTGACGGCACCACCTTCAACGCTTCGTCCCTGGGCAGCCATGACCAGTTCCAGGCGTCGGCGACCAACAACATCGTCAACTTCAACGAGCACTACGCGTCGACCCTGGAGAACCTGCTGCCGCAGAGCATCCTCAACCCGCTGTCGTGGAAGGCCCACGGTTCCGCGGGTTACGCCGATGGCTTGAACCGGGTGGTGGATTCGGCGTTCTACGACCTGACCAGCAAGGACTCGACCCTGATCGTCTCCACCTTGTCCGAGGCCAATCGGGGCAAGACCTGGGTCGAGGACCTCAACCGCAACGCCGAACCGCACAAGGGCAGCACCTTTATCTTCGGCACCGACGGCAGCGACCTGCTCAAGGGCGGACGCGGCAACGACTTCATCGAGGGCCGCGACGGCAATGACACCTTCCGCGACGCGGGTGGCTACAACATCCTGCTGGGTGGCAAGGGGCATAACGTCTTCGACCTGCAGCAGTCGCTGGGCAAGTTCAGCGTGGTCAACGATGGTGACGGCACCTTGTACGTGCGCGATGCCTATGGCGGCATCAGCATGACCCGCGATATCGGCGCGCTGGTGAGCAAGGAGCCGGGTTTCGCCTGGGGCCTGTTCAGCAAGGAGGTGACCCACAGCGTGACCGACCAGGGCCTGCTGGCCGGCAACCAGTTGACCCACTACAACCATTCGCTCAATGGCGATGCCTACGGCAATGCGCTAGTGGCCAGCGTCGACGGCGACTGGCTGTTCGGTCACGGCGGCGACGATGTGCTGCGCAGCGACAAGAGCGACGTGACCTTTGTCGGCGGCGCCGGCAACGATGTCATGTATTCCAGCGGCGGCGGGGCCAACACCTTCCTGTTCAGCGGCGCCTTCGGCTTCGACGCGATCCATGGCTACCAGGGCAGCGACAAGCTGGTGTTCATGGGCGTGGCGGGCGCGGGGCAGGGCTACGACTACACGCAGCACCTGTCACAGAGCGGCCAGGACACCTTGCTCAGCGTCGGCGACTACGCCGTGACGCTGGTCGGGGTCGCGCCGGACAGCCTTTCCGCAGGGGGGATCGTCTTTGCATAGATAAGTAGCAAAAAGCATTGCACTAAGGATGGGGCGCCAGCGGAGGGCGCTCCGTCCGCGTGAGCTATCTCGAACAAGTTCAACAACAAAGAGAGGCAATACCATGGGTGTGTATGACTACAAGAACCTCGGCACAGAAGACTCAAAGGCGCTGTTTTCCGATGCGCTGGCGATCACGCTGTATTCCTACCACAACCTCGACAACGGGTTTTCCGCCGGTTATCAGCAGTACGGTTTCGGCCTCGGCCTGCCGGCGACCCTGGTGACGGGGCTGATCGGCAGCAGCGATTCGCAAGGGGTGATTCCCGGGCTGCCCTGGAACCCCGACTCGGAGAAGGCCGCGCTGGAGGCGGTGCAAAAGGCCGGCTGGACACCGATCGGCGCTGCCCAGCTGGGCTACGACGGCAAGACCGACTTCAGGGGCACCTACTACGGGGAAAAGGCCGGCTACACCACCGCCCAGGCGGAAGTGCTCGGCAAGTACGACGATCAGGGCCACCTGACCTCCATCGGCATTGCCTTTCGCGGCACCAGCGGCCCCCGTGAATCGGTGATCGGCGACTCCATCGGCGATGTGATCAACGACCTGCTGGCGGCGTTCGGGCCCAGGGACTACGCGAAAAACTACGCCGGCGAAGCCTTCGGCAAGCTGCTCGCCGATGTCGCGGCCTTCGCCCAGGCCAATGGCCTGACGGGCAAGGACATCCTGGTCAGCGGCCACAGCCTCGGCGGCCTGGCGGTCAACAGCCTGGCGGACCTGAGTGGCGATCACTGGTCGGGGTTCTACCAGGATGCCAGCTACGTCGCCTACGCCTCGCCGACCCAGAGCGCGGGGGACAAGGTGCTGAATATCGGCTACGAAAACGATCCGGTGTTCCGAGCCCTCGATGGCTCTTCGTTCAACCTGGCGTCCCTCGGCGTGCATGACACGGCGCAGGAGTCGGCGACCAACAACATCGTCAGTTTCAACGACCATTACGCCTCGGCGGCCTGGAACCTGCTGCCGTTCTCCATCCTGAATATCCCGACCTGGCTGTCACACCTGCCCACCGGCTACGGCGACGGCATGACACGGATCCTCGAGTCGAAGTTCTACGACCTGACGAGCAAGGACTCGACCATCATCGTCGCCAACCTGTCGGACCCGGCGCGGGCCACCACCTGGGTCCAGGACCTCAACCGCAATGCCGAAACCCACAAGGGCAGCACCTTTATCATCGGCACCGACAGCAACGACCTGATCCAGGGCGGCCAGGGCAATGACTACCTCGAAGGCCGCGCCGGCAACGATACCTTTCGCGACGCCGGCGGCTACAACATCCTGCTGGGCGGGCAGGGCCACAACACCCTGGACCTGCAGCAGTCGGTGAAGAACTTCAGCTTCGCCAACGACGGCGCCGGCACCCTGTATGTGCGCGATGCCAATGGCGGCATCAGCATCACCCGCGATATCGGCGCGATCACCAGCAAGGAGCCGGGGTTCCTCTGGGGCCTGTTCAAGGACGATGTGACCCACAGCGTCACCGACAAGGGCCTGCTGGCGGGGAGCAACCTGACCCAGTACGCCGCTTCGGTGAAGGGCGACGCCGCGGCCAATACCCTGACCGCCCACGCCGGCGGCGACTGGCTGTTCGGCCTGGACGGCGATGACCACCTGATCGGCGGCCAGGGTAACGATGTGCTGGTCGGCGGCGCGGGCAACGACCTGCTGCAGGCGGGCGGAGGCAGCAATACCTTGCTGTTCAGCGGCAACTTTGGCCAGGACCGGGTGCTGGGTTACCAGAGCAGCGACAAACTGGTGTTCCTCGGCGTCGCAGGCGTGGTCGCCAACGACGACTTCCGCGCCCACGCCAGCACCGTGGGCAACGATACCCTGCTGACCTTTGGCGGCGACTCGGTGACCCTGGTAGGGGTGAGCCTGGACAGCCTCAACGGCGCGAGCATCACCATCGCCTGAAGCCTGACCGCGCGGGGCGAGGTCTTGGCCTCGCCCCGCGCGGTCACGGGTTTGCCTTTGCGTGTCCCTCGACCGCACTTTTTTCGCCAAAACCAAGGGTATTTGCCCAAAGGGTGACCCGCCAGCCTGGAAATGACTCCAATACCTGCCCCCTGTGACACAGCGCTCGATTAAACATCGGCCTGTCGCCAGGCGGGTGGATGCCGCGCGTGCGCTCCGGGCCCTTAAAGTCCGCAGGAGCTTGCGCGTTATCAAGGCAGGCAGCCGCTGCCGAGGCTCATTCAATGGCAACAGTGAACAGTAGGAGAAACACAAGGTGAGTGATAACCAGAGGTATGGCACTGGTCTGGCGCTAGTCCTGATGGCGGGCAGCGCAATGGCCGAGGACTTGCCTCAGCAGTCGATCCTCAAGCGCTACGGCGTGACCCCGGACCAGCTACCGGCTGCCGTGCAGGCTACCGAAAAAGAAGTGCAGCCCGAACCGGGCAGCCGCTTTCATATCGACGCGGAGCGGCCTTGGGCGAGCGTGACCCTGGGGGAGGGTAAAAAGCCTGAAACCACCGGCAATATCAGCATCGATAATGCGGCGGCCCGGGAGTTCGAGCGGTGTCAGCGGGTGCGTGGCGAACTGCAGAAGCGCGGGGAACAGCACTACATTTCCTGCGATAACAGCGTGCCGGGGCAGAATTCGGCACCCTGGTCGCCCTGAGGGCGACCGGGTTCGATCGGTCAGTCTTCTTGGCGGACGGTGGCGACATCGGCCGCCTTGATGCGGATTTTCTTGCCGGCGATGTCTTCGAATTCGTAGAACCCGTCGGCGGTCTTGGCGTTAGGCATGTCCTTGGTCAGGTATTGCGTGCCGTTCTGCAGCGTCACCACGGTTGGCGAGGCACAGCCGCCCAGTGCCAGGAAGGCTGCGACGGCCAACGGCAGGCCCAGGTATTTGACGTTCATAGACAAACCTCTCTTCATGAATCCCGTGAGTCCACCATGATTGGCGGCTCGCGACTATATGGCTATCCGCCCTTGGTGTGATTAACCGCAAGAAAGTTCTGCGGCCCCGTAAAAAAACCTGTAACGCCACTTATCCAATAGTGTTTGCCAGGGCAGGTCGGCAGCTGTTATCTGTATGCATAACCAGTATCAACCTCTTTGCGGCGCGCTTGTCCTGTGACTTCCAACCCTCTGGAAAACCCTCTTTATTACCTGCACAACTTTCAGCAGGTGCTGGCGTGGCTCAAGCTGCGCTACGCCGATGTGCTGTCACCCGAAGAGCGTAGCTTCATCGACGACTTCTCGGCGCTGGCCCAGCCATCCCAGGCGTTGCTGGTGCGCATGATCATGCGCAAGGGCTGTCATTTTCGCACGTCCCGGCTGGTCTATGAAGAAATCGGCGATACTCGCGCGGCCGTCGCACCGCTGGTGCGCCTGGGCTGGGTCGACGAGCAGGCGCCGCTGACCCTGGAAGAGCTGTTCAACCTGTTGCAGAAGGCGGAAATCCTCCACGTTTTTCGCGCGCAAATCGAGCAGCCGAAGGCCCGCAAGTCCGACTGGCTGGCCGCCTTGGCGCCGTTGTTCGACGAGCCGCGAAGCCTGGGCCAGTGGTGTCCGGGGCTGGAAGACGGGGTGTGCAGCCTGACGGTCATGGCGCTGTGCGACCGCCTGCGCCTGATGTTCTTCGGCAACCTGCACCAGGACTGGTCGGAGTTCGTGCTGGCCGACCTGGGCATCTTCACCTACGAAAAGGTCGAGTTTCGCGACGACGCCCGGGCGCTGCGCAGCCGCGCCGACGTCGAGGGTTTCCTGTACCTGGAGGATTGTCGGCAGCATTTTGAAAGCGGCGCGGCGCTGGAGGAGGTGCTGGCGAGCATCCAGGCGTTCGCCAGCGACAATCCCTGGTTGCAGCGGCGCCGGGCCAAGCTGCTGTTCCTGCTGGGGCAGCATTGCGAGCGGCTAGCCGAATGGCCGCTGGCGGCCGCCATCTACCAGGCCTGCGCCGATCCCGGGGCGAGAGCGCGGCTGATCCGCGTCTTCGAGCGCAGCGGCGATTACCCGCAGGCGCTGGTCCTGGCCGAGGCGGCGGTGCTGGCTCCGCACAACGCGGCCGAGCAGCAGCAACTGCTGCGGCTGCTGCCCAGGTTGCGGCGCAAGCTCGGCGGCCCGGCCACGCCGCGTGGCGGCACCCAGCCGACGCTGCGCCTGGACCTCAGCCTGCCGCGGGTCGATCCGGCGCTGTCGGTGGAACTCCATGTGCAGGCCCATCTCCACGAGGAGCAGGCGCCGGTGCATTACGTGGAGAACAGCCTGATCAATTCGCTGTTCGGGCTGCTCTGCTGGCCGGCGATCTTCGCGCCGCTGCCCGGGGCGTTCTTCCACCCGTTCCAGCGCGGCCCGGCCGACCTGTTGAGCGAGGACTTCCACAGCCGTCGCGCCGAACTGTTCCAGGCCTGCCTGGCGGAACTGGATGACGGGCGTTATGCGCAGACCATCCGCCAGGGCTACCTCGACAAGTGGGGCGTGCAGTCGCCTTTCGTGTTCTGGGGCGCCCTCGACGAAGAATTGCTGGAGCAGGCACTGGCCTGCCTGCCGGCCGAGCACCTCAAGCACTGGTTCGAGCGCCTGCTGCAGGACATCAAGGCCAACCGCGCCGGCATGCCGGACCTGATCCAGTTCTGGCCGCAGCAGAAAACCTACCGCATGATCGAGGTCAAGGGCCCTGGCGACCGCCTGCAGGACAACCAACTGCGCTGGCTGGAGTTCTGTCGGCAGCACCAGATGCCGGTGGCGGTCTGCTACGTGCAATGGGCGGAGCAGGACGGGTGAACTACCGCATCGCGGTACGGGCGCTGTGCGAATTCACCGCCAAGGTCGGCGACCTCGACCTGCGCTTCACCCCGTCGCCCACTGCGCTGGAAGGCATCCAGGGCCACCGCACGGTGGCGGCGCGGCGCGGCGCGAACTATCGGAGCGAAGTGTCCCTCGAAGGCAGCTTCGGCGCGTTGACGGTCAAGGGCAGGGCGGACGGCTACGACCCGGACGCCAACCTGCTGGAAGAGGTCAAGACCTACCGCGGCGACCTGGAGCGCATGCCGGCCAACCATCGCCAGCTGCATTGGGCCCAGGCGAAGATCTATGGCTGGCTGCTGTGCCAGCAGTTGCAGTTGAGCAGCATCCGTCTGGCGCTGGTGTATTTCGACATCCTCAGCGAGCGCGAGACGTCGCTGGTGGAAGAGCACGGGGCCGAGGTCCTGGAGCAGTTCTTCAACCAGCAATGCAGCCTGTTCCTGCAGTGGGCTGAGCAGGAGCTGGCCCACAGGCACGCCCGCGACCAGGCCATGGCGGCGCTGGGCTTCCCCCATCCCGACTTCCGCCCCGGGCAGCGCGCGCTGGCCGAGTCGGTGTACAAGGCGGTGAGCACCGGGCGCTGCCTGATGGCCCAGGCGCCGACCGGGATCGGCAAGACCCTGGGCACGGTGTTTCCCATGCTCAAGGCGATGCCGGGGCAGCAGCTGGACAAGCTGTTCTTCCTCACCGCCAAGACCCCGGGACGCAAACTGGCGCTGGATGCCGCCGAGGTGCTGTTCGAAGGCAGCCCCGGGCTGCCGTTGCGGGTGCTGGAACTGGTGGCGCGGGACAAGGCCTGCGAGCACCCGGAGCTGGCCTGTCATGGCGAGTCCTGCCCGCTGGCCAAGGGTTTCTACAACCGTCTGCCGGCGGCGCGGCAGGCGGCAAGCCAGCGGTCCTTGCTGGACCAGCAGGCGCTGCGCGAGATCGCCCTGGCACATGGGCTGTGCCCGTATTACCTGAGCCAGGAAATGGCCCGCTGGAGCGATCTGCTGGTGGCGGACTACAACTACTACTTCGATTTCAGCGCCTTGCTGTTCGGCCTGGCGCAGGCCAATCAATGGAAGGTCGCCGCGCTGGTGGACGAAGCGCATAACCTGGTGGAGCGCGGGCGCTCGATGTACAGCGCCAGCCTCGACCAGTACCAGTTGAACGCCGTGCGCCAGGTTGCCCCGGAGCCGCTGAAGAAGCCGCTGCAACGGCTCAACCGCGAATGGAATGCCCTGCACAAGGAACAGCTGCGGCCGTACCAGGCCTACGACCAGGCGCCGGCCCCGTTGCTCAAGGCGCTGTCGCTGTGTATCTCGGCGATCGGCGATTACCTCAACGACCACCCGCAAGGGCTGGACAGCCGGTTGCAGGGCTTCTATTTCGATGCCCTGCAATTCGCCCGGGTGGCCGAACTGTTCGATGGGCAGTTCCTGTTCGATATCAGCAAGCGCGAACTCAATGCCCGGCGCAGCCTGTCCGAGCTGTGCCTGCGCAACGTGGTGCCGGCGGGTTTCCTCGCGCCGCGACTGAGCGCGGCGCGCAGTACGGTGCTGTTCTCGGCGACCCTCAACCCCTGGCATTACTACCGCGACCTGCTGGGGCTGCCGGAGACTACGGTGTGGGTGGACGTGGAGTCGCCGTTCAGTGCCGCGCAGCTGGACGTGCACATCGTCAGCCGGATCTCCACCCGTTTCGCCCATCGCCAGGCGTCGCTGGCGCCCATCGTCGAGCTGATCGCCAGCCAGTTCCGCCGGCGCCCCGGCAACTACCTGGCGTTCTTCAGCAGCTTCGATTACCTGCAGCAGGTGGCCAGCCTGCTGGCCGAACAGCACCCGGATATCCCCCTGTGGCAACAGTCGCGCGGGATGGATGAAGGGCAA
>NZ_JACNDE010000004.1:0-297295 GCF_017351415.1 Pseudomonas sp. FW305-25 | reverse complement strand
GTAGCGCAGGGGGACAAAAGAATCGGCCACGCCGGGCCGATTCTTCTTTTGCGCGAGCGCTAGCCGGTCCAGCGTTGAGCGGCCACCAACAGCCTTATTGGCCGCTCACGTGCTTCGGTCAGGGCGGTGTGTTCATTCTTGCTGCAATACCTTCAGTGCAGCCGAAGCGAGAAAACCCGAGCGGCTCTTGGCTTCCGGGTGATGCAGCACGTATTCGTCGATGCGGTTCAGCAAGTAGCCGGGCAGGGTGATGTTGAGCTTCTGCGCCTTGCCCAGGTACTTGGTGACATCGATGTCGATCAGCGCCCAGGTGCAGCCTGCGTACTGAGGGTTGGCTGCGTGCAGGGTGACCTTGTTGGCGTGCGGGATGGGGGCACCGTCTTCGGCGAGAATCTCGAAGTGCCCTTCGATGGCTTCGCGGGCCATGGCCATGGCGTCGTCGAGGTCGTCACCGGCCGAGAAACAGCCAGGAATGTCGGGGACTTCCACCCCCCAGGCGTGTTCGTCATCGCCCATTGAAATTGCAATCGGGTAAAGCATGTGCGGAACCTCCAGGGCGCGGTGAATCACCTTCACATGAGCAGCGCCTGTTTCAGAATGCTGATGGCGGTTTTTCTCAGCAGGTCCTTTTTGGGATGTGGCACTGTCACCAGCCCCGGTTTACTGGGATGCCTGAAATGATGGTGACTGCCTCTGACCCTGACCAGATACCAACCGTCTGCGACGATTTGGCCGATCAAATACCGACTGTCCACATCACCTCCTTGTGATGTTTGGTGGTTACTATACCTACCAAAAAAATGTGTTCAATACCTGGCCCGCCCGACGGTCGTTGGCAGGGGTACTCCGCAGGCTGAAGTGTAGAAAGAGCGAGTTTGGAACGCGGCGGATAAGAGCGCTGGCTGTGTTGCAGGATCCTTCTCGAACCGCGATATCTGCCGAAGTACTGGCCAAGCTGATTGCGTTGAGGGTCGACAGGAATACAGATGAGCGGGCCTGGTCAGCATCTTTGAAGATGAGTGAACCCGGTCGAGGCGCTGGGGGACAGCACGGGGCTATTCGGGGCTATTGCCATTTCCGCGCTCGTTTATCGTGGCCGCAGGTTGATAAAGCGCCCATAAAAAAACCGGTCACTCGAGGACCGGTTTTTTGTTTCTGCATCCCTCGTCGGCAGGGCCTGACGCTGGGACTCGAATGAAGTGGAGCGGGTGAAGGGAATCGAACCCTCGTTATCAGCTTGGGAAGCTGGAGTAATGCCATTATACGACACCCGCTCGGAGCGGCTGACTTTGTACCAGAAGTGCGCGCGGATTTGAAGTTTTTCTTTGCCGGGCCTGTGTTTGCGAAGCGGCGGGAAATGCACGCAGGCACGCTTCTACGCCGTCATCGCGGCGACGGGGCGAAGACCGGCTTGCGGTCTATCGCGGGCAAGCTCGCTCCTGCGGCAAAGGAGGAGTTGCTCGCGATGACGTCACTTCAGATAGCCAGGGCATGGTGGTCCTGCAGGTAGTGATAGCGCGGACGACTGGTGTGCTGGGTCGGTTTGAGGAACCCCATCAGCGCGTTACGGCTGTCCCGGCAGGCGGCCTTGTGTTCCATGTCGAGGAAGTGCCCGGCGGCCTGGATGGTGCTGAACGTCGAGTGCCGGACATGGTTGCCGAACAGCCGGGCGTCATTGGCGGCGGTGTATTCGTCCCATTCACCGTTCATGAACAGCACCGGTACCTCGATGTTCTTCGCCGCTTTCAGGTAGCACTGGCGGTCGCTGTTGAGGACATGGCTGATGTGAAAGTGCATCTGCCCGTATTCATGCTCGGCCAGGGTGCTGACGTGGCGATAGTTGAAACGCTTGAACAGCGACGGCAGGTGCTTGCCGATGGTCTCGTTGACCAGGTGCCCGACACGGTCGCCGTCCAGGCTGCCGAGGTAATCGACACCGCGTTCGAGGTAGTCGCGCATCGGCTCGTTGATCACTGGCGAGAACGAGCTGATCACCGCCTTTTCAATGCGCCGCGGGCGTTGTGCCAGGGCGAGCAGCGTCGGCGCGCCACCCCAGGAGAACGACATCACGTGCTCGGCGGCGAAGTGGTCGATCAGCTCCAGCAGGATCAGCCCCTCGACTTCCTTGGTGAGCATTTTCTCGTGCCTGTTGTGGGCTTTCGAACGACCGGCATAGGGCTGGTCGTAGAGCACCACATTGAATTGCGGATGCAGGTTCTTCACGGTCTGCGCAAAAGACGCGGTGGTGGCCATTGAGCCGTTGACCAGAATGATGGTCTTTTCTGCGGCATCTGCGCGATAGAACTCCGTGTAAACCCGATACTGACCTTGTATATCCAGCACAGCGATTTCTGGCCTCATGTCATAAGACTCCTGGCAAGCGGGTATGCGCGCAACCGAGGGTGCACGAGATTTGTGACAGGTAGGCATACGCCTGGAATTTTTTAGCCCATGTCGATCCGCACAGATGGTCGACGGGTGTTGTTATAGGCGGGCAATTTGCCGGACAACAGGAATGAGCACAGGAGGCTCGGACGGCAAAGGATTTCTTAGAAGTATGTTCGTGACTCATCGGTCACATTTCGGCCGACGGACTGATTCAAGCAGGGAGAACGCCGTCTCGCAAGTGCCGTTGGTAAATTGTTCGACAACTTCGGCTGAATGGTCATGGCATCGTCGATGGCTTACAGCGGCTACGGAAATTGTAGGCGCTCAGACCAGGCGGATTTCTTCATCGGTCAGCGGCCGGTACTCGCCGGGCGCCAGGTTTTCGTCGAGGGCCAGCGGTCCCATGCGTTCGCGGTGCAGGCGCAAGACCTTGTTGTCGAAATGGCCGAACATGCGTTTGACCTGGTGGTAGCGGCCTTCGACGATGCTCAGCCGCACACATCGGGGGCCGAGGATCTGCAGCTCGGCGGGCAGGGTGGTGAGGTCCTCGAAAGCGAAGTACAGGCCCCGGGCGAAGGTCTCGGCGTACTCCGGGCCTATGTCCTGTTCGGTCTCGACGTAGTAGCGCTTCGGCAGTTTGGTCTGCGGCTGGGTCAGGCGTCGCGACCAGCTGCCATCGTTGGTGAGGATCAGCAAACCGGTGGTGTTGTAGTCCAGGCGACCGGCGATGTGCAGCTCGTGCTTGTCCGGTTCGTCCAGCAGGTCGAGCACGGTGCGGTGTTCGGGATCGCGGGTGGCGCTGACGCAGCCCATGGGTTTGTGCAGCATGAAATAGCGCGGCGGCTTGCCGGCCTGCAGCACTTCGTCGTCGAGCTCGACCCGGCTGAACTCGCGCACCTCGGCATGGGGATCGCTGACCACCTGGCCGTCGATACGGATGCGCTTTGCCACCAGCAGCAGGCGCACCTGCTGGCGGTTGAAGCGGGGCAGGTTACTGAGGAAACGGTCAACGCGCATGGCTATCGGCAGGCTGGCAAAAGGCTGCGCATCTTACGGGATCGGCCGGGGGGCCGCTTGCAGTTGCGCATCGACCCGGGCACAGCGCGGGCACAGGCAGGCGCGATCGCGCAGCTCCGGCGGCAGGGCTTCGAGCACCGCCGGGTCGATGCTCACGCTGTAGCACCAGCAGGCCTGGTCGGCGGTACGCGGGTCGGCCAGGCTGCAGTCGTTGCGGGCGCCGCAGGCCGGGCAGAGGCTGGGGCTGTTCAGGGTCGGTTCATTCATAACGGGAGTGAGGCATTTCCATGCAGGTTCGGTTACGGCCGGTCTGCTTGGCACGGTACATCGCATGGTCGGCGCGCGATAGCAGGCTGTGCAGGGTATCGTCCGCCTGCAGCGTGGTCACGCCGATGCTGACGGTCAGCCGCATATTCTTGCCCTCATAGGCGTAGCGCTGTTGCTCGATCAGCAGGCGGATTTTCTCGGCGATCTTCAGCGCCGTGGCGCTGTCGGTGTCCTTGAGCAGCACGATGAACTCTTCGCCACCCCAGCGGCAAACGATATCGGACTGGCGCAGGCAGCTTGCCAGGTGCCGGGCGAAGCCGCTCAACACCTGGTCGCCGGCGAGGTGGCCGTAGGTGTCGTTGAGGCGTTTGAAGTGGTCCAGGTCGAGCAGCAGGGCGGCCAGCGGCTTGGGCTCACGCTGGGCTTCGAGCATGGCCTGGGCGGCCAGCAAGTCGAAGCCGCGGCGGTTGGGCAGGCCGGTGAGACTGTCGAGGGTGGCCTGGGTTTCGATCTTGCGCTGGAAACGTCTGACCACGCGGTTGAGCAGGGTCAGCACGATCAGGGTGATTGCCAGGCAGATCAGCAGGTTGAGGTACAGCGAGCGGCGGATATCGCCCAGGGCGCTGTCCTCGCGCTTGTCGACGAACAGGTACCAGTTCAGCTCGGGAATGAAACGCACATTGAGGAAGTGCCGCTGGTCTGGGGCGCTGTACTCGTAGTTGCCGCTGTGGGGCTTGGGCAGCCTGGCCTGCAGGTCGCGCAGGTTTTCCAGCTCGAACAGCGACTGGCCGGCCCGAGCGCCCTGCGGGCCGCCTTCGGCCCCGGTGAGGACGATCCGGCCCTGGGTATCGACGAAATACACGCTGCGCTGATAACGCTGCTGGTAGCGGTCGATCAGCTTGATCACTGCATCGACCTTGAGGCCGACACCGGCGGCGCCGATGAAATTGTCCTGGTAGTCGTAGACCTTGTAGTTGATGAAAAACGTCAGGTTGTTCTGGTTGGCCTGGTCCGGATCGACGTTGATTTCATACGGGGTGGCCATGTCGCGGACCCGGAAATACCAGGCGTCGCGGGGGGTATCAGGAGCGATTTTTTTCAGCACGCCCTTGGCGTGGTAGTAGGTGAGGCTGCTGTTGGAGACGAAGAAGGCGGTGTAGGCACCGTAGTGGGTCATCACCTCATTGAGATAGCGGGTCATCTGCTCGGGATCGCGTTCGCCAGCCATCACCCAGTCGCGCATGAAGGTGTCGCGGGACATCATCGAAGAAATCAGGATCGGTCGTACCAGGTCTTTCTGGATCTCCGAATACACGGTGTCGGAGGTCAGCGGCAGCTCGGTGTTGACGATGTTGTCGCGGATCGAGGTTCGCGAGGCGTAATAGCTGAGTAAGGACGTGGCCATAAAACCGCCGCCCAGCAGCGCGATGAGCGTGATGATCAGCCAGCGTTGCGAATACAGCGGGGAGCTAAGCGGCATGGGCGACTCCGTGGCAGTGACCCGATGCAAGCATTCTAGTGGCCGCGCCGACGGGTAGCTGCGCCATTTGATCGCTCGCCAGCAATGGCACACAGCCCGCGAAAACCGGGCGTTTTCGGATCCAAAATCCTTGCCTGGCGACTTGTATCAAGGTGTAACCGAAATCGCACCAGACCCGGTTTTCGCGGTCAGATATTCCGTCAGCCAGAACATCCTTGGCTGCCGCCGGCCAGCGTCGCTGGCATGGCCCATCAGCGGTCCAGGAGGCCGCCATGTATCGTCGAATTCTTCTCACTGCGTTCCTGGGTTTGGCTCTTTCTGCCTGCGTTCCCTATTACGACTACGACGGAGGTTCCACTTACTACCGCTCTGAGGTCTATACGACGCCGGCGCCGGTCTACTACGGCGGTTCCTATTATTCTTCCGGCCGTGGCTATTACGCGCCGCGTTATTACCAACCAGCGCCACGGTACTACCAGCCCCGGTATTACCAACCGGCACCGCGTTACTACCAGTCGGCGCCGCGGGCCGTTTATCGCGCCTACCCGAACCGTGGCTGGGATGGCCACCGCCAGGACTGGAACAACGACTATCGGCGCCATGACGGCCGCCGTGACTTTGACGGCCGGCGGGGTGGTCGAGACTGGAGCGATCGTGGTCGCGACGATCACCGCCGTGACCGCCATCACAACCGCTGATCTGCCTATAACAAACAAGCGGCGCCTGGAGCGCCGCTTTTTCATGGCTGGTTTTCAGAAGTCCGACAGATCCGCCAAGGGGTGACGGCCTTCCCAGGCCTTGTGGAAATGCGCCTCGACCACGGCGTCGGGGATGCTGTTGATGTCCGGCCAGTGCCAACGGGGCTTGTGGTCCTTGTCGATCAGGCGCGCCCGCACCCCTTCGCTGAATTCGGGATGCCGGCAGCAGTTCAGGCTCAGGGTGTATTCCATCTGGAACACCTGGGCCAGGGACAGGTGCCGGGCCTGCTGGATCTGCTCCCAGACCAGGCAGGCGGTCAGCGGGCAGCCTTCGCTGAGGGTTTTCGCCGCCCGCGCCAGCAGGGCATCGGAGTGATTGTGCAACTGGCTGATGGCTCGCCAGGCACAGCGTACGTCGCTGACGTCCAGCCACTCGTCGATCTGCTGGCGCCGTGGTAGCCACTGGGCTGCGGGCATTTGTTCGGTGGCCTCCTGTTGCAGGGCCTTGAGCAGACTGTTGAGCTGCATCGGCGTCTGTTCCTGCCAGTTGAGCTGTAGCAGCCCGTCGATCAGCGCTTCTTGCTGGTCGTCTCGCAGGAAGCGGTCGGCCAGGTCCAGGTCGATGGCGTCGCGGCCGTTGATGTGCGCGCCGGTCAGGCCGAGGAACAGCCCGAGCTTGCCCGGCAGGCGCGAGAGGAACCAACTGGCGCCGACATCCGGGTACAGGCCGATGCTGATTTCCGGCATCGCCAGGCGGCTGCTCGGTGTGACGATACGAATGCTGGCGCCTTGCAGCAGGCCCATGCCGCCACCGAGCACATAGCCGTGGCCCCAGCAGATCAGCGGTTTCGGGTAGGTGTGCAGGCGGTAGTCGAGACGGTATTCCGCGGCGAAGAACTGCGCGGCCTGCGGCGGTACTTCGCCGGGGTGGGCCAGGCAGGCCTGGACCAGGCTGCGCACTTCGCCGCCGGCGCAGAAGGCCTTGGCGCCGTTGCCGCGCAACAGCACACAGACCACTTGCGGGTCCTTGGCCCAGGCTTCCAGGCGGTCGCTCAACAGATGGATCATGGGCAGGGACAAGGCGTTGAGGGAGTGTTCGGCATCCAGGCTGGCAATTGCGATGCGCGCGCCGTCGGTGCCGGTGAGTTCTTCGAAGTGCAGATTCATCGTGACCTCGATCGGGAATTTGAGCGTTCAGTATGATCGCTATAGGCGAAAGTGGCGGTTCTGCGTCAGATCAATTGACAAGCGTGGTGGGCTTTCCTAGGGTGCGCCCATTGATTTTACCGGGTGCAACCATGACCGATGACGACCGTATCAAACTCGAACCCAGCTGGAAGCAGGCGCTGCGTGCCGAATTCGACCAGCCTTATATGGCGGAGTTGCGCGAGTTCCTGCGTCAGGAACATGCCGCTGGCAAGGAGATCTACCCGCCGGGCCCGCTGATTTTCAATGCGCTGAATTCGACCCCGCTGGACAAGGTCAAGGTGGTGATCCTCGGCCAGGATCCTTACCACGGCCCGGGCCAGGCCCACGGCCTGTGCTTCTCGGTGCAGCCGGGCGTACCGGCGCCGCCGTCCCTGGTGAATATCTATAAAGAGCTCAAGCGCGACCTGAACATCGACATGCCCAACCACGGCTACCTGCAGAGCTGGGCCGACCAGGGCGTGCTGATGCTCAACACCACCATGACCGTGCAACGGGCCAACGCCGCTTCTCACGCGGGCAGGGGCTGGCAGCACTTCACCGACCGGATCATCGAAGTGGTGAGCGAGCACCAGCCGCACCTGGTGTTCCTGCTGTGGGGGGCCCATGCCCAGAGCAAGCAGAAGCTGATCGATGCCACCAAGCACCTGGTGCTGACCTCGGTGCACCCGTCGCCCCTGTCGGCCTACCGCGGCTTTATCGGTTGCGGGCATTTCAGCCGGACCAACAAGTACCTCGAGCAGAATGGCGAGACGCCGATCGAATGGCGGTTGCCGGCGGTTTGATGGGGGGGTGAAGGCCGTCATCGCGGGCAAGCCTCGCTCCTACAGAATCAACGCAAAACCCTGTAGCCGCTGCCGCAGGCTGCGATAGGTCCGAAGGACCTCGGCGACGCTGAACATCGCGCCCCCTTCGGGGTCGATCGCAGCCTGCGGCAGCGGCTACAGGGGACCGGCTTCAGTCCGGTTTCTTGTCCCAATGCCGGAACAGCGGCTCGGCCAGAAACAGCACGAACAGCAAGCGCATCACCTGCATCGCCGTCACCAGCGGCACCGACAGTTGCAGGGTCTCGGCCGTCAGGCTCATTTCCGCGATGCCGCCGGGCATCATGCCCAACGTCAGCGAACGCAAGTCCAGATGAGTCAAGGCGCTCAGGGCCACGGCCGCGAGGCTGGCGATCAGCATGGTCAGCGCCGTGCCGATCAGGGTGCGGCCCATGAATGAGGGCGCGCGACGGAAGAACTGGCGATTGAAGTGACAACCCAGGCCGCTGCCGATCAGCCACTGGCCGATCTGGCTGCCGCCGTCCGGCAGGCCGATATGCAGGTCCCAGCCGATACTGACCGCGGCGCTGACCAGCAGCGGCCCGAACAGCCAGGGGTTGGGCTGGCGCAGGCGTTGCCAGAGCCAGGCGAGCAGGGCGCCCGCCGGAAACAATACGGCCAGCCAGCGCCAATCGACGCTGGCCGGATGCAGTTGGGGCACACCTTCACCGAGCAGGTACTTGAAGGCCGCCGGTACACACAAGACCACCACCAGCACCCGCAGGCTCTGCCCGGCCGCCACGCGGCTGAGCACCGCGCCGTTGCGCGCGCCGAGGTTGACCATCTCGCCGGAGCCGCCCGGCATGCTGGAGAAGAACGCGGTGGCCCGGTCCTCACCGGTGCGCCGCAGCAGCCAGACCCCGACCACGCTGGACAGGCTGGTGACCAGGGCACCGAAGAAGATCAGGCCGAAGTGGCTCATGACCTGCTCCATCACCACCGGGGTGAAGTGCAGGCCGATGCCGATCCCCACCACCCATTGCCCGCATTTGCGGCCGCCGGGGATTTCCCCCAGTTGCCAGGGCGTCAGGCAGCGCACCAGGATGATCGCCAGCAACGAGCCGACCATCCACGGCAGCGGCCAGCCGATCTGGCTGGCGAGGTAACCGCCGACCAGACCGACCAGGGGCGTACCCCACCACTGTTTGAAGCTGGCCTCAGACATCGGCCACGGCGCGTTGCAGGGCCGAACGCTTGCGCCAGATGCGGATCATCGGCATCAGCAGCATGATCACGGTCAGCACCCAGACGCCGACGGTGATCGGGCTGGACCAGAGGATTTCCATCGCGCCGTTGGAGATTGACAGCGCGCGGCGCAGGTTCTGCTCCATCAACCCGCCGAGGATAAAGCCCAGCAACACTGGCGACAGCGGGAAATCCAGCTTGCGCAGGATGTAGCCGAAGATGCCGATGCCGACCATCAGGAACAGGTCGAAGGTGGTGGCGTGCACCGCGTAGACGCCGATCCCGGTGATGATTGCGATCACCGGCACCAGGGCCCAGTTCGGCACGGCGAGGATGCGGGTGAAGACGCGGATCATCGGGATGTTGAGGATCACCAGCATGATGTTGGCGATGAACAACGAGGCGATCAGGCCCCAGACGATGTCCGGCTGCTGCTGGAACAGCAGCGGGCCCGGGGTGATGTTGTACAGCGACAGGGCGCCGATCATCACCGCGGTGGTGCCCGAACCCGGGACGCCGAGGGTCAGCATCGGTACCAGGGCGCCGCAGGCCGAGGCGCCAATTGCGGTTTCCGGTGCCGCCAGGCCGCGCTTGTCGCCCTGGCCGAACTTGCCGCTGGCGCCGGCGATGCGTTTTTCGGTCATGTAGGCCACGGCGCTGGCCAGGGTCGCGCCGGCACCCGGCAAGACGCCCATGATGAAGCCCAGCAGGCCGCAACGGATGTTCACCACGAACACCGACGCCGCTTCCTTGAAGTTGAACATCATGCGCCCGGTGGCTTTCACCGCTTCCTGGCCGCGATGGGTTTTTTCCAGCAGCAACAGGATCTCGCTGATGGAGAACAAGCCCAGTACCAGCACCACGAACTGGATGCCGTCGGTGAGGTGGATGTTATCGCCGGTGAAGCGGTACACGCCGCTGTTGGCGTCGATGCCGACCGACGACAGGAACAGCCCGATCAGCGCGGCGATAAAGGTCTTGATCGGACGATCGCCGGCCATGCCGCCGAGGCAGACAATGGCGAACACCATCAGCACGAAGTACTCCGCCGGGCCGAAGGCGATCGCCCATTTCGCCAGCAGCGGGGCGAACATCACCATGCCGCAGGTGGCGATGAAGGCGCCGATGAACGAGCTCCAGGCCGACAGCGACAGAGCCACCCCCGCCAGGCCCTGGCGCGCCATCGGGTAGCCGTCGAGGGTGGTCATCACGGTGGAGGCTTCGCCCGGGATGTTCAGTAGGATCGAACTGATCCGGCCACCGTATTCGCAACCCAGGTACACCGCCGCCAGCAGGATCAGCGCCGACTCCGGTGGCAGGCCGAGGGCGAAGGCGATCGGGATCAGCAGTGCTACGCCGTTGATCGGGCCCAGGCCCGGGAGCAGGCCGACCACGGTGCCGATCAGGGTCCCGGTCAGGGCGGTGACCAGGTTGTAGGGGCTCAGCGCGACGCCGAAACCCTGGCCCAAATAGCCAAGCGTATCCATATCAGTTCTCCAGAACGTCGAGCAGGCCCAGGGGCAGTGGCACGTCCATCACCCGGTCGAAAAGCACATACAGACCGATGGCCATCAGCGTGGTGACCACGGCGCTGGGCACCCAGCGGCCGCCGTACAGGCGCGCCATCGGAATGCCGATCAGGATGCTGCTGAGAATGAAGCCCAGGGGTTCGAACAGACCGGCGAAGATCAGCAGCAGGAGCACACAGATGCTGATTTTGGTCAGGGTTTCACGGTCCAGTGGCGGCTCGTCTTCGCTGTGCTTGATCGGCGCCGGGCGAAACACCATGTACAGCAGCGCCAGGCCCATCAGGCCGAGCATCAGCAGGGGAAAGGCGCGCGGGCCGACCGGTTCGTAGGAAAAGGCGGCCTGGTAGGGCCAGGCCATCAGTGCCAGGCCCAGGCAGACCAGGAGCAGCAGCGAGGCGAAAAGGCGTTGTAAGAGCATGGGAAACTCCTGGGCCCCGCCCCCGCGAAAGGGGCAGGGCCGCTAGACAGAGGCGATTACTGGATCAGGCCGAACTCTTTGGCCAGGGTCTTGTAGTCGGCCACCTGTTTCTTCACGTAGGCGTCCAGTTCTGGCCCGGTCATGGCGAACGGGAAGAGTTCGCGCTGGTCGCGCAACTTGGCGAACTCTTCGGAAGCCAGCAGCTTGTCGAAGGCGTCTTTCCACCAGGCGTAGTCTTCGTCGCTGACCTTCGGCCCGAGGTAGAAGCCGCGCACCACTGGCCAGACGATGTCGTAGCCCTGCTCCTTGGCGGTCGGGATGTCTTTCATTTCCGGCTCGTCCAGGCGCTTGTCGGAGAACACCGCGAGCAGGCGCATGTCGCCGCTCTGGATGTGCGGCATGGAGTCGGAAATGTCAGTACTGCCGACCTGGATGTGCCCGCCCAGCAGCGCGGTGGCGATTTCGCCGCCGCCTTCCAGGGCCACGTAGCGCAGGTCGCGCGGGTTGATCCCGGCGGCCTTGGCGATCAGCGCGGTCTGCATCCAGTCCTGGCTGCCGACAGTGCCGCCGGAGCCGATCACCACCGAACTCGGGTCTTTCTTCAGCGCCTTGACCAGGTCGTCGAGGGTCTTGTACGGCGAGTCGCTCTTCACCGCGATGGCGCCATAGCTGGTGCCGACCGCGGCCAGCCAGCGCACCGCGCTTTCATCGAAGCGGCCGAACTTGCCCTGGGCCAGGTTCAGCAGCGAACCGCTGGACCAGGCCACCAGCGTGCCGGCGTCGGCAGGGCGCTGGGCCACCACCGCGTTGTAGGCCACCGCGCCGACACCGCCGGGCATGTAGGTCACGCGCATCGGCTTGGTCAGCAGCTTTTCGTTGACCAGCGCGCTCTGCGCCAGTTTGCAGGTCAGGTCGAAACCGCCGCCGGGGGAGGCCGGGGCGATGCATTCCGGGCGCTTGGGTTCGGCGCTGGCGGCGGCGAGCAGTTGACCGGCGAACAGCATACAGCCGGCGGCGAGGGCCAATTTACGCAGTGATGGGTTCATGCTTGTCTCCACAGGAGTTGTTGTTGTGTGTTGCATGCCAGGGGCCTTGGCCGGCGTGGCGCCTGCCCAAGGTCGGTCGATTACCAGAGCGCCAGGCTGTAGCTCACCAGCAGGCGCACTTCATCCGCATCGCGGGCTGAATAGTTGGAGCGGTAGGTGGCATTGCGCAGGCGCACCGCGACGTCCTTGAAGGTGCCGCTTTGCACCACGTACTTGATCTCGGTGTTGCGTTCCCATTCCTTGCCGGTATCGCCGTTTTTCAGGGCGATGTTGTCGCCGCTCAGGTAGCGGGTCATGAAGGTCAGGCCGGGGATGCCGAGCTTGCCGAAGTCGTAGTCGTAGCGGGCTTGCCAGGAGCGTTCTTCGGCGCCGGCGAAGTCGTTGATCTGCACGAAGTTGACCAGGTACGGGTCGGCCCCGTCGAGGTAGGGGAAGGCGCTGTCGCCGGACATGTGCTGGTAGCCGGCGCTGAGTTTATGCCCGTTCAGGGCGTAGCTCACCAGGCCGTTGAGGGATTTGTTGTCGATCTTGCCGCCGCGGGCCTGGCCCTGGTCGTCACTGACGGCGAAGCGCAGATCTGTGGCGAAGGTGCCCGGGCCCATCGGCTGCGAGGCGAGCAGGCCGAAGAAGTGCTGGTTGTAGACCTCGGCGAGCTGGGCGAAGTGGTAGCTGCCGGTGATCTTGTCGGTGAACTTGTAGTCCAGGCCGCCGAAGTCGAAGTGCTTGCCGGCGACGGTGCCGGCGAAGCGGCTGTTCTTGTTGTTGAGGGCGATGTCCTCGAAGTCGGTGCTGTCGCGATCCTTGGCTTTCTCCAGGCGGCCGCCGGTGAAGGTCAGGTTCTTGATTTCCCTGGAGGTCAGCAGGCCGCCCTCGAAGGTCTGCGGCAGGATGCGCCCGTCGTTGGGCTTGATGGTCGGCAGTTCCGGGATCAGGCTGCCGATCTTCAGTTCGGTGGCGGAGATTTTCACTTTGCCGGTCAGGCCGACTTTGGAGTACTCGTCGGCGGCGCGCCCGTCGTCGTGGGTCGGCAGCAGGCCGGTGCCGGTGCGGTCGGGGCTGGAGTCGAGCTTGATGCCGAGCATGCCCAGCGCATCGACGCCAAAGCCCACGGTGCCGTCGGTGTAGCCCGATTGCAGGTTGAGCATGAAGCCCTGGGCCCATTCGTCGCGCTTGGATTGCTGGGCACTGGTGCCGCTGCGGAAATCGCGGTTGAAGTACATGTTGCGGGTTTCGAGGGTGGCGCTGCTGTCTTCGAAGAAGGCGGCCTGGCTGATCGGTGAGAAACCGGCAAGGGCGGCGGCGCTGGCGAGGGCGGTGTGGCTGAGACGGGAAAAACGAACAGGCTGGCAAGCCTGAGGCTGCATGGACAGCATCGTGTTGTACTCCGTTATTGTTCTTATTGGCGAAAACGCTTCGAGGCGTTTTTCGGGATGCCACCGGGGGGTAGCCACGGAAGTCGAAACAATCCGTGACAGGACTCTAAAGGGCCAACCTTTCGCTAACCTTTCAGCAGACTTTCACGGTTTTCGGGCTTCACAGCAGCGGTCCCGGCTGTAAACTCCGCGGCAATAAAAAATGCCGTCGATCCCCTGAACGAGGTAGGAAATCCATGCGCGTGCTTCTCGTCGAAGACCACCTGCAGCTGGCTGAAAGTGTCGCCCAGGCGCTCAAGAGCACGGGTTTGACCGTGGATGTGCTGCACGATGGAGTCGCCGCGGACCTGGCCCTGGGCAGCGAGGATTACGCCATGGCGATCCTCGATGTGGGCCTGCCGCGCATGGATGGTTTCGAAGTGCTGGCGCGCCTGCGTGCCCGGGGCAAGAACCTGCCGGTGCTGATGCTGACCGCGCGCAGCGATGTCAAGGACCGGGTCCACGGCCTCAACCTGGGGGCGGACGACTACCTGGCCAAGCCCTTCGAACTGACCGAGCTGGAAGCACGGGTCAAGGCCCTGCTGCGGCGCAGCGTGCTCGGCGGTGAGCGAGTACAGCGCTGCGGGGTGCTGGCCTACGACCTCGATACCCGGCGCTTTACCCTGGGTGAAGAGCTGCTGACCCTGACCTCCCGCGAGCAGGCGGTACTCGAGGCGCTGATCGCCCGGCCGGGTCGGGTCATGAGCAAGGAGCAACTGGCGTCCCAGGTGTTCGGCCTGGATGAAGAGGCCAGCCCGGACGCCATCGAAATCTATGTCCATCGCTTGCGTAAGAAACTCGACGGCCAACCGGTGGCCATCGTCACCTTCCGCGGGCTTGGCTACCTGCTGGAAAGCCGCGATGCATAGGCCCAGCAGCCTGCGCTGGCGCCTGCTGTGGAACCTGGCGCTGCTGCTGGTGGTGCTGATGCTGGCCAGCGGCCTGAGTGCCTACTGGAACGGCCGCGAGGCGGCGGACACGGCTTACGATCGGACTTTGCTGGCCTCGGCCCGGACCATCGCTGCCGGTTTGTCCCAGCGTGACGGTGGCCTGAGCGCCAATGTGCCCTATGTCGCCCTCGATACCTTCGCCTACGACAGTGCCGGGCGGATCTATTACCAGGTCAACGATATCCATCAGAAGCTGATTTCCGGTTACGAAAACCTGCCCGGTCCGCCGCCGGGCACGCCGCGCACCGACGATTATCCGGCGCTGGCGCGGTTCTACGATGCTACTTACCAAGGGCAGAACGTCCGCGTGGTGAGCCTGCTCAAGGCGGTCAGCGAGCCGAACATGAACGGCATGGCGGAGATTCGCGTGGCGGAGACCGACGAGGCGCGGGTCCGCATGGCGCGCAGCCTGATGGCCGATACCCTGTTGCGCCTGGGCATGCTGGCCATCGGTGCGTTGTTGCTGGTGTGGTTCGCGGTCAGCGCCGCGTTGCGTCCGCTGGAGCGTTTGCGCAGCGCGGTGGAGGAGCGCCAGCCCGACGACTTGCGGCCTTTACCGCTGGTCGAGGTGCAACGCGAGTTGTGGCCCCTGGTGCGGGCGCTCAATCACTTCACCGAGCGACTGCGTGGCCAGTTCGAGCGTCAGGCGCAGTTCATCGCCGACGCCGCCCATGAATTGCGCACCCCCCTGGCGGCGTTGAAGGCGCGCCTGGAATTGGGTCTGCGGGCCTCGGAGCCCGAGACCTGGCGCAATACCCTGGAAAGCGCCGCCCAGGGCACCGATCGCCTGACCCATCTGGCCAATCAACTGTTGTCCCTGGCGCGGATCGAAAACGGCGCCCGGGCGATTGCCGAGGGCGGCGCGCAATTGCTCGATCTCAGCCAGTTGGCCCGCGAGTTGGGCATGGCCATGGCGCCCTTGGCCCACGCCCGGGGTATCGCCCTGGCCCTGGAAGCCGATGAGCCGGTGTGGCTGCGCGGTGAACCAACCCTCTTGAACGAACTGCTGAGCAACTTGGTGGACAATGCCCTGGCCCACACCAAGCCGGGCGGAAACGTGATCCTGCGGGTCAGCGCGCCGGCGGTGCTGGAGGTGGAGGACGACGGCCCGGGGATTCCCCTGGAGGACCGCGACCGGGTATTCGAGCGTTTCTACCGACGCAACCCCCATGTCGCCGGTTCCGGCCTGGGCCTGGCGATCGTCGGTGAAATCTGTCGTGCCCATCTGGCGCAGATCAGCCTGCACGATGGCGCGCAGGCGGGTCTGAAGGTGCGGGTGAGTTTTAACGCGGGCTAGAGGCTTGTGGCACAGGTTCAGTAGAGCATTGATTCAATAGAACATTGACTGCGACTCGGTCAGATCGCTGCACATCACTTTGTTCTCGGGGTCGATCCCGAGTTTTTTGAAGGCTGGCACGCTGAGGATATCGATCTTCGCCAGTGGGTGGTCGGTGTCTTTGTGGCAATACAGGCTGGCGATCTGCACCAGATCGACGTAGTCCAGGCGCGCGGACTGGCGCTGGAAGTCCAGGTACTGCCCCGGCAACTTGGCCAGCTGTTCCGGAAACTCCCAGACCTGCAGCAGCTTGTCGCCCAGCAACGGATGGATGTGCTCGATCACGTGGTTGAGGCTGACCGGGTCGGACAGCAGCTCATAGTGATCTTCCGCATAGGTCAGGATCGGCAGCACGCCGATCTGGTGCACCAGCCCGCCGAGGGCGGCCTGGTCGGGCTTCAACTGGGTATGGCTGCGGCACAGGGCATAACTGACTCCGGCCACTTCCAGGCTTTTGCGCCAGACGTCATGCATCTTTTGCGCGATCACCTCCGAGCGGGCATGGAAAATCTGTTCCATGACCAGGCCGATGGCCAGGTTGCTGCTGTAGTTGACGCCCAGCCGGGTAATCGCGGTGTGCAGGTCGGTGACTTCCTGGGTGGCGCGCAGCAGGGGGCTGTTGACCACTTTGATCAGGCGCGCCGACAGCGCCGTATCACGGCCAATCACTTTGCTCAGGGTGCTGACGCTGATTTCCGGATCTTCAGCGGCCCGGCGAATCTGCAGGGCCACTTCCGGTAGCGTTGGCAGAACCAGGTCATCGTTGTCGATGGCCTCAACCAAATCCTGTTGGACCTTTTCCGCCAGCTCACTCATTTCTGTTCTCTAGGGGTATTGCAGGAAGTTGCGGCAATCAGCGCTGGATTTCTCGATCGCGATCCAGCTGGTAAGGCAGGTCCAGCAGGTGCAGCCCGGGACCTTCGAGCGCACCAAGATGGAGATTGCCATCCTCTGCAGCTTCGGCTTGCAGTACGGCCAGGAGTTCAATGTTTTGTTCGGCACGCGCGGCAATCACCACCTCACCGATGGAGCTACCGTGGGTCGGGGAGAACAGCGGGGTGCCGGGTTCCGGCAATTCTTCGGCGTTTAAGGCCAGGCGGTAGAGGCGGCGCTTGAGTTTGCCCAGGTACTGCATGCGCGCGACGATTTCCTGGCCGGTATAGCAGCCTTTCTTGAAACTGACGCCGCCGATGGCCTGCAGATTGAGCATCTGCGGGATAAACAGCTCACGAGTGGCCGGCATGACCTGGCCGATGCCGGCGCGGATCTGGCCCAGCAACCATTGATTGAGGTCGCCTTCGGGCAGTTGCGCGGTCAGCTGTTCGCGCAGGACCTCAGCTTTATCTGCGGGGGCCCAGAGCTCGGTCCGGTCCGCTGAAACACGAATGGCGATCAGGCCGTCGCTGCGGGTGATCGCGCCGTCTTCCGGCGGCAGTTCCAGCCCGAGACCGGCCAGCAGGGTATCGGCGTTGCCCAGGCCGAAGCGCGCCCACAGGGCACTTTCATCGCTGAGCTTGGCCTTGGAAAACACGGCGTATTTTTTCAGGTCCGCCAGTTGCGGCTCCAGCAACTCGGTGGCCATGGCCAGCAGGCAGCCATCGCCTTCGAGCAGGATGCGAAAGCTCGATTGCATGCGGCCTTTCTGGGTGCAACGGGCGCCCAGGCTGGATTGGCTATCACTGAGGTAATTGAGATTGCAGGTCAGCTGGCCCTGAAGGAACTTGCTGGCATCAGGGCCGCGGACGGCGAGAACGCCCTCGTGGGACAGGGAGCAGAAAAAAGCGGAATCAGCCATGGGTCATCGCAGGGTAAAAAGTCTGGCGAACATCATAAGGGGGCGCCCTTGAAATGGGTAGTTCACAAAGGATGGGTGGTGACCGACCAAAGCCGACTGTTCTGGTGTCCGTCGGGCTGTATACTTGCGCTCTATTTGAGGAGCGCTCCATGGTCGAAGATGTTGAATTGAACCGCCTCTACTGGCACAGCCGCCGCGGCATGCTGGAACTGGACGTGTTGCTGGTGCCGTTCGTGAAAGAAGTCTATCCGCATCTGAACGATGTTGATCGTGCCTGCTACGTCAGGCTGCTCGAATGCGAAGATCAGGACATGTTCGGCTGGTTCATGGAACGCTCCGAATCCGAAGATCCCGAGCTGCAACGCATGGTCCGCATGATCCTGGATCGTGTCCAACCCAAGTAACGCCTTCGAATGCCGCTGGCAGCCTTCCAGGCAATTGCTGGCGGCCTATCTCCTGGCCCAGCTGTTCGCGCTGGGCGCCTTGCTGATGCTCGATATTCCACTCTGGGCCCGTCTGCTCGGGGTTCTGCTGTGCCTGGGTCACGGAGTCTGGGCGTTGCCGCGGCGGATTCTGCTGAATCATCCCTCGGCTTTCAGCGGTCTGCGTCGTAATGCCGATGGCTGGCAGTTGTGGTGCGCCGGGCAGGGCTGGCGGCCGGTGCAACTGCGGCCTGACAGCCTGGCGCTGCCGCTGCTGGTGGTGTTGCGTTTTCGCCTGCCGGGTGAGCGCTGGGTGAGGTCGGTCTGTGTGCCGCGGGACGCGCAGGCGGCCGATGTACATCGGCGCCTGCGCGTGCGGCTCAAGTTCAGTCGCCGTAGGTGGGCGGCACCAGAATAGTGTCCAGTGCCTCGGGCAGCAGGTTCGGGTAGTCGAGGGTGTAATGCAGGCCCCGGCTTTCCTTGCGCTCCATGGCTGAACGAATCATCAGCTCGGCGACCTGGGCCAGGTTGCGCAACTCGATCAGGTCGCGGCTGACCTTGTAGTTGCTGTAGAACTCATCGATTTCGTCCAGCAGCAGGCGGACCCGGTGCTGAGCCCGTTGCAGGCGCTTGTTGGTGCGTACGATGCCGACATAGTCCCACATGAATCGCCGCAATTCGTCCCAGTTGTGCGCAATGATCACGTCTTCGTCGGAGTCGGTGACCTGGCTGGCGTCCCAGGCGGGCAGGGCGATCGGAATGGCGATCTGCGGCAGTTGCTCAAGAATGTCGGCTGCCGCGGAGCGGGCATAGACGAAGCATTCCAGCAGTGAGTTGCTGGCCATGCGATTGGCGCCGTGCAGGCCGGTAAAACTGGTTTCGCCAATGGCATACAGGCCCGGAACGTCGGTGCGGCCCTGCTGGTCGACCATCACCCCGCCGCAGGTGTAATGCGCGGCCGGTACCACCGGGATCGGCTGTTTGGTGATGTCGATGGAGAATTCCAGGCAGCGCTCGTACACGGTCGGGAAGTGGCTTTTGATAAAGGCTTCCGGTTTGTGGCTGATGTCCAGGTACACGCAATCGATACCCAGGCGCTTCATTTCATGGTCGATGGCCCGGGCGACGATATCCCGTGGTGCCAGTTCGGCACGCGGGTCGAAACGCGGCATGAAGCGTTCGCCGTTGGGCAGTTTCAGGTGCGCGCCCTCGCCGCGCAGGGCTTCGGTGATCAGGAAACTCTTGGCCTGCGGATGGTAGAGGCAGGTCGGGTGGAACTGGTTGAACTCCAGGTTGGCCACTCGGCAGCCCGAGCGCCAGGCCATGGCGATGCCATCGCCACAGGCGCCATCGGGGTTGCTGGTATAGAGGTAGACCTTGGCGGCACCGCCGGAAGCGAGGATGACAAAACGCGCACCGTAAGTATCGACCTCGCCAGTGGCGCGGTTGAGTACGTAAGCGCCGAGGCAGCGATCGCCTTCCAGTCCCAGGCGCTTTTCGGTAATCAGATCGACGGCGACCCGCTGTTCCAGCAGTTCGATATTCGGGCGTTGCCGGGCCTGCTCCAGCAATGTAGTGAAGATGGCCGCGCCGGTGGCATCGGCGGCATGGATGATGCGGCGATGGCTGTGGCCGCCTTCGCGGGTCAGGTGAAATTCGAAACCGCCGTCTTCATTGCCCGATTGCTCGTCACGGGTGAAGGGCACGCCCTGATCGATCAGCCACTGGATCGCCTCGCGGCTGTGTTCGACGGTAAACCGCACGGCGTCTTCATGGCACAGGCCGCCGCCGGCATTGAGGGTGTCGTCGACGTGGGATTCGACGGTGTCGGTGTCGTCCAGCACTGCCGCGACGCCACCCTGAGCCCAGTAGGTCGAGCCATTGGCGAGATCGCCCTTGCTCAATACGGCAATGCGCAGATGACCAGGCAAGGTCAGCGCAAGGCTCAAACCGGCAGCGCCGCTGCCTATCACCAGAACATCGTGTTGAAACTGTTGGCTCATTGGAAGATTCCGCTCAAAAGCGACCCGGGTCGGGGTTGGCGCAAGACGCCTGGATCGGCGAGTCAAAGCAGCCATGCAGCCCACTAGTATATAGAGGGGGGGATCGGCACAATAGCGGTGCCTTCGTGGCATTATGAAATTATGGAGGCGGGAAAGGCGGTCTTGCGAGGCAGTGATGGGTGGCTCGATTTTTCCGTCAAATCGGGGAGCTGGCGACTGTATCGAAGATGTAGCAACCTTTTTCTCTTCATGGTTACACAATGTCCGCTCTGTACGGCTATAAAGATTGGGAACTTTTGACACGGCCCCAAACTCAATAGAAGGTTGCCTGATAGAAGGGACAGCGTCGGTTTTATGCAGGACTTGTGTCGTGGTCATGCAGCTCAATTCGACGACAGGATTATTCGCGCAGCCGGCCTTGCCCGCGCTGCGTTTTTCGTGCGTGCCAAATCAGAGCCCGCAGGAAACTTGCTTGGAGGGGGAGAACTTTTGCGAAAAGCCCGAGTCTATGTTTGCAAGCCTGATCGTTTAGTTATGCAAGCCTCCTCCGAGCTTATCGAGGAGTGTTCATGCTAACCCAGGAAGAGGATCAGCAGCTGGTCGAGCGCGTTCAGCGCGGCGACAAGCGAGCTTTCGATCTGCTAGTGCTGAAATACCAGCACAAAATTCTCGGGTTGATCGTGCGTTTTGTGCACGACACCCATGAAGCCCAGGATGTTGCACAAGAAGCCTTTATCAAGGCTTACCGTGCGCTTGGTAATTTCCGCGGTGACAGTGCGTTTTATACGTGGCTGTATCGTATCGCCATCAACACGGCGAAAAACTATCTGGTTTCGCGCGGCCGCCGGCCGCCGGATAGCGATGTCAGTTCCGAGGATGCGGAGTTCTACGATGGCGATCATGGCCTCAAGGATCTCGAATCACCGGAGCGCGCATTGCTGCGGGATGAGATCGAAGGCACCGTCCATCGAACCATTCAGCAACTGCCAGAAGATTTGCGTACGGCTTTAACTTTACGTGAATTCGATGGTCTGAGTTACGAGGACATTGCCAGCGTCATGCAGTGTCCGGTGGGTACCGTGCGCTCCCGGATTTTCCGCGCTCGGGAAGCCATCGACAAAGCCCTGCAGCCGTTGTTGCAGGAAACCTGAGACAGCGGCGACAGCCAAGAGAGGAACCGCCATGAGTCGTGAAGCCCTGCAGGAATCGCTGTCCGCGGTGATGGATAACGAAGCGGACGAACTGGAATTACGTCGGGTATTGAATGCCGTCGACGAAGTGGAAACCCGTGAGACCTGGGCTCGTTACCAGATCGCCCGGGCGGCCATGCACAAGGAATTGCTGCTTCCGCGTCTGGACATCGCCGCGGCTGTTTCTGCTGCGCTGGCTGACGAAGCCGTACCGGCCAAGGCCACTCGTGGTCCATGGCGTAGCCTGGGTCGCCTGGCTGTTGCCGCATCGGTGACCGTTGCCGTATTGGCGGGTGTTCGCCTGTACAACCAGGACGAGATCGCTGGTGTCGAACTGGCACAGCAATCGAACCAGCCAACCCTGGCCGCTCCTCAAGTAAAAGGCCCAGCTGTATTGGCCGGCTACAATGAGAGTTCGGAAGCCCCTGGCCCTATGGCCAACGGCGTATTGCAAGGTCAGCCAGGCTGGCACGATCAGCGTCTGCCAAGCTACCTGCGTCAGCATGCTCAACAAGCTGCATTGAAGGGCACTGAAAGCGCTCTGCCTTACGCTCGTGCGGCGAGCCTGGAAAACCGTTAAGGAGGATCATGCGCGCCATCCCTCTACTCTCGCTTCTGCTCAGTGGCTGGTTCATTGTTCCAGCCCACGCCGACGAAGCTCAGGATTGGTTGAAACGTCTTGGGCAAGCCGAACAGCAGCAAAGCTTTCAGGGTACTTTCGTCTACGAGCGTAATGGTAGTTTTTCTACCCATAACATCTGGCATCGCGTTCAGGATGGCCAGGTCCGCGAGCGACTGATTCAGCTCGACGGTTCCGCTCAAGAGGTTGTGCGTGTTGATGGGCGTACCCAATGTGTCAGCGGTACGCTGGTGGCTGGACTGGGGGACGCCCCCAACGCTTCGGCCCACTCACTCGATCCAGAAAAGCTCAAGAATTGGTATGACCTTGCCGTCATCGGCAAGTCGCGTGTGGCTGGGCGTTCCGCGGTCATTGTTTCCCTGACCCCGCGGGACCAGCACCGTTATGGTTTTGAATTGCATCTGGACCGCGAGACGGGCCTGCCGCTGAAATCGCTGCTGTTGAACGATAAGGGGCAGTTGCTCGAGCGCTTCCAGTTCACTCGCCTGGATACGGCGGATGTGCCGAAGGACAGCGAGCTGCAGGCCAGCGCCGAATGCAAGGCCGTGGCCCTGGACAGCGACAAGGCCTCCGCGGTGAAGGCTGCGCAGGCCTGGCATTCCGACTGGCTGCCGCCAGGCTTCGAGTTGACCAGCAGCAGTGCGCGTAAAGATCCCGACACCAAGACCATGGTCAACAGCCTGATGTATGACGATGGCCTGGCCCGCTTCTCGGTGTTCCTCGAGCCGCTCAATGGCGCGACGGTGACTGACACCCGCACTCAACTGGGTCCGACCGTGGCGGTCTCCCGACGCCTGACCACGCCTGAAGGCGAGATGATGGTAACGGTGGTGGGTGAGATACCTATCGGTACCGCCGAACGGATCGCCTTGTCGATGCGTACCGACGCCGCTGCGCCCAAGACGCAGTGAGAGTACAGCCCCAGGTGTTCATCGAGCGTTAATGTTGGTTGTGTAAGAGGTCTGCAATGCCAGCTCTGCAATCGAGATATCTAAATGTTCGGTGAACATTTTCATTTGCAAAACCCCCTGTTTTTTCTTATAGGTCAGAGCCACTAGGTTCTGGCCTTGTTTGTCGTTTCCGGGACAAAAGTACTGTGCGAGTTGCCTGGTATTTCTTGTCCCTATCGCTTAACCACGCTCGTTGTAATGGGAGCCGTATGTCGATACCACGTTTGAAATCCTATCTCTCCATTTTCGCTACTGTGCTGGTGCTCGGTCAGGCCGTTACCGCACAGGCGGCGGACTTGCCTGACTTCACACAACTGGTCGAGCAGGCGTCGCCTGCAGTGGTCAACATCAGTACCACGCAGAAGCTCCCGGACCGCAAGGTTTCCGCCCAGATGCCGGACCTCGAAGGTCTGCCGCCGATGCTGCGCGAGTTTTTCGAGCGTGGCATGCCGCCGCAGCCGCGTTCGCCACGGGGTGATCGCCAGCGTGAAGCCCAGTCCCTGGGTTCTGGTTTCATCATTTCGTCGGACGGTTACATCCTGACCAACAACCATGTGATTGCCGACGCGGATGAAATCCTTGTCCGCCTGGCCGACCGCAGCGAATTGAAAGCCAAGCTGATCGGCACCGATCCGCGTTCCGACGTGGCGTTGCTGAAGATCGATGGCAAGGACTTGCCGGTGCTGAAGCTGGGCAAATCCCAGGACCTGAAGGCCGGCCAGTGGGTAGTGGCTATCGGCTCGCCGTTTGGTTTCGACCACACCGTCACCCAGGGCATCGTCAGTGCCATCGGTCGTAGCCTGCCGAACGAAAACTATGTGCCGTTCATCCAGACCGACGTGCCGATCAACCCGGGTAACTCCGGTGGTCCGCTGTTCAACCTGGCCGGTGAAGTGGTGGGTATCAACTCGCAGATCTACACCCGTTCCGGCGGCTTCATGGGTGTGTCCTTCGCTATCCCGATCGATGTCGCCATGGACGTTTCCAACCAGCTGAAAGCCGGTGGCAAAGTCAGCCGCGGCTGGCTGGGCGTGGTTATCCAGGAAGTGAACAAAGACCTGGCGGAGTCCTTCGGCCTGGAGAAACCGGCCGGTGCGCTGGTGGCGCAGATCCAGGACGACGGCCCGGCGGCCAAGGGCGGTTTGCAGGTGGGTGATGTGATCCTGAGCATGAACGGTCAACCGATCATCATGTCGGCGGACTTGCCGCATCTGGTCGGTGCCCTCAAGGCGGGTGCGAAAGCCAATTTGGAAGTGATTCGTGACGGCAAGCGCAAGAACGTCGAATTGACCGTTGGTGCGATTCCGGACGAAGACAAGGCCCTGGACGCCATTAGCAAGTCCGGTGCCGAGCGCAGCAGCAACCGTCTGGGCGTGGCGGTGGTCGAGCTGACCGATGAGCAGAAGAAAACCTACGACCTCAAGGGCGGTGTGGTGATCAAGGAAGTTCAGGATGGTCCAGCCGCGCTGATCGGCCTGCAGCCGGGCGACGTGATCACTCACCTGAACAATCAGGCGATCACTTCGACCAAGAACTTCACTGAAATCGCCCAGGCGCTGCCGAAGAACCGTTCGGTATCGATGCGGGTTCTGCGTCAGGGACGTGCCAGCTTCATTACCTTCAAGCTGGCCGAGTAATCCGTGTAGCGGATTGATCGCGCAATAAAAAGCCCGCCTCGAAAGAGGCGGGCTTTTTTTGTGGGCGCCGGTTGGGCTCAGCGCATCATGTCCTTGACCATCTGCTCCTGGTCCATCAGCTCACGCTGACGTGCATCGATCCGTGAAGATAGGGGGAAGTTGCTACCGGCGCGACGTTTGGCGAAATCCAGCTGCTGGATCGCCTGGCGATAGTCGCCGACCAGGGCAAAGTATTCGGCCCGCGCCTGATGCAGGCCGATGATATTGCCCGACAGGCCACGGGTTTCCGCCACCGAGTACCAGACGTCCGGATCGTCGGAGCGGGTCTTGAGCAGGCTTTCCAGGGCCTTTTCGGCGTCCGCCGGGCGATTCTGCTTGAGCAGCAGGTCGACCCTGACCTGGTTCAGTGGGTAGTTGCCCGGATACTGCGTAAGCATTTTATCCACCCGGGCCTGGGCGTCGGAAAAGCGGCTGGTGGCGGTATCCAGGTCGATCTGGGCCAGGTTGTAAGTGATGTCGTTAGGTTGCTTGGCCAGCAGCTGCTTGAGGTTTTCCCGGGCATCGTTGAACTGGCTGCCCTTGATCTGGGCGATGGCGAGGCCGTAGCGGGCGATGTCGTTTTTCGGGTTTTCGTCGAGCTGGGCGCGGAAACGCTTGGCACCCATGCCAGGGGACTCTTCGTAGATCAGCTGTACTCGTGCGCGAATCAGCTGGTAACGCAGGCTGTCTTCCTTACCGCCAGCCTTGGCCTGTTCGGCGCGGTTGCGGGTGTCGGCGATCCGCGATTCGGTGACCGGGTGAGTCAGCAGGAACTCCGGCGGCTTGGCGTCGAAACGGTACTGGCGCATCAGGCGCTCGAACATGGTCGGCATGGAGCGCGGGTCATAACCGGCCTTTTCCAGGTTGAGGATGCCGATGCGGTCGGCTTCCTGCTCGTTCTGCCGGGAGAAGCGCCGTTGTTCCTGGATGGCTGCGGCCTGGGTGCCGGCAATGGCGGCGATCCCGGCGTCGCCACCGCCCGCCGCGGCGATCACGATCCCGGCCAGCAGGGCGGCCATCATCGGCACCTGCATGCGTTGCGAAGCCTCGACGCCACGGGCGAAGTGGCGTTGCGACAGGTGCGCCAATTCGTGAGCCAGCACCGAGGCATATTCGCCTTCGGTCTGGGCGTTGAGGAACAGTCCACCGTTGACCCCGACAATCCCGCCGGGAGCGGCAAACGCGTTGAGCTGCGGGCTGTTGATCAGGATGAACTCGAGGCGTCGGTCGTTGACCTGGCTGGTCTCGACCAGTTTGTAGACGCTGGTTTCGACGTAATCCTTGAGTTGCGGGTCGTTGAGTTGCGAAACCTGGCTGCGCAGCAACGCCAGCCAGGCGCGGCCCAGTTGGTGTTCCTGTTGGGGCGAGACAATGGCAGAACTGGCGTCACCGAGTGATGGCAGGTCGTCGGCGAAGCCTGGTGAGGCGAGCAGGCAAGCGAGCGTCAGCAGGGTAGGGCGCAAAAAAGTCATGCACAAAGCCTTAGTCGACAAAGAGTCTACTGTAGCCGGACACCAGGCCTTGGACCAGATATTCTAGGCACCTCGACGACCCTCCCGGAGTGACGCAATGACTGATGCTGTAGCCCACGACGCCGAGCTCGATGCCAGCGGACTGAATTGCCCGCTGCCGCTGCTCAAGGCCAAGATGGAACTCAATCGCCTGGCCAGCGGCGCGGTGCTCAAGGTGATCGCCACGGATGCCGGCTCCCAGCGCGACTTTCGCACCTTTGCCCGTTTGGCCGGTCATACCCTGCTTCGCGAGGAAGACGAGGCTGGGGTCTATCGTTACTGGCTGAAGAAGGCCTGAACCGCCCCGGAAATCATCGCGCCTCTGTCTAAGGATCATTGATGTTCAAAGTGTTACGCGACTGGATTCAGCGCTACTTCTCCGATGAAGAGGCCGTGGTACTGGCCGTTCTGTTGTTCCTGGCCTTCACCGCGGTGCTGACCCTGGGCGGCATGCTCGCGCCGGTGTTGGCGGGGATGGTGCTGGCCTATCTGATGCAGGGGCTGGTGCTCACGTTGGAACGCTGGCGTTTGCCTGGCGGGGCGGCGGTGGGCCTGGTCTTTGCCTTGTTCATGGGGCTGCTGCTGGTGTTCATCGTGGTCGTCGTGCCGCTGTTGTGGCATCAGTTGATTACCTTGTTCAACGAGTTGCCGGGAATGCTCGCCAAGTGGCAATCGTTGCTTCTGTTGTTGCCGGAGCGTTATCCGCACCTGGTGTCCGACGAACAGGTGTTGCAGGCGATCGAGGTGGCACGCGGCGAGATCGGCAAGTTCGGCCAGTGGGCGCTGACCTTCTCGCTGTCCAGCCTGCCGCTGCTGGTCAACATCATGATCTATCTGGTGCTGGTGCCGATCCTGGTGTTTTTCTTCCTCAAGGACCGGGCGATGATCAGCCAGTGGGTGCGCGGTTACCTGCCGCGCGAGCGGGCCCTGATCACCCGGGTGGCTCAGGAGATGAACCGGCAAATCGCCAATTACATTCGTGGCAAGGTGATCGAGATCGTCATTTGCGGCGGGGTGACCTACATCGCCTTCGTGGCCCTGGGGCTGAACTACGCGGCCTTGCTGGCGTTGCTGGTGGGGATTTCGGTGGTGGTGCCCTACGTCGGAGCGGTGGTGGTGACCGTGCCGGTGGCGCTGATTGCCTTGTTCCAGTGGGGCTGGAGCGACCAGTTCATCTATCTGATGGCGGTCTACGGGATCATTCAGACCCTTGACGGCAACGTGCTGGTGCCGCTGCTGTTCTCCGAGGCGGTGAATCTGCATCCGGTGGCGATCATCTGTGCAGTACTGTTGTTTGGCGGGCTGTGGGGCTTCTGGGGGGTGTTTTTCGCGATTCCCCTGGCCACCCTGTTCAAGGCGGTACTGGATGCCTGGCCGCGCAAGGAGCCGGTTGTGGCGCCCTTGCTCTAGAGCGGCCCTGCTCTGGAAATGAAAAGGGGGGGCGGCTGAATCAGCCGCCCCCCCTTTTTTAGTCGGTTACCTTTTAGTCGGTTACCGCGCTCAGGCCTTGTTCAGCGCCTGCGCGGCAGCCAGTACCGCATCCACGTGGCCTGGCACTTTCACGCCACGCCATTCCTGGCGCAGCACGCCATTCTTGTCGATCAGGAAGGTGCTGCGATCGACGCCCATGTATTCCTTGCCGTAGAGCTTCTTCAGCTTGATCACGTCGAACAGTTGGCAGACGGCTTCGTCCTTGTCGCTGATCAGCTCGAAGGGGAATTCCTGCTTGCACTTGAAGTTCTCGTGGGACTTCAGGCCATCGCGGGAGACGCCGAACACCTCGGTGTTGGCGGCCTTGAACGCGGCGTATTGATCGCGAAAGCCCTGGCCCTCGGTGGTGCAACCCGGGGTGCTGTCCTTGGGGTAGAAGTAGATCACCACCTGCTTGCCCTTGAGCGCGGCCAGGCTGACGGTCTGACCGCTGGTGGCCGGGGCTTCGAAGTGGGCAACAGGTTGGTCGATGGCAACGGCCATTGGGGCTTCCTTACATTGGGTTCTGTGGGCGCCAGGGTTCGATCAGCGCATCGAGATTCATTGCGTCGGCGAAGTCCAGGAACTGATCGCGCAGCCAGCTGATCTGGGTGCCGGCCGGCAAGGTCACGGTAAAGGTGGCGTTGAGCATGGTGCCGCCGGTCTGCGGGGCCTGATAGGTATCGCAGGTCAGGTTTTCCAGCTCGACATGGTGGTCGATGAAGAACTGGCACAGTTCATTGACGATGTCCGGGCGGTAGGCGGCGCTGACGTAAGCCACATAAGGCAGGGCCTGCGGGCGGTTTTCCAGGGCCGCGCTGCGCACCACGTTGACGGTGAAGGCGTATTTCTTCGCCAGCGACGGCAGGCCGGCCTCCAGGCGCGCCAGGGCATCCCAGCTGCCGGAAACCTCCAGGACCAGCGCACTGCACTCGCCATGGCGGGTCAGGCGGGAGGTCACCACGGCGCAGCGGTTTTCATGGCTGGCGCGGCACAGGACGTTGGTCAGCTCCATGGGGTTGGCGCCGAGGGCACTGATGACAAGGAATTGTTCGCGGACTGTGGGGGTGGACATGCAGCATTCCTAAAGCGATGAGCGGTCGATACTTTTGCAGGCTTGAGTACTGGGTAAACGTCCGGATGCGGTTTCAGAAGCCCTGAACCGCCAGGTTGCGACGAGCTCCATAAAAGGCGAGAGCGAAGGGCGGCAACGCAGGATTGGGGCTTCGGATGCCGAAAAGGGAGGCTGGAACCCGGCGTACAAGCTTAGCAGTACCGATCAAAGCCTGAAGGGTAGCGAAATACATCGCTCAGGGGAATGCTCGCAGCGCGGTACTTCGCTTGTGCAAGCATCTTGGCGCCAGTACCATTACCGCTCTCTTTTTCCGGCAGGAGCGGTTGCATGATTGCGGGCAGTATGGTGGCACTGGTCACACCCATGGATGCACAGGGTCGTCTCGACTGGGACAGCCTGAGCAAACTGGTGGACTTCCACCTGCAAGAGGGCACCAACGCCATTGTGGCGGTCGGCACTACAGGTGAGTCGGCTACCCTCGATGTGAACGAACACATCGAAGTGATTCGTCGCGTGGTCGCTCAGGTTGCAGGGCGTATCCCGGTGATCGCCGGTACCGGCGCGAACTCGACGCGCGAAGCGATCGAGCTGACCACCAATGCGAAGATCGCCGGTGCCGACGCATGCCTGCTGGTGACCCCTTATTACAACAAGCCGACGCAAGAAGGCCTGTATCAGCATTTCCGTGCCATCGCCGAAGCCGTCGATATCCCGCAGATCCTCTATAACGTGCCGGGCCGCACCGCTTGCGACATGCAGGCCGAGACCGTGATTCGCCTGTCGACCGTGCCGAACATCATCGGCATCAAGGAAGCCACCGGTGACCTGCAGCGCGCCAAGGACATCCTGGCCGGTGTGAGCAGCGACTTCCTGGTGTACTCCGGCGACGACGCAACCGCCGTCGAACTGATCCTGCTGGGTGGCAAGGGCAATATTTCGGTGACCGCCAACGTGGCGCCAAAAGCCATGAGCGAGATGTGCGCCGCCGCGATGCGTGGCGATGCCGCCACCGCCCGGGCGATCCACGAGAAGCTGATGCCGCTCAACAAGACTCTGTTTATCGAATCCAACCCTATTCCCGTGAAATGGGCCCTGTGCGAGATGGGCTTGATGGCGAACGGTATCCGTCTGCCGCTCACCTGGCTCAGTGCTGCCTGTCACGAACCGCTGCGGCAGGCCATGCGCCAGTCCGGCGTATTGGTTTAATTGAGGAAGTACTACGCATGAAGCGATTGGCCGGACTTTCCGCACTTGCCTTGATTATCTCCAGCACCAGTGGCTGCGGTTGGATTTGGGGGCCGGAAGGCTACTTCCGTGACCGCGGCAGCGATTACCTGCAAGCGCAACAGACCGCACCGATGCAACTGCCGTCGGATGTCAGCACCTCCAAACGCCTCGATCCGCTGCTGCCGATTCCGCGCAACGTGGCCGACGACACCGTCAAGGGCGAATACATCGTGCCGCGTCCGCAGCCGTTGGGCTCGGTGGCCGATGCCAGCGACTACACCCTGCAAAAGAGCGGCGATGCGCGTTGGGTCATGGCCCTGCACGCCCCGGCCGAAGTCTGGCCGGTGGCCATGCAGTTCTTCCAGGACAACGGTTTCCGTATTGACGAACAACGTCCGCAAACTGGCGAGTTCACCACCGCCTGGCAGCGTTCCGACGAACTCTCCGCATCCATGGCCAAGCGCCTGGGCAGCGTAGGTTCGGCCGATAACGAAACCCGCGTGCGGGTGCGTATCGAGCCGGGCGTGCAGCGCAATACCAGTGAAGTCTACGTGGTCAGCGCCGAACGTCCTGTCGGCAGCACCTCCAACGTCGATTTCACCAACCGCTCGGTCAACACCAGCCTGGATGCCGCGCTGGTCGACGAAATGCTCGCCAGCATGAGCCGCAGCGCCGAGAAGGGCGGTTCGGTCTCCCTGCTGGCCGCGCGTGATTTCGATACCCCCAGCCGTGTCAGCCTCACCGAAGACGGCAGCGGCAACGTGGTGCTCAACCTCGGCGAAGACCTCGACCGCGCCTGGTCGAGCGTCGGCCGTGCCCTGGAACAGGGCGAGTGGCGCGTTGAAGACATCAACCGCAGCCTGGGCCTGTACTACATCAACCTGGCGGAAAAAGCCGAGAAGAAAAACGACGAGCCGGGCTTCTTCGGCAAGTTGTTCGGCAGCGCACCGGCCAAGGAAGAAATCGAGGCCCGCGCCGAGCGTTATCAGGTTCGCCTGAGCAAGGTGGGCGACAACGTCCAGGTCACCGTCGAGAAAGACATCAACACCGTTGCTCCGCCTGAAGTGGCGCGCAAGGTCTTGACTGTGATTCAGGACAACCTGGGCTGATCCGATGCGTTTCGCCGTTCTCGGCAGTGGCAGTCAAGGGAATGGCACGCTGATAGCCAGTGACGACACCTACGTCCTGGTGGATTGTGGTTTCTCCTTGCGCGAAACCGAGCGGCGCCTGCTGCGCCTGGGGGTAGCCCCCGCGCAGCTGAGCGCGATTCTGGTAACCCACGAACATGCCGACCACGTGCATGGCGTGGGTTTGCTGTCTCGGCGCTACAATTTACCGGTCTACCTCAGTCGCGGCACGTTGCGCGGGATGCGCAAACCGGTGGAAGCCGCGGGTTTTCTCACTGGGGGCGAGACGCTTCAGGTCGGTGCCTTGAGCATCGACGTGACCCGCGTCGCCCACGATGCGCTGGAACCTGTGCAGTACGTGTTCAGTGACGGCCGGCGGCGTTTTGGCCTGCTGACCGACCTGGGTTCCTACTGCAACACGGTGATCGACCGCTATCGCGGGCTGGATGCCTTGATGATCGAGGCCAATCACTGCCGCGATATGCTGGCCCGAGGTTACTACCCGTATTTCCTCAAGCAGCGGGTCGGTGGGGAAATGGGACATTTGAACAACCATCAGGCTGCAAGCCTGGTGGCCGAGTTGGGCTGGCAGGACCTGCAGCATCTGGTACTGGCCCATCTCAGCAGCAAGAACAACCTGCCGCAGCTGGCCCGGCAATGTTTTGTCGACACCCTCGGGTGCGACCCGGACTGGCTGCAACTGGCCGATCAAGATTCAGGGCTCGACTGGCGACACATCGCCTAGCCCACCTACTTAGCAAGCGGAGCCCATCATGGAAAAACGTGAAGAACTCTACCGTGGCAAAGCCAAATCGGTTTACAAGACCGACGACGCCGACCGCCTGGTCCTGCTGTTTCGCAACGACACCTCGGCGTTCGACGGCAAGCGTATCGAGCAGCTCGATCGCAAAGGCATGGTGAACAACAAGTTCAACGCCTTCATCATGCAAAAGCTCGAAGAGGCCGGCGTGCCGACCCAATTCGACAAGCTGCTGGGCGACAACGAGTGCCTGGTGAAGAAGCTGGACATGATTCCGGTCGAGTGCGTCGTGCGTAATTACGCCGCCGGCAGCCTGGTCAAGCGCCTGGGTGTGGAAGAGGGCCTGAAGCTCAACCCTTACACCTTCGAACTGTTCCTGAAGGACGACGCCAAGGGCGACCCGTTCATCAACGAATCCCACGTCGTGGCCTTCGGTTGGGGCACCGCCGAGCAACTGGCACGCATGAAAGAACTGTCGCTCAAGGTCAACGAAGTCCTGAGCAAGCTGTTCGACGACGCCGGCCTGCTGCTGGTGGACTTCAAGCTGGAGTTCGGCGTATTCCACGGCCAGATCGTCCTGGGCGACGAGTTCAGCCCGGATGGCTGCCGCCTGTGGGACAAGGAAACCCGCAAGAAGATGGACAAGGACCGCTTCCGTCAGGGCCTCGGTGATGTGATCGAAGCCTACGAAGAAGTCGCAAACCGTCTGGGCGTACCGCTGTAATCGACGCAACCGACTGATAGCACGGAAAAAATTTGCCCGAGGGGCTTCGCTTCGGGCAAAGGTGCTGTTATGATGCGCGCCGTTGGAGAGATGCCAGAGTGGCCGAATGGGACGGATTCGAAATCCGTTGTACCTTCGCGGGTACCTAGGGTTCGAATCCCTATCTCTCCGCCATTATTGAAGTAGCCGAAGCCCCTGAAAACGTTAAAGTTTTCAGGGGCTTTGTCGTTTCTGGCTGTTTTTATTCCCCCCGCTTGTTCCCCCATCTGGATTTCGAAAAGCTGACTGAGGGACCACTCGATTCACATCGAGCATACTTACCCTCCCGGTCAGCTCCAGCCCAATGAATCACGCGGTCAGCGTATGGTCGGCCTCTCCGAACCAGGTGCGTACCAGGTCGGGGCTGGGCGTGCCAGCGTGGTCAAGCACCGCCACATCGACGAATTGCTTGCCATTGTTGGCGCCATCGGGATCCACCTGCACCGTGATGTCGCTGCCGGACTGCGCCAGTTGGACAAAGTCGGCTACCTGGCTGGTGCCACTGACGAAGTTGGCGTTGAGCAGCGTGGAGAGGTCGAGGGTGTCACCTTCGGCAAAGTTGTAGTCGAGGATATGGTCGCCGCCTTCATTCGCGTTGAGGTAGGCGAACACGTCGGCTCCCGCACCGCCGCTGAGCGTGTCCTCGCCGCCACGACCCACGATGATGTCGTTGCCATCGCCGCCACTGAGCGTATCCGCGAGCATGCTGCCCACCAGTGTGCCGCTGGATTCGCCGTGGTAACTGACTTGGGTGCCGGCTTCGCCGCCGTCGGTGACCTGGAAGTCTTCCGCCGAGTAGTGCCCCAGCAGGTTCACCTCGGCTCGATGTGCTCCATTGTCCACCGTCAGCAGGCCACCGGCGCCAGAGGCGTTGGCGGTGTAGCTGAGCTGGGTGTTGGCGCCAAAAGCGAGATCGCCGAACGTCAGCAAGTCATCGCTCTCGAGGCCAAGGATACCGACCAGCGAGCCCGCTGCTTCAGCCTGGGCGATCACCAGCGAGCCCGCACCTTCGCCGTGAAAGGCGACGGAGGTGTGTGCGGCGCCGGCGAAGGTCAGGCTGGCATCGCCGTCGATGGTCGCGCTGCCATTGCCGGTCACGTCGGCCAGCAGGTACAGGTCACCACCGTTGGCCCACAGATGGCCGGTGTTTTCGACCGTGCTCGCCACCGTCATGCCGCCTGTGCCTGTGGACTCCAGCACACCGCTGTTGGTGATGGTGTGGCTGCCGGTGTCGAGCACCAGGCTGTTCAAGCCGCTGGCGAGGATCAGCCCCGCATTGGCCAGTATCATTTGCCCGGCGCCCAACTGGCCGGCGCCGGAAATGCGGTTGTCGACGTTGGTCAGCACGGTGTCGGCGCTACCGCCGAAAATCACGTTTTGCGCGTTGTCGGATAGCAGCACCTGGCCGCCACCGGTCAAGGTCGCGCCACGGAACAGAATCTCAAGACGGGTCTCGTTGCCAGCGGAGCCGAGTTCGATGGTGCCGCTATTATCGAGGCTGCCACCGAACGGCATGATCGCGCCGTCGGCAATGGTGAGGGTGCCGGTATTGCTGGTAAGCGGGTCCCTATCGAACTGGAAGTTCGCTTCGCTCAGGTCCGCTGCATCGACACCTCTCAAGGTGACCGTCTGGCCGGAGCCGATGCTGACCAGGGCATTGCCGTTTACGTCGTTGCTGATGCTCAAGTCAGCGAAGGTGGTGACGCCTGTGAAGCCGATCAAGTCGATCTTGTCCGCCATGACGTCGAAATTGTAGATCTGGTTGTTACCGATTGGCTGGGCGAAGACGAACGTGTCGGCACCGGACGAACCGGTCAGGTTGTCATCAGCGGACAAGGCAAAGATCGGCGAGCTTGGGGCATAGACTTCGACGTTGTTGAACACGTAGGCGCTTGCGGTGCTGCCGTCACTGTTGCTCCAGTACATGTTGACATCAAGTACCAACGCACCTGCGAAGTCGCTTGGGGTTGTCACGGTCAAGGCGCCGGGATCGTTGGTCTGCACGGTCCAGGTGCCGTCGCCGTTGTCGGTTCCAGCATTGAACACCCACCCCGAAGGAATGCCACTGATGGCCACCGTTACGGGGCCGTTAATCTCGGCTAGTGGAGTGTCGAGGGCCAGATTGATGGGTTCGCCGGCAACGCCTGCCGGAAGGTTTGCACTGCTCCCGGCAGCCCCGGGATTACCCGCCAGGTCGGTGTAGCTGTTCGCGGCAACGTCGACTTTTATGCTACCGCCCAGCGTTCTGGTCAGCGTCGCGGTGTAGGTATCGCCATCGACCTGGGTAAAGTTACTGAAGGTTCCGCGGGGCGCTCCGCTCGTCGTAGTCACCGAGACATCCGAGAGGTTGAAACCGCTCACTGTCTCACTGAACTGGAATGTGACCGTCGACGTCGAGCCGATCGAACTGCCTAAGGCCGTCCCTGTCACTGTCACCGTTGGCGCCACGCTATCGACAGGCGTCTCGACGACGTTCTGTACATTCACCGTAATGGTCTGCGTATCGGTTCCGCCATTGCCGTCGGCCACCTGAACGTCCACGACGTAGGCATTGTCGCCGTCGGTACCACCGATATCCTGGGGATTCTCGTAATCGGGCGCCGAATTGAACGTCAGCACTCCGCTCGAACTGATCGAGAATTTGCCGAAGTCCGTCCCGGCCGTATTCAGGATCGAGTAGCTCAGCGTCTGCGCTGGTAGATCGGCATCGGTCGCCACCACCGTGGTGACGGCCGTGGTGTTCTCCGCCACGTTGACCGAAGCCGTCGTACCACCGCCGTTGGAGGTGATCACCGGGCTGTTGTCGTTGACGCCCGTCACGGTTACGGCGATCGCCTGGTCGTCAAACAGCGTGCCGTCTGACGCCCGCACAATCACGTCATAGACATTGTTCGTTCCCGAATCCGCCGGCGCTTCAAAGTTGGGTGCGGAAATAAAGCTCAGCGCACCTGTGCCTGAAACGATCGAGAACTTCGCGGCATCCGCTCCGCCGACGATGCTGTAGCTCAGTGTTTGTGCGGGTAGATCAACATCGGTTGCCGCCACTGTCGTGACCGCTGCGGTGTTCTCCGCGACGTTGATCGAAGCCGTCGTACCACCGCCGTTGGAGGTGATAGTCGGCAAATCATTGCTGCCGGCGATATGCACCGTGACTGAAGTGAGGGTGCCATCGGCACTGCTCACCGCGAAGGTGTCGGTGTAGGTGATGCCGGCGGCGAACTCGTTGTGGACGGAGTCGGCGACGTAGGTCCAGGCACCGCCGGTGCCGATGGAGAATTGGCCATAGTTGCCGGCGGTGTTGGTTTGCGCGACGAAGGTCGCGGCGCTGTCGACGTCGCTGATGGTCAGGGTGCCGGCGGTGGAAATGTCAGTGGCGGCATTGGTCTCGGTGAGATTGGCAATGCCGGCGGACAGCACGGCAGCATCGTTGGTGCCGAGGATATGTACCGTGACCGAAGTCAGGGTGCCGTCGGCACTGCTTACCGCGAAGGTGTCGGTGTAGGTGGTGCCGACGGCGAACTCGTTGTGGGCGGTATCGGCGACGTAGGTCCAGGCACCGCCGGTGCCGATGGAGAATTGGCCATAGTTGCCGGCGGTGTTGGTTTGCGCGACGAAGGTCGCGGCGCTGTCGACGTCGCTGATGGTCAGGGTACCGGCGGTGGAGATGTCGACGGCGGCATTGGTCTCGGTGAGGTTGGCGATGCCGGCGGACAGCACGGCGGCATTGTTGGTGCCGAGGATATGTACCGTGACCGAAGTCAGGGTGCCGTCGGCACTGCTTACCGCGAAGGTGTCGGTGTAGGTGGTGCCGGCGGCGAACTCGTTGTGGGCGGAGTCGGCGGCGTAGGTCCAGGCACCGCCGGTGCCGATGGAGAATTGGCCGTAGCTGCCGACGGTGTTGGTCTGGGCGACGAAGGTCGCGGCGCTGTCGACGTCGCTGATGGTCAGGGTGCCGGCGGTGGAAATGTCAGTGGCGGCATTGGTCTCGGTGAGATTGGCGATGTCGGCGGACAGCACGGCGGCATCGTTGGTGCCGAGGATATGCACCGTGACCGAAGTCAGGGTGCCATCGGCACTGCTCACCGCGAAGGTGTCGGTGTAGGTGGTACCTGCGGCGAACTCGTTGTGGGCGGAGTCGGCGATGTAGGTCCAGGCACCGCCGGTGCCGATGGAGAATTGGCCGTAGTTGCCGGCAGTGTCGATTTGCGCCTGGAAGCTTTCCGGGCTGTCGATATCGCTGACGGTCAGGCTGCCGCCGGTGCTCAGCGGAGCATTGGTTTCGCTCAGCGTGACGCTGGCCGAGGAAAGCACGGCAGCGTCATTGGTACCGGTGACAGTGACAGTCACCAGTTGGGTATCCACGCCGCCGAGGCCATCGCTGACCTGCACGCTGAACACTTCGTCATGACTTTCTCCGGCCTTCAGCGATTGCACGGCACTGGCAACACCATCGGTGCCGTTGGCCAGGGTGTAGGTCCACTGGCCGCTGTTGTCCACGGCGATCGAGCCATAGCTGCCGGTATTTGTTCCGACGATGCTCCAGGTGGCCGTGGCATCGTGGTCGATGTCGGTCGAGCTGAACTGACCGCTGACGCTGAGGGTGATGTCTTCCTGCGCGGTGCCGACATCATTGCCTAGCGTGAAATTGAGCACCGGTGCGTCATTGCTGCCGGTGACGGTAACGGTCACCTGTTGGGTGTCGACGCCACCTAGACCATCACTGACTTGAACACTGAACACCTCATTATGACTCTCGCCCGCCTTCAGAGACTGCACGGCACTGGCAACGCCATCGGTGCCGTTGGCCAGGGTGTAGGTCCACTGGCCGCTGCTGTCCACGGCAATCGAACCGTAGCTGCCAGTTGGCGAGCCATTGATGGTCCAGGTGGCGGTGGCATCGTGGTCAATATCGGCCGAGCTGAACTGACCACTGGCGCTGAGGGTGGTGTCTTCCTTCACGGCACCGGCATCATTGCCGCTGGCGAAATTGAGCACCGGCGCGTCGTTGCTCCCGGTGACGGTAATGGTTACCAGTTGGGTATCCACGCCGCCCAGGCCATCACTGACTTGCACATTGAACACTTCGTCATGACTTTCGCCGGCCTTCAGCGACTGCACGGCACTGGCAACGCCATCGCTACCGTTGGCCAAGGTGTAGATCCATTGGCCGCTGCTGTCCACGACGATCGAACCGTAGCTGCCATTTGGCGAGCCATTGATGGTCCAGGTAGCGGTGGCATCGTGGTCAATATCGGCCGAGCTGAACTGGCCGCTGACGCTGAGGGTGGTGTCTTCCTTCACGGCTCCGGCATCATTGCCGGTGGCGAAGCTGAGTACCGGCGCATCGTTGCTGCCGGTGACGGTAACGGTCATCTGCTGAGTGTCGACGCCGCCGAGGCCATCACTGACTTGCACACTGAACACTTCGTCATGACTTTCGCCGGCCTTCAGAGACTGCACAGCACTGGCAACGCCATCGCTACCGTTGGCCAGGGTGTAAGTCCACTGGCCGGTGCTGTCCACGGCGATCGAACCGTAGGTGCCGGTGTTTGACCCGGCAATGCTCCAGGTGGCCGTGGCAGCGTGATCGATATCGGTCGAGCTGAACTGACCGCTGACGTTGAGGGTGGTGTCTTCCTTCACGGTGCCGGCATCGTTGCCGGTGGCGAAGCTGATTACCGGGGCGTCGTTGCTGCCAGTAATGGTGATGCTGACGATCTGCGTCGCCGAGGTTGCATTAGCCGCGCCGCTGTCATCGGTGGCGACGACCGTGTACGAGAAGGTGATGGTTTCACCGACGCCGAGGAAGTCGAGGTTCTGGTTGCTGCTGTAGTCCCAGCTGTTCTGATCGACCGAGAAGCCGGCCACCAGCGCCGAAGCCACGCCCGCGTTGAGCGTGCCGCCACTCCAGGCGATGTTGCCGTTGGCGGTGTGCGACACCGTCACCGCGTCGATGTTGTCCAGGTCGGCAAAGCTCAGGGCGCCGCTGTCGCTCAGTGTGGCCGCAGCGTTGCCTTCGCTCATGGCGCCGGCAGTGTCGGCAATCGTCAGCGTCGGCCGGTCGTTGGTGCCGGTGATCGTAATGGTCACGGTTTGCACCGCGCCGTCGCCGATCGCCACGTTATAGGTCTGGGTGAGGGTCTGGCCTTCACCCAGGAACTGCAGGGCGGCGTTGTCTACCGCGAAGTGCCAGCCCAGCGAGCCGCTGCCCGTGCCGGTGCTGTCGTTCAGCGGGTCTGTAGTGAAGCTGCCCAGGTAGCCCGAAGCACCCGGCGTGACGGTAACGCTGTGGGTGTCGATCAGGTCGGCGTCGGTAAAGGTGATGTTGCCGCTGGCAGCGTAGTCGCCGCTGTCTTCCTTGGCATCTCCGGCCTGCACGCCGCTGGTGATTTGCACCTGGTCGTTGGTGCCGGTGATGGTGATGATCACATTCTGCGTTGTCGACGAGCCATGCCCGTCACTGATGGTGACCACATAAGTTTCGCTGGCCGTCTGCCCCTGGGCCAGGGACTGGGCTGCCGCGTTATTCAAGGTATAAGTCCAGTTGACGGTGCCGTTGGCCGCGTTGGCGGCTTCAGTCACCGAAGCGAGGACGAAGTTGCCCAGCGCTGTGGCATTGCCTGGCGCCGCCACGAAAGAGGCGGTATGCGTGTCGCTCAGATCGACATCGTTAAACGCAATCGTGCCCGTCGCGCTGTGCGAGTCGGTCGGGCTAGGTGTCGTGGCCGCATCTTCGGTTGCGGTACCGGCCTGGGCGCCAAGGCTCATCGTTACGCTGTCATTCGCACCTGCAAACTGCACCTGCGCGGTGGCCCAGCTGAGCGTGCCATTGCCGAGACGAATCGCATACGTAAAGCTGTCTGTCAGGGATGCTCCGGCAGCAAGCGCCTGAAGTTGCGCCTTGAAAGCAGTCGATAAAGTCGCGGCGTCGTAGCCGACTTTTCCATCGGACGTAATCCAGATTTTTGCACCATTGAAGCTGGTGTCGGAACTCGTCGCCTCGACTCTGCCCGTGTCCTGGACCAGGAGATCGGCCGGAGCATAAACCTTGGTGGCAGTAGAAAGGCTGGTCGCGTTATCGAGTGACCAGAGTGTCTTTGCATTGCCACCCAGGTCATTGGACATGACGTCCAGATACACGACCCCCAGCAGGTCTTCAGTGATGCTTGCGCTGCTCGTGCCAATGACGCCGGTAGTGAAAATGTCGTCCTGCGCCTGCGGCGTATTGGAAAACGAAGTTGCGGTGCCGCCGCTGGTCGTTGTGGTGGTAGCCATGTCTTTCTCCCGAGAGTGCTTTTTAGAATCGCCAGGTCCTGCTGACAGGACGAAGTCCCGTGCGTGTACCGCTCAGGGTGTCAAGGAGCGGTGCAAGGTGATCCCGGACATCGTCGGCCGTCTGGGCCTGCGGGAAGAGGGACGCAGGTGGCGCGCAGGTGAAGAAGTTCGCCGTACTTGAGAAGCGAATCGCAGGAGCGGTCGGGCGAACATGAGCCCAAGCCTGGAGCTGCGCTGCGCATGGTGCGCAATAGCCTGAGAGCACCCATATGAAAGGGACTCCTGAAGTAATGGCTGGATGAAGCCGGATCGTGCCGATTCAGGGATACGGCCTTTCCTGATATCAGTTGGATAGTTGTTTAGTTGTGGGGTCAGGCCTTGTAAAGGTGTTAACCGGGAGTAACAGTACGAAGTGCCAATATTCCGACGGGCGGGTGTTTTGGTGTCAATATTGTGTCGATGTGTTTTTGGCGAAAGGGTCGCCGGCATCCGGCGCTGATGCGGCGCAGTGAGCTGAAACCCTTATGCAGCAAGGGCTGGCTGGCTAATACCAGTGCTGGATACCTGCAAGTTACAGTGTCAGTTGTTAAAAAAACGCCAGAGCATTTTTCTGGCGGGCTTTTTCATACTGTCCGGACTTCAATGTCTAGGGGGCCTCCCTGAATAAGGCCGCCCTGTTCAGCGCTTTGAGAAACGTCTGATATTCGCCTCCAGGAGTTTTGCCTAGCCTGATCCGTATTCAATGAATGGGCCGCGGCATATTCAAGTGAGCAAGGAGGTGGATATGAATAGGCAGAATGCACAGGCCGGCGCAACGCCGGAGACGGCAGGCTTCAACACCGGCATAAGCATGGATGGTGAGATGTTTCACGCTATCCGGATCGGCTCCGCCGTGTCGTTGCTAGAGGTGCTTGGCAGGCTCATGGACCTTGCTGGCGACAATGAACAAATCGCACGACGGCTTATCGACGACGTAAGGACCTACCAGATCAAAGACCTCGAGCTGTTGCGGGCGTACTGCGCACAAAACGATCGGCAGGCCATTGCCAGGCTGTGCCACAAGATGGCGGGTGCAGCTTGTGTGTTGAAGTACCAGCCGCTGATTTCCAGCTGCCAGCAGTTGAGGGACGTCAGTCTCGCGGGGAGTTGGCCGGTGCTGTTGGAAAGGGTGCAGCTGGTCGAGCAGGCGTTGCTCAACCTCAAGGACATCTGTCTTGTAGCCATACAGGATGATGGGCCAATCAATCTGAGAGAACTGCCTCGTGAGCGCTGATTCCTCTGCTGCTCTAAGGGAGTAGTACTCGATGTCCCGTCGCAAAACCGATAAGACGCCGATTCTGAAACGGACAGATGTCCATGCGCTGCTGGGTTTCGCAAGAGGCTTATATGATTCCTTTCTGCCTGGCTATTTCAATCAGGGCCAGAAGGTTGGTGGTGTTGAACTTCTTCAAAAGTCTGACTTTGTAAGTGCTGACCGTTTTATGACTGATAAGCAGAGTCGCTGCAATCTCCCTATTGTTAAGACCCTGTGCCAATAACCTTAATGTGGTGATTTCCCTGTTGGTCAGTTGGGAAGCGGCAATGCTTTGCATCTGGTTGGTGTGAATGCTTTCCTGCAACAGGAGCAGAGAACTTTCAGGAAAATAGGTGTGCCCCGATAACAGTGCCTTTACTGCATCTCCGACCTCATCCAGCGCTTCGTCTTTGCAAATGAAACCTGCTGCGCCTCCATGCAAACAACGTACGGCAAAATTCTTTGAGTCGCTGGAAGTCAATATCAGCGTTTTTACCAGGAAGTTATTTGCCTTGAAGTGGGTGAGTACCGATAACCCGTCCAGTTGCGGTAGATCGAGGTCAAGTATCACAAGGTCCGGTTTATGTGTGCGAACAACTTGAATGGCGTCGACGCCATTGTCTGCCTCGGCGGCGATATGGTGTCCGTTACGTTCAAGTATGACTTTCAATGCGACTCTGACCAGAGGGTGGTCGTCGACTATTACTATGGATCCCATAGTGTGCTCTCTCTATATTGATTGTGCGTGTAGGTTTTATATTTTTACTCTCTATATTCAATTCTTCTCATTGAGGTTGGGCCTTTTGTCGGCGCTCACTGCGCAGGCCGGCGAGGTAGACTCCTTTCATTTTTATTGAGTAGTTAATTAACCTGGCTCAGGCTACTGTGATGCGAGCACTTGGCAGAGTTCAGCTGAACGTAGCGCGTGAAGAAGTACACAGTCTTGTCTCATAAGTAAAGACGAAATCAATGGACGGCTTATTAGGATATTTCTGATGGGTGCTTCGGCCGTCTCTCAATTCAAATTCGAAGGTTGATCGGTAAGCTACGGCTTCCTTTGGGCGTCCTTCATGGGCTGCCAAGGGAGCTTGCTATTGTTGTCGACCAATCGACTTAGACTTTGAATGAGAGAGGCTAGGGCTGCTATGGCTGGCGTGATTTGGTCATGGCTGAACCGGAAGGGCGATCAAATAAATCGCACTTCTTTTGCCGATCAACGTGAACAAGGAAATCACATGAAACGAACATCTTTACTATCCCTGGCAACTTCCAGCTTGATGCTTGCCGCACTTGTTCCTTCGTTATCTCATGCCACTGATGGCGTGGTTAACTTCTCTGGCAGCATCACCGACGTGACTTGCAATATCAACGGCAAGGCCCCGGGTGAAGACAACGTCACCAACGTGGAACTGGGGCGCATCTCTCCTTCGATCTTCAAGGCCATTGGCGATGTTTCTCCGTTCAAGGGCTTCCAATTGGTGCTGTCCGGCGCGGATTGTTCCAATGGAACCAAGGTCGTCGTTGATTTTGACCAGGTGGGCAACGTCGACGCGGTGACCGGAAACCTCAAGCTGATCGGCGCGGCACCTGCTACCGGCGTGCAGATCCAGGTGTACAACGACAATGTCGCAGCTGGCACGAAAGTCCCACTCGGTCAGTCGGAAGCCACGCCACAGGTCGCCACCGTTGCAGGCAACACGGCAACCCTGAAGTTCAAAGCGAACTATGTCGCGACCGCCGCTAGCGTTGGCGCGGGTTCGGGTAACTCCTTCGTTCGATACACCCTGTCGTATAAGTAAAGGCCAGCGCCCGAGGAGTGATTCATGACGCCGAAAGCGCGTATTTTTTCTTCTTTCGTTCTCGGCGTCATGTTCTTGGGCGTATGTTCTGGAATCGTGCAGGCGTCGGTAGTCATCCAGGGCACTCGGCTGGTTTATCCGTCGGATGCTCGTGAAGTTACTATAAAAATGAACAATACCGGTGCCTCTGCTTCATTGGCCCAAAGTTGGATTGATGATGGCGATTCAACTAAAGGCCCCGAGGAAATAAAGGTTCCATTTTTGCTGTCCCCTGCGGTGATCCGCCTGGACCCGGATAGTTCGGCTTCGCTGCGTGTTTCCTATACGGGTGAAAAACTTGCAGAAGATCGGGAGACCTTGTTCTGGCTCAATGTGCTGGAAACGCCTCCGCGCAAGGAAGTCGATGAAAATGTCTTGCAATTTACGTTCAGAACTCGAATCAAAGTGTTCTTTAGGCCCAAGAACTTGAAGTCGGATGTGGACTTGGTGGCGAACAAGCTCGATTGGCAATTCAAACAAGCCAGTCATCCGGATGGAAAAGGCAAAATTGAGCATCGCCTGGGGATTCAGGTAAGCAATCCGACGGCGTATTACGTTTCTTTCGGCAAGGTCGAAGTTGCCCTGGATGGGCGACGGATTGCAGTTAAAGATGAAATGATCGCGCCTTTCAGTAGTGATTTTTTTCCATTGCCCGAACAGGCTCCTCAGGCTTATCGAAAAGCCTCTGTCCATTACGAGGTCATTAATGACTTCGGTGGGCGGCGCGTACTTGAAAAACCGTTGTCCCTGTAACTTTTCTCACCCTGCAGTTTTGTCATTTCTATGACCTGGCTGCATGCCGGTATCGAATATGTTGAACGTCCAGCGTAGTTATCTGGTTGTTTTTGCTTGTGCGTTAGTTTCGTACGGTTTTAGTCCAGGTCGGTTTTTTCTATGTCTTGTTTCTACGGCGGCTATTGTCATGACGACTGAAACATGGGCTGAAACCTCCACTGCCGAGCCCGCAGGGCAGGGCGTGGTATTCGATTCGCAGATGTTGTTTCAGACCGAAGGTGCCCCCATCGATACCAGCCGTTTTGAGCGCCAGGGCTTTCTCATTCCGGGCAATTACCGCATCGACCTGCTGGTAAATGGTCAGTGGCGTGCCACGCAGAACATCGAGTTTCGCGACACTCATGGGCCGCAGGGCGGCCAGCCTTGTTATGAGCGTTCGTTGCTGGTTCGCGCCGGTATCGATCTGGACAAGGCGGCTTCGGCGCAACCTTCCGCAGAAAGCATGCCGGAGGGCGCCTATTGCGCCGACCTGGCTCGCTACATTCCGGGTCTCACCACGAAGATCGATCTCAAGGAGCTGACGATCGATCTTTCGGTCCCGCAATATTTCCTGCAGAAGAACCTGTCGAAAACCTATGTCGATCCGGCGAACTGGGATCATGGCGTTTCCGCGGGGCTGCTCAACTACAACACTAACCTGTTCAGCGTGCAAAACAGCGGCCGCACCATGACCAATGGTTATGCCGGGCTGAACATGGGGCTCAATGTCGGCTCGGTGCGTTTACGGCATAACGGCACCTTGACCTGGTCGCCGCAAACGGGTGGCCATTATCAGCGCGGGCAAGTTTATGCCCAGACCGAACTGCCGGCCTGGCGCTCGCAGCTGCTGGTGGGGGAGAGCGCCACCGATGCGGATCTGTTCGACTCGGTGTCGTTCCGCGGTGTGCAGTTGTCCAGTGACGATCGGATGCTTCCTGACACTGATCGTTATTACGCGCCTGTGGTGCGCGGTACGGCCAGCTCGAACGCCAAGGTGTCGGTTTATCAGCGCGGTTATCTGATTTCCGAAACCTCGGTTGCGCCAGGGCCATTCGAGATCAGCGATCTGCAGGCCGCCAGCTTCGGTGGCGACCTGAGCGTCACCGTGACCGAGGCTAACGGGAAGAGCAGCAGCTTCATCGTGCCCTTTGCCACGACTGTTCAGTTACTGCGTCCTGGAAACTCCCGATATGGCTTCACCGCTGGCCAGATCATCGATCCTGGACTGCGTGGCAATAACCAGTATGTGCTGCAAGGGACAGCCCAGCACGGTCTGGATAACGACATTACCGGATACATCGGCGGTGCTGTCACGGGCAGTTATATGTCGGTGCTGATGGGGAGTGCGCTCAATACCGATGTGGGGGGATTTGCTTTCGATGTGACCCAGGCCAAAACCAACGTGCCCAGGAGGGGCCGTCTGAAGGGGACGAGCCTGCGTCTGTCCTATAGCAAGAACCTGCCCAATAGCGGTACCAACTTCTCGTTACTGGCTTATCGCTACTCGACCCGTGGTTATTTGGGACTGCATGACGCGGTCGCGTTGCAGGACTTCGTCGAGAGCGGCGAACGGGTGGAAGCCTTCTCCCGAATGCGTGACCGGCTGGATGTGAATATCAGTCAGCAGTTGAAGGCCACTGGCGGGCATCTCTATGCCAGTGGTTCGGCGCTCAATTATTGGAACAGACAAGGTAAGGCCCTGAGCTTTTCCACGGGTTACAGCAATCAGTGGCGGGGCAATAGCTATTCCTTCGCCGTACAGCGCACGTTGGGACAGAACCGGTATTCAGGGCGTCGGGCAGTCAGTAGCAATACGACCTTGAGTTTGACCCTTACGATCCCGCTGGGCCGTGAGACTCGGGGCGCAACGGTGCTCAATAACTTCGTCAGTCACGACCAGAGTACGGGAACTCATCTGACCAGCGGCGTTTCCGGGACAGTGGACGACGCGGGCAAAGCATCCTATGCCGTGTCCGTTTCCCGTGATGACAAGCAACGGGAAACCAGCCACAACGCCAGTCTCAATTATTCCTTGCCCCAGGTGGCCTTAAGTTCCAGTTTTTCCCAGGGCAGCGATTACCGCCAGGGCTCCATCGGCGCGTCCGGCGGCATGATCCTGCACCCCGGCGGCCTGACGTTTGCCCAGACCCTGAGCGAGACCAGCGGCCTGGTCTACGCGCCTCATGCCAAGGGCGCAGGTGTCGGCTACAGCGGCGCGCAGGTGAATGGCAGCGGTTACGCGGTGGTGCCCAGCCTGACGCCTTTCCAGCTCAACACCGTGGATATCGACCCGCAAGGCATGCCCGACGACGTCGAGCTGCAGGTCAGTTCGCGCAACACCGCGCCGGTGGCTGGAGCCGTGGTGATGCTGTCTTACCCGACCCGCAAGGCGCGCTCTTTCCTGATCAACAGCCTGCAACCCAATGGCGCGCTCCTGCCGTTTGCCGCGATCGCGACCGACGCCGAGAGCGGGGTGGAAATGGGCGCGGTCGGCCAGGGCAGTCGCCTGGTGCTGCGCAGCGAAAAGGACCAGGGTTCGATCCGCGTCGAATGGGGTGATCAGCCTGGGCAGCAATGCCTGATCGACTACCGCTTGTCCAAACGCGATGCAGCGGCTGCCAAGGCGGCTGAGGCGAAGGGCTATGAGGTATTCGACCTGCCATGCCGCCCGCTACCTCCCGACACTGCCGGCGCGCCCGCTCAGGCGAGGAACGGCTGATGCGACAGGCAGGCGGCTTGTGCTGCCCCTCGGCCATGGCTCGGCGAATCTGTGAGGGCCTGATGGCGGCCTGGCTGCTGATGTCGCTTTGCGCCGACGTCCAGGCGGCGCTGGCCATTACCGGTACGCGCTTCATCTACCCGGCCAATACCCCGGCGTTGACGCTCAGGGTCGGCAACACCGGCGATGCGCCGATCCTTCTGCAAGCCTGGCTGGATCGGGGGGATACGCGCGCCGACCCGAGTCGTTTGACGGTGCCGTTCGTACTGTCGCCGCCTATTTCACGGCTCGACCCGCAACAGCGCAGCGCCCTGGTGGTGCGTTACACCGGCGAACCCTTGCCCGGCGATCGCGAGTCGGTGTTCTGGATCAACTTCCTTGAAGTGCCACCGGTGACGACCAGCGACAGCAATGTGCTGCGCCTGGCCTATCGCATGCGCATGAAGCTGCTGTACCGCCCTTCGGGCCTTGCCGGCAAGGCGGACGAGGCAATCGGGCAAGTGGTCTGGAGCCTCGACAAGGCACCCGGAGCGGACGGGCAGATGGCGTTGCTGGCCACCAGCCGGGCGCCTTACTACGTGTCCATCCCGCAGTTGGAACTGGGCAGCGGGGCTCAATCGATCAGTTGGCAGGGGATCACGCTCGAGCCTTTCGGCACGACACGTATCGCCCTGCCCGCAACAAAAAAGGCAGCCGTCGCCAATGCGACGGTCGTTCGTTACCAGGTGGCGATAGACAGCGGGGAGACGCTGAGTGGAAGTGCGCGGTTACAACAGTAGTTTTGCGATGGACAGATTCGCGGCGAGTGCGTCGTCATGCGGTTGCGGTCGAGCGCCCGAGGGTGCGCGACCGGTGGGCATGAGTCTGGGGCGGCGTGGGTCGTGTTTCGTGCTGGCGGCGCTGCTGCCCCTGGCGGTGCCCGATATCGCCTTGGCCTTGCAGGTACCTAGCGCCGGTCAGGCGATGCGTGACATCGAGTCGGTCCAGCCGGTCCAGCCAGTTCCTTCGGAGCTGGAGTTGGATCTGCCCAAGGCCGAGACACCCACCGCGCCAGCAGCCCCGGACACCTCCGGGATCCGGGTGCAGGTCCAGGCGTTTGCCATCGAGGGCAACCAGGTTTTCGCCACCGAGCGCCTGCAGCCGCTGCTGGCCGACCTGCAGGGCCAGGAGCTGGACCTGAACGGTTTGCGCGCAGCCGCGCAGCGTATTACCGACTACTACCAGAAGCGGGGTTATGTACTGGCCCGCGCTTTCCTACCGCCCCAGGACATTGAAAACGGCCTGGTGCGGATCGCCGTGGTGGAGGGGCGTTACGGACGCATCGAAGTGCAGAACCGTTCGCGCGCCCTGGATCAGGTGGTGCATGCGCCGCTGTCGGCGCTGAACAGCGGCGAGGCGGTATACGACGCGGACCTGGAGCGCAGCCTCTTGCTGTTGAGCGACCTGCCCGGGGTCCAGGCCCGGGGCACCTTGCGTCCTGGCCAGGAGTACGGGACCACCGACCTGGTGATCGACGCCGAGCCCGGGCCGCTGCTGAATGGCACCCTGGAGGCGGACAACTTCGGTGGCTACTACACAGGCGAATACCGCCTGGGCGGCAGCCTCAACCTCAACAACCCCTTGCGCCTCGGCGACCAGCTCAGCCTGCGGGCGATGCGCAGCGACGAGTCGCAGCGTTATTACCGGGCGGCCTACCAGTTACCGGTCGGGCCCTGGTCGACCCGAGTCGGCGGTGCGTACTCGGAAATGAGCTACCGCCTGTACAGGGACTTCGAGGTCCTCGACTACCACGGTACCGCCAGCTTTCGCAGTTTTTTCGTCGCCCAGCCGCTGGTGCGCAGCCGCACCTTCGACCTCACTGCGCAACTGCAATACGAAGACAAACGGCTGCGCGACGATATCGACCTGTTCGAATTCAGTAACCGCAAGCGGATCGGCCTGTGGACCCTGAGCCTCAGCGGCAACAGCCAGGACCGTTTTTTTCGGGGAGGCCAGAACTTCTTCGATCTGTCCTACGGCAGCGGTCGGTTGCGTTTTGGCGACCGCGAGGAAGAGGTTAGCGATACTCGTACCGCAGGCATCTCGGGCGGGTTCGCCAAGCTCAATCTCAACGCCGCGCGCCTGCAGCGCCTGAGCGACCGTTTCCAGCTCTATACCCGGCTGAGTGCGCAATGGGCCAACAGCAACCTGGACAACTCGGAAAAGCTCGGCCTTGGCGGTCCCTACGGTGTGCGTGGCTATTCATTGGGCGCCGGCAGTGGCGACCAGGGCTGGCAGGCCAGTACCGAATTGCGCTACGCGCTGGCTCCACGCTGGCAGCTCAGTGCTTTCGCCGACACGGGCACGGTCAAGGTCAACCGCCAACCCTGGACCTCCGAAAACAATACCCGCCGGATCACGGCGACCGGTATCGGTGCCAGCTGGGCGGGGCCTTCGCAGCAAGTCAACCTGACGCTCGCCTGGCCGCTGCATGACAACGGCAAGACCCGGGACAAGCCGGAGCGCCGCCCCCAGGTCTGGATGAACGCGACGCAATATTTCTAGTACCTGCTCGTAGCAGGAGTGGTGTCGTTCTGCAAATGGTTTGCAGAACGTTCTTTAGTGAAGAGGGCGTTACCGTGAACAAAATGTATGCACTGGTTTGGAACCAGGCCCTGGCATGCTGGAATGTGGCTCATGAAGGGGCACGTCGCCGGCGCAAGTCGGGTGCGCGCAAGGGGATGGTCGTGGCGGCTGTCAGCCTGCTGGGAGCGGGCGCCATGTCCTCGGCATTCGCCCTGCCGACGGGGGGAACCGTGGTGCACGGTACCGGCGATATTCTGATCTTCGGCAATAACAAGGAAATGTCGATCAACCAGCATACCGACAAGCTGATCACCAACTGGAACGACTTCAGCGTCGCAAAGGGCGAGAGGGTTACCTTCAACCAGCCCGGTAAAAGCTCGGTTGCGCTGAACCGCGTCATCGGAACCAATGCCAGTAACATCCAGGGCCGGATCAATGCCAATGGCCAGGTATTCCTGGTCAACCCCAACGGCGTAGTGTTCGGCCAGGGCGCCCAGGTCAACGTGGGTGGTCTGGTGGCTTCGACCCGAAGCATCAGCGACGATGACTTCAAGGCCGGCAAATACAATTTCTCGGGCAACTCGTCGGCGGAGATCATCAACAACGGCGACATCATTGCCGACCAGGGCGGCAACGTGGCGCTGCTGGGGACCAACGTTCGCAACGATGGGGTGATCCAGGCGCAAATGGGCCGGGTGGTACTGGGCGCGGGGGACAAGTTCACCGTGAACTTCGACGGCAACAACCTGCTCAACCTGCAAGTCGATGGTGCCGCAGTGGATGCCCTGGTGAAAAACGGTGGCCTGCTCAAGGCTGACGGCGGCCAGGTGCTGATGACCGCCAAGAGTGCCGGCGACATGTTGCGGACCGTGGTCAACAACCAGGGCACCATCGAGGCCAATACCCTGCGTGGCACAGCCGGCAAGATCACCCTCGATGGCGGCGATATGGGCAAGGTGCTGGTAGGCGGGGCGATGACCGCCAGTGCCATCGGCGCCGTGGGTAACGGCGGTGTGATCGAGACCAAAGGCGCGAATACCGAGGTGCAACTGGCGACCCGGGTCAATACCCAGGCCAGCAACGGCCAGACCGGCAGCTGGAAGATCACCTCGCGCGAGGTCAAGGTCAATCCGACAGCGGCATCGGGCAGCGACACCGCCTACGCCGATACCTTGTCGAACAACCTGGCGACCACCAATATCGAACTGGCCAGCAGTGCCGGCGATGTGGTGGTGGGTGGTCCCGTCACCTGGAACAGTGGCAATCAGCTGAAGCTGTCTTCCAAGCGCGACATCGAGGTCAATGGCGGACTGGCCAGCACCGGTATCAAGGCCCGGGTCGAGATGAATGCCGATAAAGCCATCCGGCTCAACGGCAACGTGACCCTCAGTGGGGCCAATGCCAGCCTTGGGATGAACCATGGCAGCGGCTATGCCCTAGGGCAGGACGCGAAGGTCACTCTGTCCGGTACCGGGGCCTCGTTCGATTCGAACGGCGCGCTTTACGATGTCATTCAAAACACCGCCCAGTTGCAGGCGGTCAATAACAACCTCAATGGCTTGTATGTCCTGGGGACCGACATCAAGGGTTACGGCAACTTCAAGTCCATTGGCGGCAATGGCACCTTCTCTGGCGTCTTCGATGGCCTGGGCAATACCGTCAGCGGTTTCACGGTGACCAATACCGGGCCCATGGTTGGTCTGTTCGCCGGCAACTCGGGCAGTATCAGTAACCTGAAGCTGGCCAACATGACCGTCAATGGCACTACCTCCGGAGTGGGCTTCAGCTATATCGGCGGCCTGGTGGGGGTGAACACCGGGACCCTGACCAACGTCAGCGCCACTGGCCTGCGCGTCAACGCCAACGCCTCGAACACCAACGTCGTGGGTGGCCTGGTCGGGCTCAATGCTGGCGGTGCGATCGATCGCGCATCGGTGGGGGGCAACTCCTACGTGAATGGCAACAGCTATACCACGTCGGTGGGTGGCCTGGTCGGTGAAAACGTTTCAGGGGGTACGGGTTCCGCGAGCATTACCAACAGTTTGGCGAATGTCGCCATCGGCGGGTACCTGGCGCGCAACTTCGCTGGTGGTGCGGGCGGTCTGGTCGGTACCAACAGGGGCGGTTATATCGCCGACTCTTCCAGCAGCGGTTCAGTCGGTACCTACTCGTGCAGCTATGTGGGCACGAATGTAGGCGGGCTGATCGGTTACAACCAGGCAGGCACGGTCGAGCGGTCCAGCTCCTCGGCAACGGTGCAGGGTCACAGCGCCAGCAACATTGGCGGCCTGATCGGGTTCAACACCAACAGTGCGGTCAGGGAGTCCAGCTTCAGCGGTAAGGTCAACGGTTACGGCAGTGCCTCGGCAGGCGGGCTGATCGGTTACAACCAGAACAGCACGCTGAACGACGTCAAGACCAGCGGTACGGTCTACGACACTTCGGGCACCAATGTCGGTGGCCTGGTCGGCCAGAACTTCTACGGCAAAATAGACACCGCCGAGGCCTTGGCCAATGTCACCGCGGGTGCCAACAGCAATACCGGCGGGCTGATCGGCAGTAACTACGGCGGTACCGTCAGCCACGTCGTGGCTCGCGGCAAGGTCGTGGCAGGCAGCAACAGCAATGTCGGCGGGTTGATCGGCAACAACGACGGTGACCTGAGTTCGGTCGAAGCCAGTGGTGAAGTCCGGGCCGGGAGCAACAGCTTCGTGGGTGGCCTGGTGGGTACCAACGGTCGCACCCTGGGCTCGACTATCGAAACCGCTACGGCCAAGGGCACTGTCTACGGTGATCGGGACAGTAACATCGGTGGGTTGGTGGGGCAGAACCATGGCCAGATCTTCAACTCCCTGGCCCTGGGCTCGGTGAGCGGCGGTTACTACACGAGGCTCGGTGGCCTGGTGGGGCTGAACATGGGCAAAGTTCGTCAATCGGTGGCCAGTGGCAAGATCAACGCCAATTACCCGAGCTACCAGACTTACGGCGGCCTGGTCGGCGTCAACTATGGCGAGATGAAATACAACTCGGCACTGGGCGAGGCTGCCCAGGTACCGCTTTCCGGCATGAACCTGGGAATCATCCAGTAACCCTCGGCACCACCCGCTGATACTCAGGTATCGCGGGTTCCCGATACGTCATGCCGCGGCATGGCGTATCGGTTTTTCAGGATTCATCACCTCTTTCAGGATGATCCGCGATGCGGGTCTTCCATGAGCAACGAAACCCGGTCGGCCAACACGGCCGGGCTCAAGCAGAGCATGGAGAATGGCCCCATGACCCATCTATTGGCGTTGAGGCCCGCCGGCCACGTACGTCGGTTCTACCGCAGCGCCCAGGTACTGGCTTGTTTGCTCCCGGGCTTGATCGGCGCGACGGCCCAGGCCGCCTTGGTGGAAAGCCAGGCAATCGACTGCTCGTTCAGTAACGGTGCCGGCCGGCCCTGGGTGGAAGTGACGCCGTTGACCAGCACCACGCCGGTAGGCTCCGTCCTGTGGCAACGACCGGTGGCCCTGATCACCAACTACCGATATGGCGGGGCTACGGGTAACAAGGCCCATGAGTTGGTCTCTGCCGGATACTGGACCGCGGGTACGCCGCTGCCCGACGCCATCGCCCCGACCAACATCGACGGTATCGGTTTCAAGATCGCGGTGAACTCCTCCGACGGCGTCCTCAGGAATATCACCCAGGTGTCCAAGCCCGTAGCGTTGGAAAAGAACCAGGTTATCTATGACCCCGGCGCAGGCCAGAACCAGCGTTCGCTGATGGTGACCAACTATCTGCAATCGCTGATCCTCACGGTGCCCCCCAGCCAGTTGCCCAGCGGCGAGCTGGTGATCGACCGTGTCGCCGGCAGCTCGGGGCTGATGCTGTATGCGGTCGACCTGCTCAAGGGGGTGGCCAGCCTGGGAGGGGAGGTCACCATTCCGAACGACAACATGCCCATCGGCATCTGCCGCAAACCCTACTCCTTGATGGGCCCCGCCATCATCAATATGGGCGGGGGAGGCGGGATCACCGTTCCCAACACCTGTGTGGTGGAGTCGTACAGGACCATACCGGTGAAGCTCGGGCGTTTCTCCCTGGCCAATTTTCCCAAGGTGGGTTCGACTTCGTCGCCGGTACCGTTTCGCATCGAGCTGAGCCAGTGCGCATTGAATGCCAGGCCGCAGATCACCTTCACCGACAAAGTTGCCGCTCACACCGACCCGTCGGTGCTCAACCTGGCGGCTTCGCCCAACAGCGCCAAGGGCTTCGGCATCATCATGATCAACGACCTGAACGGGCAGCGGGTCAAATACGACGGCACCCGCTACGACATGCAACGGGTGGGCGACAGCGCGATCATCCCGCTGCGGGCCGGCTACATCCGCACCGGCAGCGATGCCGAGGTCAAGGTCGGCGATGCCGATGGCGCGGCGGAGTTCACCTTTACCTTCCCCTGAACATTCAGGGTTGAACCAAGCCCCTTCAATGGCGATAGACGCCGTTGCGGGGCCTTTCTACACTGGGCTCCGACCTGGGGATGGAGCACGCGGATGAATCGCAACGAACTGCGCAAGGCCGATATCAACCTGATGGTGGTGTTCGAAACCCTGATGCTCGAGCGCAATGTGACCCGGGCGGCGGAGAAGCTGTTTCTCGGCCAGCCGACCATCAGTTCGGCGCTCAATCGCTTGCGCGCGATCTTCAACGATCCGCTGTTCATTCGCGTGGGCCACAGGATGGAGCCGACCGCCCGCGCCGAAGAGCTGATCCAGCACCTGTCGCCGGCGCTGGATGCCTTGTCCTCGGCCCTGAGCCTGACCCACGATTTCGATCCCGCCAGCAGCACCATGACCTTTCGCATCGGCTTGTCCGACGACGTCGAATTCGGCCTGTTGCCGCCGCTGCTGCGGACCTTGCGCCAGGAAGCGCCGAAGGTAGTGTTCGTAGTGCAGCACGCGGACTACTGGCGGATCCCGGATCTGCTGGCCGCCGGCGACATCACCGTGGGCATCAGCCAGACCCGCGGGCTGCCGGCCAATGCCAAGCGCAAGCTGCTGCGGCATATCCAGCCCAGCGTGCTGCGCGCCGATGCCAGCGACACGCCACTGACCCTCGACGAATACTGTTCCCGTCCGCATGTGCTGGTGTCGCACACGGCCAATGTCAGCGGCTTTGCCGATGAATGGCTGGCCGAGATCGGTCGACAGCGCCATGTGGTGTTGTCGGTGCCGCAGTACAGTTCGCTGCCGGCGTTGCTGGCGGGGACCGACATGATCGCCAGCCTGCCGGACTACACGGCGGCGGCCATGGCGGCGTCGGGGCAGTTGTTCCAGGAGCCGTTTCCGTTCAAGACCCCGACCCTGGACCTGTCCATGGTCTGGCTCAGTCATGTCGACACCGACCCGGCCGAACGCTGGCTGCGTTCGCGGCTGGAGGCGTTCATGAGCGACCGCGACCTGGCGCCGCTCAAGGCGCGTTGAATCTCTTATCCCTTCGTAGAGGACTCAGGCAGGCGGTCGCGAGGCGTGTAGTATGGAGCGCCTTTTCACCCCCACCTTTCAGGGAGATCCGCCATGCCTCATCTGCATATGGAATACACCGCCAACCTGTCGCAACTGGATGCCGACAAGGCCTTGCTGCGGTTCAACAACGCGTTGGTGGCGTCCGGGCAGTTCGCTGAATACGACATCAAGAGCCGCGCGCGCAAGGTCGAGACGTTTCGCGTCGGCACCGGCCTCGGCGAGCGGGCGTTCGTGCATGTGAAGCTGTCGTTGCTCAGCGGGCGTTCGCCAGAGATCAAGAAGCAGCTTTCGCAAAGCCTGCTGGCGGTGCTGCAGGAACTCTGTGAATGGCCGGCCGGCGTCGAGTTGCAACTGGCGGTGGAGATCCTGGATATCGACCGCGAGTCCTACGGCAAGCTCAGCATCGGCCACTGAGCCGGAATGCCACAGGGCCTGGACCTACAATAGGCCCTGCTGCGCGCAGACCTTGACCACTTGCTCGCGGAACCAGGTGTTGGCGCTGTCCTGGTCGGTGTGGGCGCTCCATTGCATGTCCAGGGTAAAGCCCGGCAGGCCGTTGGGCGCTTCGCAATGGCTGAACACCGCGTCGTTGGTCAGCAGCGCCTGGATGCGCCGCGGCAGGGTCAGGATGAAGTCGGTGCCGGTGATCATTTTCAGCGCCGCGCTGTAGCTGTTGGAGCGCGCGACGATCTGCCGCCGGTGGGCCTGGCGGGCCAGCCAGCCATCGACCATGTTGGTGGTCGAGGTCCAGGGCGTGGGGTAGACGTGCCGACGCTCGACGAACGACTGCAGGCTGAAACGCGGTTCCAGCGGCGGCGTCGCGCGCTTGTCGAAGACACACACCAGGTCATCCTCGAGCAGCACCTGCGACTTGAGGTCGGGGTGGTTGTGGTGAAAGTTCGGACCGAAGCAGACCACCAGGTCCAGGCTGCCGTCGCGCAGTTCCTCGGCGGGGATATCGGTTTCCAGCTTGTGCACGTTGACCGTCACCGGCAGGTCGGCGAAGTCGAAGCCCTTGAGCAGCCGCGGCAGGATCAGCAGTTCGAAATATTCCGGCGCGCAGACATTGAAGGTGACGGCCTGGCGGGTCGGGTCGAAAGCCTGGACCCCGGAATGGCACAGGTTGATGCTTTCGAGAATCTTCAGCACATGGCTGTACATGGTGCTGGCTTTGTAGGTCGGACGCATGCCGGTGCGGGTATTGATGAACAGCTCGTCCTCGAAGCCGGTGCGCAGTTTTTTCAGGCAGTAGCTGACGGTCGACTGACTCACGCACAGGGTTTCCGAGACCCCGGTCACGCTGCTTTGCTCGTACACGGCGACGAACACCATCAGGTCCTGCATATCGAGCTTTCTAAGCAAGTTACTGTTCAGCATCAGTTCCGTCTCGTTGAGCACCTCGCGCGGTCGTGCGCAAACCTGCCTGATGCTAACGGAACGATCGTCCTAATTGAATCCTTGCCCCGGGGTTTCACGGATAGCGAAGGGACAATTAATTCCGAGAACACGACCTGTGCGGTGTGGCGCGGCGCGTAGCGGCTGTCCCTTGGTGTTGCGCCTTCAACCGGGCACCAGGACTGGCCGGCGGCTGCCGAGGATCAGGGCGAGCATGCCCAGGCCCACCAGCAGCGCGCCGAGCAGCTCGCCCGGCAAGGGATGCCGGCCCAGCACGAACCAGTGGAAGAGAGTGATGAACAGGGTGCTCAGGTAGATGTAGGAAATGACCGTGGCCGGTGCGATCACCCCGATGGCCCGGTGCAGCAGCCAAAAAGTCGCCAGGGTGGCGAACAAGGCCAGGTACAGCAGCCACAGACTGTCGTTGAGAGTGAGCAGGACGGCGCTGCGCCAACCACCGCCCGGCAGGCAGAAGGCGAACAGGAACAGCGCGCCGAACAACATGTTCCAGAAGGTCATGGCGGCCGGGCTGCGATCTTTCAGGCTGGTGGCTTTCAGCCGTTGGCTCAGCGGCGAATAACCGGCCATGGCCAGGCAACCGACCCCATACACGCCGACCGCGTAGAGCGACGGCATACCCTCGGCGCCGCCGCCCCTGAAGGTCAGCAGCATGGCCCCGGCGGCCGCCAGCAGCATCGGCAACAGGCGGTTTTTTGCTGGGTTGTCGCTCAGCAGGAGGCCCTCGAACAGCAGGGTCAGCAGCGGCACCAGAGCGAACAGGATGCCGGTATTGATCGCCGAGGTATGCCGCAGCGCCTCGAACAGCGAAGCGAAATAGATCGCCAGCAGCAACCCAAGCATGGCATGCGCCCGCAGCCCGGCGCGGTTGATCCGGAGCGTGCCGTTGAGCCACAGCGCCGGCACGAACATCAGGGCCGACAACAGCAGGCGCAGGCCCGTCAGCAACAGCGGGTCGACGGCCTGACTGACCCGGGCCGCGGCGAAAAAAGAAGCGGCGATCAACATCGCCCACAGCAGCATGCCGAGATGGGCGTTGAGCAAGCTGGCGGGTTTCATGAGCGCGTTCCCCGGGTCATTGGAAGTGGCGGTGGTAGTGCCGCGGATCGAAGCGCAGGACCATCAGGATCATCAGCGCCATGACCGCGGTCAGCGACCACCAGGCCCACTCGAAACTGCCCAGGCGGTCGCGGATGATCCCGGCGAGCAGCGGCGACAGGCCGGCGATCAGGTAGCCGATGCCTTGCACGAAGGCCGTCAGGCCACCGGCACGCCGCGGATGGTCCAGATGGTCGAGGGACACGATCAGGCTCATGGGAAACAACCCGCCGATACCCAGGCCGAGCAGGCACGGCCAGAGCAGGCTCAGGTGCCGGGGGCTGAGGATCAGCCCGCAGAAGCCGGCGATGATCAGCGCCAGCAAGGCCACCAGCACCCGGCGGCGGTCCTGGCTGCGGTTGGCGATGGCCGGCGTCACCAGGCCCGAGATCACCTCCATGGCGGTGAGAAATCCCAGCAGCAGGCCGGCGTCCTGTTCGCTCCAGCCCTGTTCCACGTAATAGGGGGCCAGCCACGCCAGGACGCAGGTGTAGGACGCCGTGCCCAGGCCGAAGAAGATCGCCAGCAGCCAGGCGCGACGGTTGCCGGCAAAAGATTCGTGGTGCGTCGCGGCGCCAGGCAGTTTCGGCATGGCCGCCCGTTGCGCGTACCAGAACAGCAGCGCCAGGACCGCCAGCGCCGCCCAGATCGCCAGGCCCAGCCGCCAGCTGCCGGTGCGGCTCATCACCAGCGGGGCAAAGGACGCCGCGACCGCCGCGCCCCCCATGATCGAGGTGACGTACAGGCCCATGAACAGCGAGACATTGTCGGGAAAGCGCGACTTGATCAGTGCCGGCATCAGCGACTGGATCAGGGCGATGCCGAGGCCGGCGAGCACGGCGCTGAGGATCAGTTCGGCGGCCGAATCGAGGAACAGCCGCGACAGGGTGGCCAGGCCAATGACCAGCAGCGAAATCACCACGCTGCGGTGGTCGCCCAGGCGCTGGCCGATGCGCACGCCGAGGAACATCGCCAGGCCCATGGCCATGACTGGCAGCATGGTCAGCAGCGCGGCGCCGCTGAAACTCAGGGCGATATCGCCACGAATCCCGGACAGCAAGGGGCCGACGGCGGCCATCGACGGCCGCAGGTTCAAGGCCACCAGCGTCACGCTGAGCATCAGCCAGAAGACGGGGCGGGTTGTCGCGCGAACGTTTTCCATAACCAGACCTTGAACAATTCAGGCGCTGATTAGGCGGGGAGGGGCGTGGCCGGAGCAAATCAGAAAGTGTGCAGGACTATCTAGAAATCAAATAACACCTGTAGCCGCTGCCGCAGGCTGCGCTGGGCCGCGAAGCAGCCCCCAAACCTGCACATGCGGTCTGCCGGAAGCACCACGTTGCCCGGGCCAGTCCTACGGCCTGGATCGCAGCCTGCGGCAGCGGCTACAGGGGCCCGCGACGGTGCGCGGGCCTCGGGCGATCAGAACGGCTTGGTCGGCAGGTACTTGCCATCCAGGGTGATCACCGCGCGGGAACCACCCTCCGGATCTTCGACTTTCTTGATGTCGAGCTTGAAGTTGATGGCGCTGATGATGCCGTCGCCGAACTGCTCGTGGACCAGTGCCTTGAGGGTCGAACCGTAGACCTGGAGCATTTCATAGAAGCGGTACACGGTCGGGTCGGTGGGGATGCCGCCGGGGATGCTGCCGCGCGACGGGATGCTTTGCAGCAGGCGGCTGGCGTCCTGGTCCAGGTCGAGCTTGCTGCAGACCAGGTCGGCGGCCGCGGCCGGCAAGGCGTGCTGGCCGAGCAGGGCGGCGGTGACGAACGCCAGGCTCAGGCCGGTACCGTCGGTGAGCTGTTGCCACGACAGGTTCTTGCGCGCCTTGGCGTCGATGATGGTGTCGGCCAGGGCCAGGCGTGGGGCTTGGGCGAATTGGGATTGCAGCATGTCGAGTTCCTCGTTGGGATGGTGAAACGGTTGTTGAACGAGTCGTTGAAAAAGGGTCGTTGAAAAGAGAGCGTTCAAGCCGCGTGTCGCGGTTTACCGACCAAGGCGCAGGCGTCGGGGTGTTCGGCCAGGGACACGAAGCCCTGGCTCGGGCCGTCCAGCGCGGCAATGGCGCCGCTGGCGATGTCGTAGACCCAGCCGTGCAGGTTCAGCCGGCCCTGTTCCAGGGCCAGGGCGACCGCGGGATGGGTCTTCAGGTTAGCCAACTGGGCGATCACGTTTTCCCGCACCAGGGCATCCAGGCGGGCTTCGTCCGAGGCATGGCTGCGGGCGGCATTGACCACCTTGGCCGACTCGGCATGGCGCAGCCAGTTGGCCACCGCCGGCAGATGGTCCAGGCATTTGCAGGTGGAGATGGCGGTCATGGCGCCGCAGTCCGAATGCCCGCAGATCACGATGTCGCTGACCCCGAGCACGGCTACCGCGTACTCCACAGTGGCCGACACACCGCCCGGTTCCGGCCCGTAGGAGGGCACGATATTGCCGGCGTTGCGGATCACGAACAAATCGCCTGGCTCCTGCTGGGTCAGCAGTTCCGGCACTACCCGGCTGTCGGAGCAGGTGACGAACAGGGTGCCGGGGTTCTGGGTGGTGGCCAGTTGCTTGAACAGCTCGCTGCGTTTCGGGAAGGCTTCGCGCTGGAACTTGAGAAAGCCGTCGATGATGTGCCGCATGGTGGTTCTCCTTGCATCGCTGATGGCGCAAGGATGGGAAATTTCAGCTATAGCGTCCAAGACTGGCTTGTTATGCTGGCCATAAGTACTGCCTATAGTTGGCGGTCCTGGCCTGGAGACACCATGCTGCTACGTCATATCCGTTACCTGTTGGCCGTCGCCGAGCACGGCAACTTCACCCGCGCCGCCGAAGCCTTGCACGTGTCCCAGCCGACGCTGTCGCAACAGATCAGGCAACTGGAGGACAGCCTCGGCGCGCCGCTGTTCGACCGCTCGGGGCGCACCGTGCGCCTGACCGACGCCGGCGAGGCCTATGTGCGTTATGCGCGGCTGGCCCTGCAGGACCTGGAGGCCGCCAGGCGCGCCATGCATGACGTGCAGGATCTGCGGCGCGGCTCGTTGCGCCTGGGCATGACCCCGACTTTCATCACTTACCTGGCGGGGCCGCTGCTGACCCGTTTCAACCAGCGGTATCCGGGGATCGCCCTGAGCCTCGAAGAGATGACCCAGGACCGACTGGAAGCGGCCCTGGCCGAAGACCGCCTGGACCTGGGCATTGCCTTTGCCGGGCAGCACCTGCCGGATATCGACAGCCAGCTGTTGTTCGAGGAGAGCCTGAGCCTGATGGTCAGCCGCGAGCAGCAGCCCGAGCTACCGCGGGAACTGACGGCGGCCGAGCTGGAGCGGCAGCCGCTGGTGCTGCTCAGCGGCGATTTCGCCACCCGCCAGCATATCGACCGTTATTGCCGCGAGCAGGGCATGACGCCGCGCATCGCCATCGAAGCCAACTCCATCGGCGCCATTGTCGAAATCGTTCGCCGCGGACAACTGGCGACCATCCTGCCGCTGGCCATCACCCAGGAGCAGCCGGGCCTGAGGCCGGTGATCCTGCAACCGCCCCTGGCGCCCCGCAGCGTGGCGCTGCTGGGGCGCAAGGGCGCTTATCGCAGCGCCGCGTGCCAGGCTTTTCGCGAGCTGCTGACGACTGCTTTTCGCGAGCGGCTGACGGCTCAGGGCGTGGGCGCCGCCAGCCACTGATTGACCACGCCGCTGTAGAAACCGGTGGCCTTGCTCAGGTGCAGCCACTGGTCGACATAGCTTTTCCAGGCGACGTCGTCCCGTGGCAACAGGAAGGCTTTTTCACTGTATTGCAGGTACTGCTCGGGGTTCACCGCACACAGCCCCGGCTTGAGTTTCTGCTGGAAGCGCGCTTCGGACGCGTCGGTGATCATCACGTCGGCCTTGTTCTCCAGCAGTTGCTCGAAGATGGTCACGTTGTCGGCGAACAGGGTCAGGCTGGCCTTGGGCAGGTGGGCCCGGGCGAAGATTTCGTTGGTGCCTCCCGGCGGTTCGATCAGGCGCACCGAAGGCTGGTTGATCTGCTCGACGGTCTGGTAGCGCTGCTTGTCGGCGCACCGCACCAGGGGGATTTTCCCGTCGACGCCCAGGGTATCGCTGAAGAAGGCTTTCTTCTGTCGCTCCAGGGACACGGAAATACCGCCCACGGCGATGTCGCACTGGTTTGCCAGGAAGTCCGGCATCAGGGTTTTCCAGGTGGTCTTCACCCACTTCACCTCGACCCCCAGGCTTTGCGCCAGGGACTGCGCCATCGAAATGTCGATGCCTTCATAGGCACCGTCCGCGCGCAGGTAGGTGTAAGGCTTGTAGTCGCCGGTGGTGCAGACGTTCAGGTGTCCGCGTTCGATGACCTGATCCAGGTGCGAGGTGCTTGGCGCGGCAAAGGCCGGGGCGCTGAGGGTCAGCAGCGAGCAGAGCAGAAGGCGTGCTTTCATGCGGTCGATCCTTGATGACGAGGGAGTGGCCGAGGGCGGCTCATTATTTGCGCCCGACCCGAATGGGGCAAGACGCATCGCTCGCCAGTGCGCGCGGGTCGTTTTCACCGAAAAAAGTTTTGGCAAAGGGCTATGCCAACTATTTGTTGGCTTCTTTTTCACGAAACGTTGATGGTCGGCTACCTAAAGTTCGTGCTGTCGTGGGCGGTCATTGAATAACAGGCCTGACGACGCACTTCTTTCAAGGAACAAGTCGATCGTCATGCTAAACATCAAACCCCTGCGTCCCGAATGGGTGACGTTGATTGCCTGCGCCTTTTTATTGCTTGGCTGCAACTTTGTGCTCTGGCAGCACCTGTTTAGCATTACCGCCTCGGACACCCGCGGCATCGCCATGCGCGTGGCTTTCGGGGTGATGATCTTCTGTGCCTTCAACCTTATCCTGACCTGGCTGGCGTTTCGCCGGATATTTAAGCCGGTGCTGGTTTTATTGTTTATGGTCAGTGCCGGCGTGGCTTATTTCATGGGCCAGTACGGAGTGCTGATAGATGCCGGAATGTTTCGCAACTTCGCCGAAACCAATGCAACGGAAGTGCGTGACTTACTCTCCCTGAAGTTGCTTGTTTATATTCTGTTCCTGGGTGTATTGCCTTCCTGGTTATTGTGGAAAGCCCCGATCAATTATCGTCGCTGGCACCGCGAGTTATTGAGCAAGTTGCTGGTATCCGTTATGTGCGCGGCGGCCATTGGCGGGGTAGCCCTGGCCAACTATCAGGGGCTGGCCTCGCTGTTTCGCAATCACCATGAATTGCGCCTGATGATAGTGCCGAGCAACTACGTGGGCGCTTCCATCGGCTACCTGCGCGAGCAAGTGGTTTCGGCGCGCCAGCCCTTCGTCAAGATCGGGGAAGATGCCCAGCGCAATCCGACCTGGCAAAACCATGCGCGCAAGTCGCTGACGGTGCTGGTGGTCGGCGAAAGTGCCCGGGCCGAGAACTTCGGCGTGCTGGGCTACGAGCGCGACACCACGCCGAAACTCAGCCAGGAAAACGGCCTGATCGCCTTTACCGACGTGTCGTCCTGCGGCACCGAGACCGCGGTCTCGGTGCCCTGCATGTTCTCCAACATGGGGCGCAAGAACTACGACGCCAGCAAGGCGAAGAACGAGGAAGGGCTGCTGGACGTGCTCAAGCGCGCTGGGCTCGAGGTGATCTGGCGGGACAACCAGTCCGGTTGCAAGGGCACCTGCGACCGGGTGACCCTCGACGACGTCAGCAACCTCAAGGACCCGGCGCTCTGTGCCAACAGCGAATGCCGCGACGAGATCCTGCTCCAGGGCCTGCAGCACTTCATCGATACCCTGGACAAGGACACCGTGCTGGTCCTGCACCAGATGGGCAGCCACGGGCCGGAATACTTCAAGCGCTACCCCAAGCAATACGAGCGCTTCACCCCGGTGTGCCAGAGCAACGCCCTGAACAATTGCAGCCGCGAGAGCATCGTCAATGGCTACGACAATACGCTGCTGTACACCGACCACGTGCTGGCGACCCTGATCGACCTGTTGCGCAGCAACCAGGACAAGGTCGATACCGCCATGCTCTATCTGTCGGACCACGGCGAGTCCCTGGGCGAATACAACCTGTTCCTGCATGGCACGCCCTACATGCTCGCGCCGTCGCAGCAAAAACATGTGGCAATGCTGGCCTGGTTCTCGGACAGCTATCAGAAGGCCTTCTCGGTGGACACCCATTGCCTGCAACTGAGCCGGGAAAAACCGCTGAGCCAGGACAATCTGTTCCACTCGATGCTCGGTCTGCTGGAAGTCGACAGCCGGGTCTACCAGCCCGACCTGGACCTGTTCGCCGGCTGCCGGGGCAGCGTGGTCGACGGCGTGTTGGCGCGGCAATGAAGCCTTGATCGGCGTTCGACCTTTTTTTCACGATCGGGGCGGTAACCTGTTTTTCATCCAAGACTTACAAGAGCCAGTAGATCCATGTCCGTGCACCCTCCATCCCCCCTCGAGCTCGAGTTCGCCAGGCGTTATGACCAGGCGCACGCGCGCGTCTGTGGCGACGAGCGCCCGCTCGGGTTGGGGCGGCGCCTGTCGTTGTGGCGCGACGAGTGGCTGGTTCGCCGCGCGTTGAAGGTGGCGGGCGAGCCGGGGCTGATTCTCGATCTTGCGTGCGGCGCAGGGCGCTTCTGGCCGGTTCTGGGCGAGCACAGTAATCGGGTGATCCTGGCGGCGGACCCGTCCCAGGACATGCTCAACCACGCCCAGACCCACCACCCGGCGAGCCTGCTCAGGCGGGTCAGGACTTTCCAGAGTTCGTCGTTCAGCATCGGCCTGTCGGCCAACGCGGTGGACTGCATCGTCTGCCTGCAACTGTTCCCCCATGTCGCCAGCAGCGAGGCGCGCCTGGCGTTGCTGGGCGAATTCCATCGGGTCAGTCGCGACTCGGTGATCCTCGCGGTGCGCATCGATAGTCGCTTGAAAGTCATGCGCGACCGGCTGGAGGGCAACGACACCCTGCAATTGCAGCGTGCTCCACGCATGGACGTCAGCCGGGCGCGGGTCGAGGCCGAGTTCAAGGGCGCGGGGTTCGAAGTGCTCAGCCACCAGGATTTCATTCCCGGCTGCGCCGCCTGGCGGGTTTACGTCCTGCGCAAACAGGGGTAGCCGACGGCGTTCGGACTATTCTTGTGGCCCGGGCGCCGATTTCGCGCAGGCTCTTGTCGAGTGAATGCTCAGAAATCGCCGAGGGCGATATATACTGCGCGCCATTCTTCAAGGGAGAGCCGTGTGGCCATCGATATTCACTGGATTCGCGACAACGATAGCCTCGGTCAATTCTGCACCGAGTGGCAGAAGCTGCCATTCGTCGCCCTCGACACCGAATTCATGCGGGTCGACACCTTCTATCCGATCGCCGGCCTGTTGCAGGTCGGCGATGGCCAGCGCGCTTACCTCATCGACCCTTTGACCATCGACGACTGGCAGCCGCTGGCGGCCTTGCTGGAGAACAGCGCGGTGGTCAAGGTGGTGCACGCCTGCAGCGAGGACCTCGAAGTCCTGCTGCGCCTGACCGGCAGCCTGCCGGCACCGTTGTTCGATACGCAACTGGCGGCCGCCTACCTGAACCTGGGGTTCTCCATGGGCTACTCGCGGCTGGTCCAGGAAGTGCTGGGTATCGAGTTGCCCAAGGGCGAGACCCGCTCCGACTGGCTGCAACGCCCGCTGTCGGAAACCCAGGTCAGCTACGCCGCCGAAGACGCCGTGCACCTGGCCGAGGTCTTCACCCAGCTGCGGCCGAAACTGTCCGAGGACAAATACAACTGGGTGCTGGAAGACGGCGCCGAGCTGGTGGCCAACCTGCGCCGCGAAGTCGATCCCTATGAGGTCTACCGCGAGGCCAAGCTGGCCTGGAAACTGTCCCGCGCGCAACTGGCGGTGCTGCGTGAACTCTGCGCCTGGCGCGAGCGTGAGGCACGGGCACGGGACCTGCCGCGCAACCGGATCGTGCGCGAGCACTCGCTGTGGCCGTTGGCCAAGAGCCAGCCGGACAACCTCGGCGCCCTGGCGAAAATCGAAGACATGCACCCGCGCACCGTGCGTCAGGACGGCGAGTTCCTGCTGGGCCTGATCAAGCGTGCCGCCAGCGTCAGCCCCGACCAGTGGCCGCCGGCCGTCCCCGAGCCGTTGCCGATGGAAGCCTCGGCCCTGCTCAAGCGCCTGCGCGCTGTGGGTCAGGCTGAAGCCGAGCGCCTGGGCATCGCCCCGGAACTGATGCTGCGCAAGAAAACCCTGGAAAGCCTGCTCAAGAGCGGCTTTCCTAACGGACCCTACCAATTGCCCGATTCGCTGCGTGGCTGGCGCCGCGAATTGATGGGCCAGGTGCTGCTCGACAGCCTGGCCACCGCCGGAGAACAGCCATGAAACGTATCTGCTCGATCTACAAAAGCCCGCGCAAGAACGAGATGTACCTCTATGTGCTCAAGAGCGATGCCCTGGAGCGCGTGCCGGAAAACCTGCTGGCGGCGTTCGGCAAGCCGCAGCACGCCTTCGACCTGGTGCTGAGTCCCGAGCGCAAGCTGTCGCGCGAGGACATCCACCAGGTGCTGGAAAACCTCGAGAAGCAGGGTTACCACCTGCAGATGCCACCGGCCGAGGACGAGTACATCGAGCACTTGCCCGAAGAGCTGCTGCGCCGTAATGATCCGGTCTGACGGACACCTGTAGATGCCCTGTCCAGGGCATCGTTGAAAATGGAACTGATTCTATCTGGCGGCTGCCGCGATCGATGGAGCGATACTCCGTCGGTGGCTGCCTGCACCGTTTTGTAAGGTTTGAACCATGCGCGTTCTGATTGCCGAACACGATCACGCTATTTATGCCCGTTTGTTGCGTCAGCTGGCACCTGACCTGGAAGTGCTCACCAGCGGCGATTCCGCCGAGCTGTCGAAGCTGGCCGCGGACTGCCCGGTCTGGCTCGGCCAGCCGGACCTGCTGGCCACCCTGTTGCGCCAGGGCCACCAGCCGCAGTGGCTGCAATCGACCTGGGCCGGCATCACGCCGCTGCTTGCCGATGGCCTGCCACGCCATTACCGGCTGACCCGCGCCGTGGGGATCTTCGGCCAGGTCATGGCCGAATACGTGCTCACCTACATGCTCGGTCACGAGCGCGAAGTCTTGGCGCGCCTGGTCAGCCAGGTCGAGCGCAAGTGGGATAACCGCACGGGCCAGAGCCTGGCCGGGCGCAAGGTGCTGATCGTCGGCGCGGGCGATATCGGCCAGAGCGTGGCGCAGTTCCTCTTGCCGTTCGGCGTCGAGCTGTACGGCATTGCCAGCGAAGCCCGGGAGCAGGCGCCGTTTATCGAAGTGGCGGCCTTGGCGGACCTGGGACGTTTGGTCGGTGAGGTGGATTATGTGGTCAACCTGCTGCCCAACACCCCGCACACCCATGACCTGTACGACACGGCGCTGTTCAAGCGTTTCAAGCCGACCGGCCTGTTTATCAATGTCGGCCGCGGGGTCGCGGTGGTCGATGCGGATCTGGTGGACGCCTTGAAGGAAGGGCATCTGGCGGGGGCGGTGATCGACGTCTGCCGCCAGGAACCGCTGCCGCAGCGCCATCCGTTCTGGACCGCCTGGGGCCTGCTGCTGACCGGCCACAGCTCGGCGCCGACCTCGCCGACCCTGATGGCGCAGCTGTTCATCGACAACCTGCGGGCCTATCAGGCCGACACGGCGTTGCGTGGCGAAGTGGATTTCACCCGGGGGTATTGAGGGGAATCACAGACTCTGTAGCCGCTGCCGAAGGCTGCGATAAGTCCGAAGGACTTCAGCGATCTCAAGATCCTGCGCCCACGTTGTGGGCGATCGCAGCCTGCGGCAGCGGCTACAGGTTGCTGGTTTACAGGCTGAAATCGCCTTCGGCCGCGGTTTCGCTCAGCGGGCGACGCGGGCTTGGCTCTTCGCGGGCCTGCAGGTATTCGGCGAGGCTCGCCTTGTCACCCAGCTTGCCGACGGCCACGGCGGCATGCAGGGCATAACCTTCTGGAATCTTCAGCTCCTTGCGGGTCAGCTCCTGGTCGAACCCGGCCATGCCGTGGGTGTGCCAGCCGCTGATGCTGGCTTGCAGGGCCAGGTGGCCCCAGGCCGAGCCGGTGTCGAAGGTGTGCCACAGGGCCGGGGTTTCCTCGCTGGCGCCCGGCGCGGTGAAGGTGGTTTTCGAGATCACGATCACCAGCGCCGAGGCGTGCTGCGCCCAGCCACGGTTGAACTCATTGAGCAGGCCGAGGAAGCGTTCCCAGTTCGGCGTGTCGCGGCGCGCATAAAGAAAGCGCCACGGCTGCGAGTTGTAGGCCGACGGCGCCCAGCGCGCGGCTTCGAAGAAGCTCAGCAGGGTTTCCTCGGGAATGGTTTCGCCGGTGAAGGCGCGCGGCGACCAGCGCTCGGTGAACTGCGGGTGGATGGCGTACTCGGCAACGCGGGGATTGGCGCTCATGACAGAGATTCCTGGCTACGTTTGAGAATGAAAGGTGGATAAACCGGCGAGCGCAGTTGAACTGGGCAATGAGGTTTGTCCTGACCCTGGGGCGGTTCACCGGTGCGACGCGGTCGAGCGCTAATGGCACGCGGACGTGGGTCTTTGCGACAGGCAAAGCTACTGCGCGGCATGCGGCCTGACAAGTAGTGCCTTACCGACAGTCGCCAGCGCTTGGCCCGCGGGGCCTTGGGCACTAGACTGGCGGCCTTTTCCCTGTCCGATACCGATTACCTGAGCCATGGCCGCCAAAGTTGAACCCTTCTGGATCCGCAAAACCCTCGAACAACTCGATCAGGAGGAGTGGGAGTCGTTGTGCGACGGTTGTGGCCTGTGCTGCCTGCAGAAGCTCGAGGATGAAGAAGACAACAGCGTCTACTACACCCGCATCGCCTGCAAACTGCTGGACCTGAAGACCTGCCAGTGCAGTGACTACGCCAACCGCCGGGCCTCGGTGCCGGACTGTATCCAGCTCACCCCGGGCAAGGCCGATGAGTTCAAATGGCTGCCGCCGACCTGCGGTTATCGCCTGGTCAGCGAGGGCAAGGACCTGCCGCTCTGGCACCATCTGGTGTGCGGTGACCGCGACGCGGTGCACCATGAGCGTATTTCCCAATCCGGACGCATGCTCGCCGAAGGCAGCGTGGCCGAGGAAGACTGGGAAGATCATCTGATTTTCCGCGCCGGCTGAAGGTACGCCGCGCTCGCGTTCAAGGTTGTTTCACGAAGGAGTGTGTATGGCTGTGGGGGCAAGGCTGGCGCTGGCCGGCTGGCTGCTGGTGCTCAGTGCGCCGGGGTGGGCGGCGAAAAAAATCGATCTGGATTACCACGTGCGCCTGTTGCCGCAGAGCGACCAGGCCGAGGTACGCCTGACCCTGGCGGAGGGCGCGGCGGTACGCAGCCTGGATTTCAACCTGGGCAAGCATGGCGATTACAGCGACTTCAAGGCCGATGGCCAATGGCAGCCCGGGGCGGCCAAGCCGCCCGCGGTACAGCGCGGCGTATGGCGCCCGGCCGGCGGCAAGGCCAGCCTGAGCTACCGGGTGCGAATCAGCCACAGCCTGAAGAAAGACAGCTTCGACAGCCGCATGACCCCGCATTGGGCCTTGTTGCGTGGCGACACGCTGGTGCCGGCGGCGAAGCTCGACCAGCAGGACGGCATCGAGCTGGTGTCGCGCCTGGAGTTCGAGTTGCCCGCGGGCTGGAAAAGCGTGGAGACCGCCTGGCCACGGATTGGCAAGAACCGCTTCCGTATCGATAACCCCGCGCGCCTGTTCGACCGGCCCACCGGCTGGATGCTGGCCGGCGCCCTGGGCAGCCGCCGCACCCGGCTGGGGGAAACCGAAGTCACGGTGGCCTCGCCGCAAGGGCAGGGCATGCGACGCATGGATGTGCTGACCCTGCTGACCTTCGTCTGGCCGCAGATCCAGGCGACTTTTCCCCGTCATCCAACCAAGTTGCTGATCGTCGGCGCGGCCGACCCGATGTGGCGCGGCAGCCTGGCCGGGCACGATTCGCTGTTCTTGCACAGCCGCCTGCCGCTGGTCAGCGAGAGCGGCACCAGCCCGCTGCTGCGCGAAGTGATCCAGGTCTTTGCCCGGATCAATGACAGCGAGCGCAGCGACTGGATCGGCGAGGGCCTGGCGGAGTACTACGCCATAGAGTTGATGCGGCGCGCTGGCGGCATGAGCGACGAGCGTTACCAGGCCCTGGAGACTCGGTTGGCCAAGAGCGGCCACGGCGTCAGCAGCCTGCGTGGCGAACAGGTGGACGCGCCGGTGGTGGCCAGGGCGGTGTTGCTGTTGCAGGAACTGGATCGGGAGATCCGCCTGAAGACCCGCAACAAGCGTTCGCTGGATGACGTGACCCGGGCGGTGATGCGTCTGGAGCGTGTCAGCACCAAAGAGTTCATCCAGCTCAGCGAGAGCGTGCTGGACGGCTCGTCGAAGGTGCTCGACAGCGATTTGTTGCATTAGTGGAGTCGACCGCTTTGCGGTCATCGCGAGCGAGCTCGCTCCTACAGGTTTTGCGCAATCCCCTGTAGGAGCGAGCTTGCTCGCGATAGCGCTGGTTCATTCAACGCGGCGTTCGAGGCCGCCGATCAAACCCCGGCCTTGGGCGATTTCAACGAATCGTTGCCGGTTACGGTCGCGGTACGGGTGGCCGCCTCGGCATTGGCCTTGAGGGTTTTCAGCTCCGCGCCGGCACGCTCGATCTTCGCCCGCACGTTACTCATATCCTGGCGGCTCTTCTCCAGCAGGCTTTTCGCCGAGCTGTGGCCGGTGATGCCACGGGCCAGGGCGACCCCGCCGATGGCGACCTGGATCAGGCCGAACACACCGCCACGGCGCAGGCCCTTGCCGACCATCACCACGCCGCCGGCCAGCGAGCCGATGCGCTCCCAGCCTTGTACGTTCTGCTCCGCCGGGCTCTGGAAAGGGGTGGTTGCGATGGGTTCCAGTTGTTTGCTGTCGCTCATGATCTGTCTCCAGGGGGGATGGATATAAAGCTGACTGCGCTGGCGCGTCGCTTGTTCCATCGAATGTGCGGCGAACTCGAAGCAGTGCTCAGAACTTGGGGCCGGAGCGGGTGTTGTTGCCCTTGGCCAGGCGGTCGTAGAGCACCACGTTGACGGTGGCGGCGAGGTTCATGCAGCCGGTGGTCGGGATGTAGACCACGTCTTCGCACCAGTCGCGGATGTCCTTGTCCAGGGAGCCGTCTTCCGGACCGAAGATGTACAGCGCGCGATCCGGGTGGGTGTACTCCGGCAGAGAGCGGGCGCCTTCCACCAGTTCCACCGCCACCGGCACGCAGCCCAGGGGCAGGATCTTCTTCAGGTCGTCGATGCCGATCAGCGGGATGTCCTGGTGGACCTTCTTGGTGTCGGTGACGAAGTCGCGGGCCCGTTCATAGCGCTTGCCGGTGTAGAACACCGACGCGACGCCATAGCAACCGGCGGCGCGCATCACCGAACCGACGTTCTCCGGTGACTTGGGGTTATACAAACCAATGCAGCTGTACCTTTTGTTTGCCACGAGCGGGTGCCTTCGAGAAAAATCGCGATTATACGGGGATTGGACGAGGGGCGTGAGGCTCGTGGATAGCGGCGTCCCGGCTGACGCCAGCGCAAGCAAGCTCGATTCTACAGAGGTACGCAAGAGCTGTAGAAGCGAGCTTGCTCGCGAAAGAAAGGACCGGACAAAACAGCCGTGAGGACGTTATTCGTCGTCTTTCTTCATCAACCCCGCCAGCGCGGCGAAGGGGTTGTGGGTGGCCTTGGCGACTTTCGGCGTGCTCAGGGAGCCTTCGCCGAAGTACTGCTGGTCGGTGTAGCGCGAGTGTTCGTTGTCGTGGCAGTACAGGCACAGCAGTTCCCAGTTGGAACCGTCCTGCGGGTTGTTGTCGTGGTTGTGGTCGCGGTGGTGCACGGTCAGCTCGCTCAGGCGCTTGCCGGAGAACTCGCGGGCGCAGCGTCCACAGACGTGCGGGTACATCTTCAGGGCCTTGTCGCGGTAGCCCATCTCGCGGTCGCGCTGGGCGTCGGCGAGGATGCGGTCGAGCTTGGAAGTGTTGGTCGAACTCATGGGTTCACCTTTAGGCAAAGACTAATGACGGTAATGAGCCCAGTTTAGCTCAGGCCTTGAGCTTCTCGGCAATCCAGATGGTGTGGCGGGTGCCCTTGTTGCCGTGGGCGAAGACTTGCACTTCCTCAGCCTTGAAGCCGGCCTTGCGCAGCTTGTCGGAGTATTGCTTGTCGGCGCTGGCCGACCACACGGCCAGCACGCCCTTGGGCCGCAGGGCCCGGGCGCAGGCTGCCAGCCCGGCGGCGGAGTACAGCCAGCTGTTGGCCTTCTGGGTCAGGCCTTCAGGGCCGTTGTCGACGTCGAGCATGATCGCGTCGAACCCCTGGGGTTCGGCCTGCAGCACCTTGGCCACGTCCTCCATGCGGATCACCGTGCGCGGGTCGAGCAGCGGCCGGCCGGATTTTTCCCCCAGCGGTCCGCGGTTCCATTCGACCACCCCCGGCACCAGTTCGGCGACCACCACTTCAGCACCCTTGCCCAGGTGCTTGAGGGCCGAGGCGAGGGTGAAACCCATGCCCAGGCCGCCGATCAGCACCCGCGAATTCGGCCGCCCGGCGACCTTGCGGCAGGGGATCTCCGCCAGGGCGTCTTCGGAGCCGTGCATGCGGGTGTTCATCAATTGCCCGCCGTCGCCGCCCTGGATCTTGATGACAAAATCCTCGCCGTATTCGAACAGGCACAAGGCACCGCCATTTTCGGGAATCGGGGTGGTGTCCAGCAGAACGAAACGTTTCATGAGGGTCTCAATGAGGAAGGCAAACCGCCCCGGTTGGGAGTAGCCTGAGGGCTGACAATAGCGATGGAGCCATTGATGAAGCGCACTATTCTAACGGTCATTGCCCGCGCAGCGCTCTTGCTAAGTGCGGCGCTCGCGATGAGCGCCGTGCACGCCGAGGAACTGCAGGCGGTGCCCGTGACTCCGGTCCCCGCCGCCGGCTCGCCCGGCACCGCGACCCCGACCCCTTATCCGCAAGTCACGCCCCCCAGCACCCCCAAGGCCACGGCCCATGGCGGTGCGCCATTGCTGCCGCCGATCGACATGCCCAAGCCGCCTAAGGACCAGACCTTGCCAGGGTTGCAGCAGAACGAGACGAAAACCAGGACCCCGGGTAGCTAGACCTGTTGCGACAGCAGCTGCCCGTCGGCCATGCGCAGGCGCCTGGACAGTGACACGGCGAGGGCGCGGATGATCTTGGCGGCGATCTTCGGCGCGTCGTTGAGCATTTTCTCCAGCGAGTCCTTGCCCAGGTTGAGCAACCGGCAATCGCTGGCGGCCACGCAACTGGCCGAACGCCGCTCGCCATCGAGCACCGCCATCTCACCAAAGGCCCGACCGCTGCGCAGGGTGGCGATGGTCACGCACACGCCTTCGCTGTTGGTCTTCTGCACGGCCACCTGGCCGGAATGGATGATGCACATGAAGCTGCCGGCATCGCCTTCGCGGAAGATCTCCTGGCCCTGGGCGATGCTGCTGATGCTGAAGTAACCGGCGGCGGCATTGAAGTCGGCCGGCAAGAGCTGATCGAACAATCCGCAGTCCATCAGCCAGTCGCGGATTTCATTGTTCAACAAGGTAGGTTCTGGCATGTCGTCACGGTCTTTTTCTTGTGTCTGTTGCGGTCCCGGGCAGGTGCGGTATAGCTCGGGGCCGGCGGTCCTGGGTTAAGACAGGAGCGCCGGCCGGAGTTCCTCAGGCAATGCCCAGAATCTTGAAAACAAATGCATATTCGAGCGCTACGTCACGCAATCCCTGGTAACGCCCGCTCATCCCGCCGTGGCCGGCGCCGAGCTCGGTCTTGAGTAGCAGCAGGTGGTCGTCGGTCTTGGTGGCGCGCAACCGGGCTACCCACTTGGCCGCCTCCCAGTACTGCACGCGGCTGTCGTTGTAGCCGGCGATCACCAGGGTCGCCGGATAGGCCTTGGCCTCGACATTCTCATAAGGCGCGTAGGCCTTGATCCGCGCGTAGACCTCGGGCTCCTCGGGGTTGCCCCATTCGTCGTACTCGGTGACGGTCAGCGGCAGCTCGGGGTCGAGCATGGTGTTGAGCACATCGACGAACGGCACCTCGGCAATCGCCGCCTTGAACAGTTCCGGGCGCTGGTTGAGCACCGCACCGATCAACAGTCCGCCGGCGCTGCCGCCGCTGATGGCCAGTTGCTTGGAAGTGGTCAGGCCCTGGGCGATCAGGTGTTCGGCGCAGGCGATGAAGTCGCTGAAGGTGTTCTGCTTGTGTTCCTGCTTGCCGGCGCGGTACCAGGCTTCGCCCAGCTCGCCGCCGCCACGCACGTGGGCAATGGCGAAGGCCACGCCGCGCTCCAGCAGGCTCAGGCGCGCATGGGAGAACCACGGGTCGAGACTTTCGCCGTAGGCGCCGTAGCCGTAGAGGTACAGCGGTGCCGGCCGGCCCAGGGCTTCGCGCTTGATCACCAGGCTGATCGGCACCTGGGTGCCGTCGGCCGCGGTCGCCCACAGGCGCTGGCTGACATAGGCATCCGGGTCGAACACGCCGAGCACCGGGGTTTCCTTGAGCACTTTCTGTTCGCCGCCGGCCAGATCCAGCTGGCGGATCTGCGCCGGACGGTTCAGCGCTTCGTAGCGCAGGCGGATGCGCTGGCTGACGAATTCCAGGCTGTTCTGCACATGCAGGCTATAGGCCGCATCCGGCAGTTGCACGCGATAGGCCGGCAGGCCCTCGGGGTGCACCTCGATGATCGGCAGGCCGCCTTCGCGCAGGCTCAGGGTCATGGCCGAGCTGTTCAGGCTCAGGCCTTCGAGCATCACGCTATTGCTGTGGGGGATCAGGTTCTGCCAGTCGGCTTCACCCGGCACCGTGCCCTGGTCCGGCGCCTGGTAGAGGGCGAAGTTGATGCCGTCGCGGTTGCTGCGGATAAACCAGGTCCACTGGCCGTCGAGCAGGCCGTGGTCGACGTCGTATTCATGGTGTTCGACCCGCGGCGCCAGGCAGGTAAAGGCCTGCTGCGGCTGCGCCGCGTCGAGTACCCAGACCTCGCTGGTGGTCTTGCTGCCCAGGGACAGCAGCAGCTGTTTCTCCGAGCTTGAGCGGTAGCAATGCAGGAAAAAGCGCCCGTCCGGCTCATGGAACACCTCTTCGGCGGCGGTGCCGTCCAGGCGATAACGCAGCAGCTTGTGCGGGCGGTGGGTGTCGTCCAGCTCGCCGAAGAACAGGGTCAGGCTGTCGTTGGCCCAGGTCATGCTGCCGTCGCAATCGGCGAACGCCAGTTCGCTGACCTTGCCGCTGGACAGCTCCTTGACGAACAGGGTGTAGACCTCTTCGCCGCTGGTATCGAGGCTGTAGGCCAGGCGCTGGTGGTCGGGGCTGATGCTGAAGGCGCCGAGGGAGAAGAAACCACCCTTGGCCAGTTCGTTGGGGTCCAGCAGCAGTTGTTCCTGGCTTTCGTCGACGCTCAGGCTGTCGTCGGCCGGGCGCGGGCAGCGGTAGTGCCGGGCGTATTCGTCGCCGGCGGTGGTGCGGGTGTAATACAGGTACGGGCCCCAGGGGGAGGGCAGGGACAGGTCGGTCTCGAGGATCCGGCCCTTGATTTCCTGGAACAGGGTTTCACGCAGCGCCGCCTGGTCGGCGAGGGCGGCTTCCTGGTAGCTGTTTTCGGCCTTCAGGTAATCGAGCACGGCATCGGTATCGCGCTCCTGGAGCCAGGCGTACGGGTCCGGGCCTTCGGCCTTGCGGGCGATCGGGGCGCTGGTGACGTGGGCGGATACGGGCATGAAGGGCTCTCGGGGCGGTGACAATTAAGGGCGCGGCAGACGGCGGTGCAGCCTGGCATGCGAAAAGCCGTTATCATAAGCGCCTCTTTGCCTGCCTTGCCATGGACACCATGACCGAGAACGACTATCTGATCGCTTGGGGGCTCTACGCCTTCGCCGCCTTGGGCTGCCTGCTGGTGTGGATGCGCCTGACCCGCTGGATGTGGCGCTGGCTGCGCGAGCCGCTGCGAGTGCTGGTGGCGGTGCTGCTGTTCAGCCCGACCGTGGTCGACCCGGCCAAGGAGATGTTCGCCCCGGCCGTGGCCATCACCGCCCTGGACATGTTGTTCAAGGTCGGCAACAACGCCTGGCGCGCGGTCTCCGACCTGTTCATGTACGGCGTGATCGCCTTCGGCATCTACCTGGTGTTCGTCCTGATCCGCTGGCCGATCGAGCGCGCCTCCACGGCTCGCAAGGAACAGGCCGAGGCCGCCAAGGCCGCGGCCCGTGCCGAAGAGCCGGACGACCAGCCTTTCGGCGGCGCCGGCGACGATCGCTACGGCCGCCCGCCAGTGCCCAGCAACCCCCAGCGTTCGCGGATCGAGCCGCGTCTGTAACACGCATTGAAGCGAGAGTCCGAGCATGTGTGAGTTATTGGGCATGAGCGCCAATGTACCGACCGATATCGTGTTCAGCTTTACCGGGCTGATGCAGCGCGGCGGGCGCACCGGCCCGCATCGCGACGGCTGGGGCATCGCTTTCTACGAGGGCCGCGGCCTGCGCCTGTTCCAGGACCCGGCGGCGAGCAGTGAGTCGGAAGTGGCCAACCTGGTGCAGCGCTACCCGATCAAGAGCGAAGTGGTGATCGGCCACATTCGCCAGGCCAACGTCGGTAAGGTCTGCCTGTCCAACACCCATCCGTTCGTGCGCGAGCTGTGGGGGCGCAACTGGTGTTTCGCCCACAACGGCCAGCTGGCGGACTTCCAGCCTCCCACCAGCTTCTATCGTCCGGTGGGCGATACCGACAGCGAAGCGGCTTTCTGCGACCTGCTCAACCGGGTGCGCGAAGCCTTTCCCGAGCCGGTGGAAGTCGAGGAACTGCTACCGTCGCTGGTGGCCGCCTGCGCCGAATATCGCGGCAAGGGCGTGTTCAACTGCCTGCTCAGCGATGGCGACTGGCTGTTCTGCTATTGCTCGACCAAGCTGGCGCAGATCACCCGCCGCGCGCCCTTTGGCCCGGCCCGCCTGAAGGATGTCGATGTGATCGTCGACTTCCAGGCGGAAACCACGCCCAACGACGTGGTGACGGTGATCGCCACCGAACCTTTGACCGAAAACGAAACCTGGACTCGCTACGAGCCGGGCCAATGGAGCCTGTGGCGGCGCGGTGAATGCGTCCTGCACGGCCAGACCGAATAAGGACATCCCCTATGTTGCTCAGTTATCTGCGGCTGGTGCTGTTTGCGGCGGGCCTGTTGATCGGTGTACAGGTGCCGGGTTTCATCAGCGATTACGCCAAGCGCGTCGAGGCTCACCTGATCGAGGCCCAGGCCGGCCTGCAAGGGTTTCAGGGCACCGCCAACCAGTTCTTCAAGGGCGATCTGCAGGCGCTGGTCGCCCACTATGGGGCCAGCGACGATCCGGTGTTTCGCAGCGACGCCGACAGCCTGGGCAATCTGCTGGTTCGCCAGCGCGCCCTGGACAAGCAGTTCCAGGCCATGCAGGGCCCGTGGTACATCCGCCTGCTGCAAGTGGTGCTGGCCGCCGACCCGGATATCCGCCAGGAAACCTGGAATGGCTACAGCTACCAGATCCTGCTGACCCCGCAAGCGATGATCTGGGCCATGAGCGGCGCCTTGCTGCTGTCGTTCGGCCTGGAATGCCTGTATCGCCTGATCGACTGGGTGGTGCTCGGCGGCAAGCGCCTGCGCCAGAGCCGGCCGATCGAAGAGCGTGACTTGAAGGGTTTGTGACCGTAGCCGCTGCCGTAGGCTGCGATCGACGGCGCAGCCGTCGTAAACCAGCCGACGCGTTTTTCCAGGCAGATCGCGGATGCAGGTTGTGCGGCAACTGCGTTGCCGTTCGCAGCCTCGGCAGCGGCTACACGGACGCCGCGATCCCTGTAGCCGCTGCCGCAGGCTGCGATCGGTTGCGCAGCAACCGCAAAGATGGCTGGCATCACAAATGCTCATCGAGCCGGTTCACGCAGGCTGCGCCCGCGATCGCAGCTGCGGCAGCGGCTACAAAAGCATTCGCGGCGGATCAGCCCGCCAGGACGATGTAGTTCTCGCCGACCTTTTGCGCATAACGCTCCAGCACTTGCTGGCACAGCACCACCACCTCTTCCACCAGTTCGACCCCCACCCGCCATGACACCACCACCTGCAGGTTCGGCGGGCGCTGGTCGATGGCCAGCAGGGTCAGTTCGCCGCGCGCCAGTTCCTCGCTGACCAGCACCGGCGGCAAGGCGCCGATGCCAAAACCGTCGCGCAGCAGGCGGGTAATGGCCGACACCGAGTTCACGCAGTTGAGCCGTGGCGCGCTCACCCCGTTGGCCTGCATCAGGCTCAGCACTTCCTGGTGCGGCAGGGAGTTCTTCGAGTAGGTGATGATGCGTTCCCGGGCCAGCTCGGCCAGGTTGGCGTACTCGCGGTTGTAGATCGAGTGGCTGGCGACTATCCAGCCCATCGGGTGGCTGGCCAGTTCCAGGCTGCGAATGGATTCCTGGCGCAGCAGGTCGGTTTGCAGCACCAGGTCGAGAAAGCCTTTCTGCAACTGGTCGCAGAGGTTCAGCGAGGTGTCGGCCACCAGCTCGATTTCCACCTGGGGATAGCTGTCCATCATCCGCGCCACCAGGGGGCTGAGCCAGGTGTGGATCACCGTGTCCATGACGCCGATGCGAATCCGCCCGACCTTGCTCGAACGGGTCTCGATCGACTGTTTGAGCGCCTGCATGGTGTCCATCATCTGCTCGGCATAGTCGAGCACCTTGAGGCCTTCCGGGGTCAGGCTCACGCCGCGCGAGTCGCGCAGGAACAGCTTGACCCCGAGCTCGCCCTCGAGCACGGCGATGCGGCTGGAGATCGACGCCTGGGTGGTGAAGAGTTTGTCGGCGGTCAGGCGAAAGCTTTTCAGGCGCGCCACCCAGACAAAGGTTTCAAGAAACTTGAGGTTCATGCGATCAACTTTTCTTATGTCTGGAGGCGGTTTTTATTAGTTGGACGGAGCAGGGCGCGGGCGCCAAAAATCGCTGCGTCTCACGATAAGCGTCGTCGGGACCCAGAACAATATTAATAAGGTGGAGATTTGCCATGAGTGCGCCCGACACGCTCGCCGCCAGCAAGGCCAAAGGCCGCGCCGGCCCCTTCGACTGGTACCGCGACATCAACCAGCAGGAACGCCGCACGTTCTGGAGCTGCAAGGCCGGTTACGGCCTGGATGGCATGGACACCCAGATGCTCAGCTTCGTCATCCCGACCCTGATTGCGCTGTGGGGCATCAGCTCCGCCGAGGCCGGCCTGATCCACACCAGCACCTTGCTGGCTTCCGCCCTGGGCGGCTGGATCGCCGGCATCCTGTCCGATCGCATCGGCCGGGTTCGCACCCTGCAACTGACCGTGCTCTGGTTCGCCTTCTTCACCTTCCTGTGTGGCCTGGCGCAGAACTACGAGCAACTGCTGATCGCCCGGACCCTGATGGGCTTCGGTTTCGGCGGCGAGTGGACCGCCGGCGCGGTGCTGATCGGCGAAGTGATCCGCGCGGAAAACCGCGGCAAGGCGGTGGGCATGGTGCAGTCCGGCTGGGCCTTGGGCTGGGGCATCACGGCACTGCTCTATGCGCTGATGTATTCCCTGCTGCCGCCGGAAGACGCCTGGCGCGCCTTGTTCCTGCTGGGCATCCTGCCGGCGATCTTCGTGATCTTCGTCCGTCGCCTGGTCAAGGACCCGGAAATCTACCGACAAACCCGGGCCCGGGAAGTGCCCGACAACCCCTCGCGCTTCTACGAGATTTTCGCCCCCGGCATTCTCAGCACCACCCTGCGCGCGTCGCTGCTCGCGGCCGGCGCCCAGGGCGGCTATTACGCCATCACGTTCTGGCTGCCGACCTTCCTCAAGACCGAGCGCGGCTTGAGCGTTCTGAGCACCGGCGGCTACCTGGCGATGGTGATCTTCGGTTCTTATGTGGGCTATGTGATCAGCGCCTATCTGACCGACATTCTCGGGCGCAAGAAGAACTTCGTCCTGTTCGCCGCCGGCTCGTTCACCATCGTCCTGCTCTACACGCAAATGCCGGTGAGCAACGCGGTGATGCTGTGGCTGGGCTTTCCCCTGGGCTTCTTCGCTTCGGGGATCTTCAGCGGCATGGGCGCCTTCCTGACGGAGCTGTTCCCCACGCGGATCCGCGGTTCGGGCCAGGGCTTCTGCTACAACAGTGGCCGGGCGCTGGCGGCCCTGTTCCCGCTGCTGATCGGGCTGCTCAGCCAGCACATCCCGCTGGGCGCGGCCATCGGCACCTTCGCCGCTGTGTCCTACGGCATCGTGGTCCTGGCGGCCCTGAGCCTGCCGGAAACCCGTGGCAAACAACTCGAAGCGCGCTAACTGATAATCTGTGGGCATCCCGCGTGATCCCCGCAGCCAACATGACAAACGCTACAGGAGCACTGACCGTGAGCCGCCTGTTATTGAATTGCGACATCGGCGAAAGCTTTGGCAACTGGACCATGGGCCTGGATGCCGAGGTGATGCCATTCATCGATTGCGCCAACATCGCCTGCGGTTTCCACGCCGGCGACCCGAGCATCATGCGCAAGACCGTCAGCCTGGCCCTGGCCAATGGCGTGCGCATCGGCGCGCACCCGGCGTACCAGGACCTGGCCGGTTTCGGCCGCCGCTCCATGGCCTACGGCGCCCAGGAACTGCAGGACCTGCTGCACTACCAGATCGGCGCCCTCGACGGCATCTGCCGGGCCCAGGGCACTCGGGTGAGCTACGTCAAACCCCATGGCGCCATGTACAACGACATGATGGCCAACCCGGCGCAGTTGCGCGCGGTGATCCAGGCGGTTGCCGCCTACGACAAGACATTGCCGCTGATGTTGATGGCCACCCGTGACAACGGCGCGGCCCAGGCCCTGGGCGACGAGTTCGGCGTGACCCTGTGGTTCGAAGCCTTCGCCGACCGTGCCTACGACAACGCCGGCCATCTGGTGTCGCGGCAACTGCCGGGGGCGGTGCATCACGAACCGGAAAAGATCATCGCCCAAGCGCTGACCATCGCCCGCGGCGACGCGCTGCTGGCCAGCGACGGCAGCGCCTTGCACCTGCAGGCCAATACCCTGTGCGTGCACGGCGACAACGCCAGTTCGGTGGCCGCCGTGCAGCGTATCCGTGCGGCCCTTGCGCAGTTGCCAGCATGAAAATACGCCTTGAAGTGGTGGCCATCGATTGCCTGATGGTGCGCCTGTTCGATGCCATCGCCGAGGCCAACATGCCGTGGATGCTCGCTGCCAGCGAGCGCCTGCGGGCGGCCTTCGGCGGGCAGTTGATCGATCTGGTGCCGTCCTATACCACGCTGATGGTGCACTACGACCTGACTGCCCTGAGCCCGTCCCAGGCGCGGGAACTGATCGATCTGGCGCTGACCGACCTGACTCCCGACTCGCGCACTGGCGGCCAGCGCCATGTGCTGCCGGTCTGGTACGACCTCAGCGTCGGCCCGGAGCTGAGCCTGTTGTCGCGGCGCAGCGGCCTATCGGTGAACGAGGTGATCCGTTGCCACAGCGAGCGTGAATACCAGGTGTTCGCCCTGGGTTTCGCCCCGGGTTTCGCCTTTATGGGGCTGGTGGACGAAGTGCTGGCCGCGCCGCGCCTGGATACCCCACGCAAGCGGGTGGCGGCCGGTAGCGTGGGCATTGCCGAACGGCAGACCGCGGCTTATCCGGTGGTGTCGCCGGGGGGCTGGAACCTGATCGGACGTACGCCGAGCCGCCTGTTCGATCGCGAGCGCGATGGCTACAGCCTGATGCAACCGGGCGACAGTGTGCGTTTCGCCGCGGTGGACCACGCCGAATTCATCCGCCTGGGCGGTGACGACACGCCACTTCCGGAGGCACTGGCATGAGCCGCCTGACGATCGAAGCCAGTACGCCCTTGTGCCTGTTGCAGGATGCCGGTCGCTTTGGCGTGCGGCACCTGGGCGTGACCCAGGGCGGCGCGCTGGACTGGGTGTCGATGTCCTGGGCCAACTGGCTGCTGGGCAACGCCCTGGATGCGCCGGTGATCGAGATCACCCTGGGCGGTTTCAGCGTGGTCGCCGAGGAACTGTGCCTGCTGGCGCTGGCGGGCGCCGACCTGGGGGCCTGTATCGACGAGCGTCCGCTCAGCCCGGGGCGCAGCTTTATCCTGCAAAAAGGCCAGCGGTTGCGTTTCACCCAGCCGTACCAGGGGGCGCGGGCCTACCTGGCGGCGCCCGGCGGTTTCAATGCGCCCAAGGTGCTGGGCAGTTGCGCCAGCGTGGTCCGCGAGGAACTGGGCGGGCTCGACGGCTTCGGCCGGCCACTGGCCGCGGGCGCGCGGCTGGAGTATTGCGGGGCAGGGACGAACCTCAAGGCGCTGTCGGGCAAGCAACTGCCGGACCTGCAATCGAAGGCGCCGCTGGAGGTGATTCTCGGGGCGCAGATCGGCCAGTTCAGCGGGCAGAGCCTGTTCGATGCCTTCAACAGTGCCTGGACCCTGGACAGCCGCGCCGACCGCATGGGCATGCGCCTGCTGGGGCCGTCACTGCGTTATCAAGGGGCGCCGATGATCTCCGAGGGTATTCCCCTGGGGGCGATCCAGGTGCCACCGGACGGCCAGCCGATCGTGCTGCTCAACGACCGGCAGACCATTGGCGGGTATCCACGGCTGGGGGCCTTGACGCCCCTGGCGCTGGCGCGGCTGGCGCAATGCCTGCCGGGCAGCGAAGTGCGCCTGACGCCGGTGGTGCAGGAGACGGCGTATCGGCAGCAGATCGAGTTTTTACGGCGGTTTGTCTGAACCGATGTAGCCGCTGCCGCAGGCTGCGATAAGGCCCGAAGGGCCTTCAAGCGGACTCAAGAGCGCGTCTGCTTCGTCGGAGTGCCGCCCAAGCCGATCGCAGCCTGCGGCAGCGGCTACAGGGATCGCGTTGGATGGGATCCTATTTGGAGAGAAACCGCATCCCTTCTTCCAGGCCGCGCAAGGTCAGCGGGTACATCTGGTCTTCGATCAGCTCGCGCACGATGTTGGTCGAGGCGGTGTAGCCCCAGGTGTCTTTCGGGTAGGGGTTGATCCAGATGAGCTTCTTGTACTTCTCCATGAAGCGCTGCATCCACACATAACCGGCTTCTTCGTTCCAGTGCTCGACGCTGCCGCCGGCCTGGGTGATTTCGTAGGGCGCCATGGCGGCGTCGCCGACGAAGATCACTTTGTAGTCGGCGCCGTACTTGTGCAGCACGTCCTGGGTCGAGGTGCGTTCCGAGCCGCGGCGCAGGTTGTTCTTCCACACCGATTCATAGATGAAATTGTGGAAGTAGTAGTACTCCAGGTGCTTGAACTCGGTCTTGCAGGCCGAGAACAGCTCCTCGCAGATCTTCACATGGGCATCCATGGAGCCGCCGATATCGAACAGCAACAGCAGCTTGATGCTGTTGCGTCGTTCCGGGCGCATCTGGATGTTCAGCAGGCCGGCGTCGCGGGCGGTGTGGTCGATGGTGCCGTCGATGTCCAGCTCGTCCGCCGCGCCCTGGCGGGCGAACTTGCGCAGGCGGCGCAGGGCCACCTTGATGTTGCGCGTGCCCAGTTCCACCGAGTCGTCGAGGTTCTTGTACTCGCGCTGGTCCCAGACCTTGACCGCCTTGGCCTGGCGCTTGCCGGCATCGCCGACGCGGATGCCTTCCGGGTTGAAACCGCCGGAGCCGAAGGGGCTGGTGCCGCCGGTGCCGATCCACTTGTTGCCGCCGGCATGGCGTTCCTTCTGTTCTTCCAGGCGCTTCTTGAACTCTTCGATCAGCTTGTCCAGGCCGCCGAGGGACTGGATCTGCGCCCGTTCCTCATCGGTCAGCGAGCGCTCGAACTCCTTGCGCAACCAATCCTCGGGGATCAGTGCCTGCAGGTGGTCGTCGAGTTTTTCCAGGCCGTTGAAGTAGGCGCCGAACGCGCGGTCGAACTTGTCGAAGTGCCGTTCGTCCTTCACCAGGATCGCCCGGGACAGGTAATAGAACTCGTCCATGTCGGCGAAGGTCACGCGCTGCTTGAGCGCGTTGATCAGGTCGAGCAGCTCGCGCACCGACACCGGAACCTTGGCGGCACGCATTTCATTGAACAGGTTGAGCAACATGACAATGCCCTCTCAGCGGGTGCCACGACGGCTCATGAATGCCAGGCGTTCGAGCAGTTGTACATCCTGCTCGTTCTTCACCAAGGCGCCGGCCAGCGGCGGGATGGCCTTGGTCGGATCACGTTCGCGCAGCACCGCTTCGCCGATGTTGTCGGCCATCAGCAGCTTGAGCCAGTCCACCAGCTCGGAGGTCGAAGGCTTCTTCTTCAGGCCCGGCACCTTGCGCACGTCGAAGAACACGTCCAGCGCTTCGCTGACCAGGTCTTTCTTGATGTCCGGGTAGTGCACGTCGACGATTTTCTGCAGGGTGGTGCGGTCGGGGAAGGCGATGTAGTGGAAGAAGCAGCGGCGCAGGAAAGCGTCCGGCAGCTCTTTCTCGTTGTTGGAGGTAATGATGATGATCGGGCGCTGTTTGGCCTTGATGGTCTCGTCGATTTCGTAGACGTAGAACTCCATCTTGTCGAGTTCCTGCAACAGGTCGTTGGGGAACTCGATGTCGGCCTTGTCGATCTCGTCGATCAGCAGGATCACCCGCTCCTCGGATTCGAAGGCCTCCCACAGCTTGCCCTTCTTCAGGTAGTTGCGGATGTCATGCACCTTGTCCACGCCCAGCTGCGAATCGCGCAGGCGGCTCACCGCGTCGTATTCGTACAGGCCCTGGTGAGCCTTGGTGGTGGACTTGATGTGCCAGGTGATCAGCCTGGCACCGAAGGACTCGGCCAGTTGCTCGGCGAGCATGGTCTTGCCGGTGCCCGGTTCGCCCTTGACCAGCAGCGGCCGCTCCAGGGTGATGGCGGCATTGACTGCCAGCTTCAGGTCATCGGTGGCGACGTACGCGCTGGTGCCTTCGAACTTCATCTGCAATTCCTCGAACGGTAACGCCGACGTGCATCGAGCAGGTCGGAAGAATAAAACACGAATGGCCGACTATAGCGCGCCGCCCGGCCGACTGTGAACGCAGACGCCCCATTCAGTCTCTGAATGGGGCGTCACGTGGTGACTCAGTCAGTGGATGGTTTGGGACGCTCATACTGGGCATTGAAGGCCTCGATGAAACCATTGCGTAAAATCTGCAAAAAAGCCTGGAATGCGCTGATATCACGCTGATGTACGCTGCCTTTGAGTTCGACCCGGGTAGCGAACTGGTTTTTCCCCTGGTTTTTCAGCACGGTTTCGCTGACCCCCACCAGGGCTTCCCAGATCGAACGGAATATCCCTTTGTCCTTGTTCTCGACATCCTGTTGCCAATTGAACACATCGACATCGCGCAGCAGCGGCTTGATATAGCCGGTGAGCTGGCCCTTGTTGGCTTCGGCTTCGATCACCAGGTCGCCGTGGCCGGCGTTGAAGTCGAATTTGCCATAGGCGGCGGCGAAGTCGTTCAAGCGCTTGAGTTCGATATCCTGCACGCGCAGGCGGAACTCGAAGTCCTGGAAGTCGCTCAGTGGGTCGAAGGTGGCGTTGGTTTCCAGGGGCGCATGGCCCAGCAGCAGGGCCTTGCCTTCGAGGCGGGCGTCGCGTTTGCCTTGGGTGTCGACCACGTTGGTCAGGTTGTAGGCGCTGGCGTTGACCTGGGTGGCGCTCATGTTCACCGGCGGTTTGGAGTTGAAGTTACGGAAACTGATCTTGCCGTCGCTGACCTGTACTTCGTTGAGGGTGATGGGCAGCAGTTTGTTCAGCTGGGCCCGCCAGTCGGTGCCTTCACCGGTTTGCGAGTTCTGTTTGTTGGCACCGTCGACGAAGTTGACCTGCGGCCCTACGAATTGCACTTCGGCCACCACCGCATGGTCGTACCACAGGGAGCGCCAGCTCACTGACAGATCGACCAGCGGTGCATTGACGAACGGCACCGGCACCTTGCCGTCGACCTTGACGATTTTCAGGCCGTTGATCCGGTAGGCACCGCGCCACAGGGCCAGGTCGACATCGGCGATCTGGCCGCGGTAGTCGCCCATGTTGGCGAGCCGGTCATTGAGGTAATCGCGCACCAGATAGGGCAGGGCGATGTGCAGGGCAACCAGCAGCACCAGCACCCCGGCGAGGGTCCACAGGGGCCAACTGTAGCGACGTTTCATGAGCGTGAGTCTCCAGCCATGTGCCTTATAGCGATTGACTCCCCGGCATCGCAGACGTTCGTCCCGACTGGACGCTCATGGGTGCGAGGCATACCCTTGAAGACTTCCTTTCACGCTGTACAAGGACCCAGCCATGAGCCGCATTTTCGTTGACAACGCCCATTCCATCGGCAATACGCCGCTGGTGCAGATCAACCGCATCGCGCCCCGCGGCGTCACCATCCTGGCCAAGATCGAAGGGCGCAACCCGGGTTATTCGGTGAAGTGCCGGATCGGCGCGAACATGATCTGGGACGCGGAAAGCAGCGGCAAACTCAAGCCGGGCATGACCATCATCGAACCGACCTCGGGTAACACCGGCATCGGCCTGGCCTTCGTCGCCGCGGCCCGTGGCTATAAGTTGGTCCTGACCATGCCGGCGTCGATGAGCATCGAGCGGCGCAAGGTGCTCAAGGCCCTGGGGGCCGAACTGGTGCTGACCGAGCCGGCCAAGGGCATGAAAGGGGCGATCGAGAAGGCCGCGCAAATCCTCGCCAGCGATCCTGACAAATACTTCATGCCGCAGCAGTTCGATAACCCGGCCAACCCGGCGATCCACGAGAAAACCACCGGTCCGGAAATCTGGAATGACACCGATGGCGCGGTGGACGTGCTGGTGGCGGGCGTCGGCACCGGCGGCACCATCACCGGGGTTTCCCGTTACATCAAGAAGACCCAGGGCAAACCTATCCTGTCGGTGGCGGTGGAGCCGAGCGTCTCGCCGGTGATCACCCAGAAGCTGGCCGGCGAAGAGATCAAGCCCAGCCCGCACAAGATCCAGGGCATCGGTGCCGGTTTTGTGCCGAGCAATCTCGACCTGTCGATGGTCGACCGGGTCGAGCTGGCGAGCGACGAGGAATCCAAGGCCATGGCCCTGCGCCTGATGCAGGAGGAGGGGATCCTCTGTGGCATCTCCTGCGGCGCGGCGATGGCGGTGGCGGTGCGCCTGGCGGAAACCCCCGAGATGCAAGGCAAGACCATAGTGGTGGTGCTGCCGGATTCGGGTGAACGTTATCTGTCGAGCATGCTGTTCAGCGACCTGTTCACCGAGCAGGAAAACCAGCAGTAAGGCAGTGGGAAGGTGATCGCCGGCAGGCTCCGCAGGAGCCCGCTTGCCGGCGATCGAAGGCGTGCAGGGCATGTTGCATGGGTACTGACCTGCGTCAGCTGGCGTTCAGCTGGCGTGTGTTAATCAGCGTTTTATTGCACGACTGTTAACACTGATTGTCGGTTTGTGCGGGTTTTTCCAGGGGCCAGGAGTGTTTATCATGGCCGGCTGCCATGCCGGATGAATGCTGCCCCGCCGGTAATTATTTCAAGGAGATATTGCATGAGCCTTTCGTTTGCCGCCAAGTCAGCGGTGTTGCTGCTATTCATCGGCAGCACTCTCTACGTGCATTTACGCGGCAAGGCTCGACTGCCGGTGCTGCGTCAGTTCGTCAACCATTCGGCGCTGTTCGCTCCTTATAACGCCTTGATGTACCTGTTTTCCGGTGTGCCTTCCAAGCCCTATCTGGACCGCAGCAAGTTCCCCGAGCTGGATGTGCTCAAGGACAACTGGGAAGTGATCCGCGACGAAGCCATGCATTTGTTCGACGAGGGTTACATCCGCGCCGCCGAGAAGAACAACGACGCCGGTTTCGGTTCGTTCTTCAAGAAGGGCTGGAAGCGTTTCTACCTCAAGTGGTACGACAAACCGCTGCCGTCGGCCGAGTTGCTGTGCCCGAAGACCGTTGAACTGGTCAGCCGCATTCCTAACGTCAAGGGCGCGATGTTCGCCCTGCTGCCCGGTGGCAGCCATCTGAACCCGCACCGCGATCCGTTCGCCGGCTCCCTGCGTTATCACCTGGGCCTGTCCACGCCGAACTCCGACGACTGCCGGATTTTCGTCGACGGCCAGGTCTACGCCTGGCGCGATGGCGAAGACGTGATGTTCGATGAAACCTATGTGCACTGGGTCAAAAACGAGACCGACAAGACCCGGGTCATTCTGTTCTGCGACATCGAGCGTCCGCTGAGCAACCCGCTGATGACCCGTATCAACCGCTGGATCAGCGCCTGGCTGGGGCGTGCCACCGCGCCGCAGAACCTCGACGACGAGCGCGTCGGCGGGATCAACCAGGCCTATGCCTGGAGCAAGCGCTTCAGCGACCGCATCAGTGGCGTGGTCAAGCAATGGAAGCGCCGCAATCCGAAGCTCTACCGCGTCATGCGTCCGGTGCTGGCGGTGGTGGTCCTGACCGCCCTGGGTTACTGGTTGTTCGGATAAGGCGTTGCAATGAATATCGGGCGCTGGTTATAGTCGGCGCCCGGTGTATCAGAAGATTCACCTTCCACTTCAGAAAGATCAGCACATGCCTCATTCCCTCATCAACGCGGTAGTCGATTCAGCGGTCAACGCTGGCGTCGTGCCGTGCGGGAACCCGCAGCCTGTGCAGATCAGTCATTACCCCCCACCTGTCAGTAGCACGCCGGTGTGCGCCGTCGTATCACCGCCGGGCGTCGTCGTACGGGGCTGATCAGCAACCTTTGCTGTTGCCCGCGCCCGCCAGAAAAAACTACTGAATTTCAGCCTCGGCTGAGTTGGCTATTTGCCTGATTACAGGTGGTATTCATGTTGTTCATATCAAAAAAGTCCGCGCTTGCGGCGGCTTCCACGAGCCTGTTCGTCCTGCTCTGGAGCAGTGGGGCGATCTTCTCAAAATGGGGGCTGGCCCATGCCTCGCCCTTTGCCTTCCTGTTGTTCCGTTTTGCCATCGCCCTGTGCGGACTGGTGCTGTTGATTCCCCTGCTCAAGCTGCGTTTGCCCCGCGGACGCAAGCCGATGCTGTATGCGGTGGCCACCGGGCTGGTGTTGCTGGGGGCATACCAGATCTTCTACCTGCTGGCCCTGGACCTGAAGGTCACCCCCGGAGTGATGGCCACCATCATGGGAGTACAACCCATCCTCACCGTGGTGATCATGGAGCGTCAGCGCTCCTGGAGCCGGATGTTCGGCCTGGCGCTGGGTTTGGCCGGGTTGATCATGGTGGTCTATCAGGGCATCGGCCTGGCCGGCATGTCGCTGGCCGGGATGCTCTTCGGCCTGCTGGCCCTGGTGAGCATGACCCTGGGCTCGATCATGCAGAAGCGCATCAGCGACAACCCGCTGGGCACCCTGCCGGTGCAGTACCTGGCGGGGCTGTTGCTGTGCGCGCTGTTCGTGCCGTTCCAGCCGTTTCACTTCGAGCACAGCGTCGGCTTTATCGTCCCGGCGCTGTGGATGGGGCTGGTGGTCTCGGTGCTGGCGACCTTGCTGCTGTACCGGCTGATCGCTCGCGGCAATCTGGTGAATGTCACCAGCCTGTTCTACCTGGTGCCGGCGGTGACGGCCGTGATGGACTACCTGTTCTTCGGTAATCGGCTGGCACTGCTGAGCGTGCTCGGCATGCTGTTGATCATCGTCGGGTTGGTGTTTGTGTTCCGCAAAACAGCTGATTCATGAGGGCCGGGCGCAGCTTTCGACTTGAGCGAGGGCTGCGCCTTTTTTTGCCTGGGTGCGCCCTTCAGATTGGCCAGGACTGGCCGATAGCAATGATGGCTCATTGCCATTAATTTGTATTCGCTTTTACCCTATTTATTGATGGGTTGGGAATAGGACAAACCTTAAAAATTAAAGATTTCTTCTACACTGACGACATACTCTTCAGGCCCAATGGAGATAGTCAGAATGAGTAGCAAGCTGGTTTTGGCAGGTGTCGGCATGTTTCTAGGCTTGAGTGGAATCTGTTCCGCAGCCCCTCAAAGCATTCAGGGAACGATTTATTTTCACGGCAGCATCGTCGAGGAACCTTGCACGCCAAGCTCGACTGCCCAAGGCGGGGCGGCGTTGAGTCTTCGCCAGTGCCCGCAGTTTTCCCGCGGCAACGACATTCGTGTACACGGCGTCGGCCCATCGAGCTCGGTGACGGCCATCGGCAAATCGCCAGTCAACGTCAAGCTGGTCACGGACAGCGGCAAGGACGGGCGCTACTACGATCAGCAATATGCGCTGGTCGATGAGGTGGGCAAACCGGTCAACTCGGGGATGTACCTGATTACCTTGACGTCGCCATGACACAGGTATAGGCCAATGCCCGGCGCTAGAGCGCCGGGTATTGAATGACCGTCACGGATGCCCCCGTTGTTGCTGGAGGCATGCCTTGACGAAAGGCAAAAAAAGACCGGCAAGTGTTCCCTTGCCGGTCAATCCACAACACACAGCGGCGGGGCCGCCGCTGCGTGATCAGGGCGGGGTCAGAAGCGGTAGCTGGCGTTCAGGCTCAGGCCATGTTCGCTGGCACCGCTGCCCAGTTGCCCGTTGTAGGCGGCGCCCAGGCTCAGCTCGGGAGTCACCCGGGTTTCCACTCCGGCTTCGACCACTGCACTATTACGCGAGTAGGCCGCACCTTCGATACGGAACGCATCGCTGCCGTCGAAACGGTAGGTGTTGGACGGTGTGATGCCGTTCAGGGCGTGTTTCCAGCCGGCGCTGCCGAACACGGTGAGCAACTTGCCGTTGTCCAGCTGCTTGTCGGCGCTGGCGCGCAGACCCAGGGTGGAGAAGGTCTGCTCGTCCGACGCGTGCTTGGCGCGCAGGGCCGCAGGGCCACCACTTTCCTTGAAGCCTTCGCTCTTGACCTGCACATAGGCCAGGTTGGCGAAGGGTTCCAGCTGTACCGAAGGGCTGAGGTCGAAGCGCCGGCCCAGTTCGCCGAAGGCTTGCAGGGTGTTGGCGTCATGCTTGGACTTCAGGTGGTCGCTGTAGCCGGCGAAGTTCACCGAACGCTTGGCGTCGATCCGGCTCCAGGTGTACGCCATGCCGCCGCGCAGGTCGAAGCCGCTGACCTGTGTTCCGCCATAGACACCCAGGTGGATGTTGTCGTTGTCGCTCGAGGAGTCGCGTGACGAGCTCTTCAGTTCGGTGCGGCTGTAGCCGGTCAGCACGCCGACGTGGCCGCGGTCGCCGACCGCGGTATCGACCCCGGTGAGCAAGCCCTTGGTGTCACTGCGCAGGTTGGCGGTATTGCTGTCGCCCTTGACTTCGCCCCAGTTGCCCAGCGTGGTGATCCACGGGGTCAGGCCGGAGTGAGTGTCGCTCGCGGTGTCACGGGCCTGGGCGGCGCTCGCCGAGCGCAGGCGGGTGTTCGCCGCGTCGCGAACCAGGCGGCTGTCCTGGACCAGCGCCGAACGGGTGGAGTTGTGGAACTCGCCGGACAGTTGATCGAAGGCATCCCGTGCCTGGTGGTCATCGGGCAGATAGGCGATGGCCTCGAACAGCTTGTTGTGCACCGGTGGCGTCAGCGCCGGCACGGCCGCGCCTTTCAGGCTTTGTGCCGCAGTGGCCGTGGCCCGCTGGTTGCGGGTGAAGGCGGCTTCCTGGAACAGGCGCGTCTGTTGCACATCCAGGTAGGCGTTGTGGCTGTCGTAGTTGTCCACCAGGTCATAGAAGGTCGAGACCCAGGTATCGCCCGTCAGCTTGTAGCGCCCGCTCAGGCCTTTCTCGGTCGCCAGCACCAGGTAGCGACGGTCCAGCTCGTAGCGTTTGCTGTCGAGTTTGTTCGCCTTGATGATGCTGCCGTCCTCGAGCCGCGCCGCGCCGTTCACCAACAGCCGGTCGTTGGCCCCGGTGCTCAGCAGTTCGGCGTGGAAGGTCGAACCGCTGTGCTGGTCGAGATCGCCGGCCAGGGTCAGGGTGCCGATGGAGTTGCCGGGGGCGATGGTCGCGCCTTTGTGCAGGGTGACGTTGCCGACCTGGCCGTTGCCGGCCAGGGTTGCGCCGTCATACACGTCGGTCGAGCCGCCGAGCTTGCCGTTGACGGCGAGGATGCCCGATTCGACGAGGCTGCGGCCGTGGAAGGCGGAACTGTCGCCGCTCAGCTCGGTGCGCCCGGCACCGCGCTTATAGAGCGTGCCGGTGCCGGAGAGGGCGCCGCCGAAGGTGTAGCCGTTGGCACGGTTGAACACCAGGCTGCCGGGCGCGTCGATCTGCACGTCGCCAAGGATCGAGCCGCTGTTGCCGCCGTTCGCGCCGGCACCCAGTTGCAGGGTGCCGTTGCTGATCAGCGTGCCGCCCTTGTAGGTGTTTTCGCCGGTGAGCACGGTGGTCCCCGTGCCGCGCTGCTCGACCGAGCCGCTGCCGTAGATGACATGGTCGTATTGGTACTGGTTGTTACGGTCGAACACCACCTTGCCATCGTTGCCGATATCGCTGAGCACTTCGCCTTGGCTGCCGTTGAAGGCACCGATGTGCAGGCTGGCGTTCTTGTCGACCTGTACTTGCCCGGCCATGACGTTGTTCAGCAGCAGTTCGCCGCCTTTGACATTCAACTGGCCGGTGAAGCGGCTGGAGTCACCGTTGAACACGGTCTGCCCGGCGATGTGATTGATGCGGCCCTGACCTTCGAAGCCGGCATCGAACTGGTAGTCACGGTCGTTGTGGTTGAACTGGACCAGGCCCTGGCCCTGGCCGAAGACCACGCGTTTGGCTTCCAGCTTGCCCGCGCCCTTGGCGTCGGCGGCCTTGTCGCTGGTCGCTCCCACATAAAGAGCGGCATTGGAGGTGCCGTCGGCGGCGATCCGCAGGATGCCGCTGCCGACTTTGGCCACGCCCTGGTTGGCGAGCACCAGGCTGGCGTTACCGCCCTGGCCCACGGTCAGGTCGCCGAGGGTTTCCCAGAGGCTGCCCGCGCCGTCGATGCTGGCGCTGCCATTGGCGCCCTGGTTGGCACCGATGATGCCGTCCTGGCTGTTTACCTGACCGCCATTCTTGATCTCCAGGGTACCGTTGCCGGCGCCGCCAACCAGCAGCGTCTTGTCGGTGGACAGCGTGCCGTTGTCGACGCTGAGCGTACCGCTTGAGCCTTTGCGCGCGCCGAGGATGGTGTTGCCACCGTTCTGCACCTTGGCCCCGTTGGTGAGCAGCAGCGAGCCGTTGCCCGCCTGGCCGACGATCATGTCGCCCAGGGTCTTCCACAGGCTGTTGGCGCCATCGAGGCTGACGCTGCCATTGGAGCCCAGGTCGGCGGCGATGATGCTGTCCTGGCTGGTGACCTGGCCGCCGTTCTTGATTTGCAGGGTGCCGTTGCCGGCGCCGCCGACGATCAGCGTCTTGTCGGTGGACAGTGTGCTGTTGTCGACGCTGAGCGTACCGCTGCCGCCCTTGAGTGCGCCGAGGACGGTGTTGCCACCGTTCTGCACCTTGGCCCCGTTGGTGAGCGACAGCGAGCCGTTGCCCGCCTGGCCGACGATCATATCGCCGAGGGTCTTCCACAAGCTGTCGGCGCCATCGAGGCTGGCGCTGCCATTGGAACCCAGGTCGGCGGCGATGATGCTGTCCTGGCTGGTGACCTGGCCGCCGTTCTTGATTTGTAGGGTGCCGTTGCCGGCGCCGCCGACGATCAGGGTCTTGTCGGTGGACAGCGTGCCGTTGTCGACGCTGACCGTACCGCTACCGCCTCTGAGCGCACCGAGGACGGTGCTGCCACCGTTCTGCACCTTGGCGCCGTTGGTGAGCGACAGCGAGCCGTTGCCGGCCTGGCCGACGATCATGTCGCCGAGGGTCTTCCACAGGCTGCCGGCGCCATCGAGGCTGGCGCTGCCATTGGCGCCCAGGTCGGCGGCGATGATGCTGTCCTGGCTGGTGACCTGGCCGCCGTTCTTGATTTGCAGGGTGCCGTTGCCGGCACCGCCGACTACCAGCCGCTTGTCGCTGGTCAGCGTCGAGCCGCTGTCGACGATAAGGGTGCCGGAGGCACCGCGGTCTGCGCCGATCAGGGTGTCGCCCTGGGAGCGGGCCTTGGAGCCGTCTTTGAGGGTCAGGTCGGCCGATCCGCCTTTGCCGACGATCAGGTCACCGCCGGTGTTCACTGTCGCGCCGTTGTTGAAGGTGGCCTTGCCCGTGGCGCCTTGGACGGTGCCCAGGGTGAAGCTGTCACCGATGTTCAGTTTGCCGTTGGCGCCGACATTCAACTGGCCCAGGCCATTGTTGGCGGTGCCGACGTTCAGGCTGCCGACCGTTCGTGCGCTGTCCAGTTGCGCGACCTGGTTATTGCGCCCGGCGAGCGGCCGGTCGATGTTGACCGCCTCATTGCTGGCGGGAGCGCCGTTGCTCCAGTTGCCACTGTTTTCCCAGGCGTTGCTGTCGTCGACCCGATGGGGATTGCCGTCTTCGTCATAGACAATGTGATGGGCGTCTCCGGTCCAGTTCGTCGTGGCGAATACGGCCGGGGCGAAGGAGCTCAACGCCAGTGCGACGGCGAGCGCGGTGCTGGAGGGTCTGAAGCTGTGGGGTGTCATGGTTTTCTTTTCCAAGGCGGTGCCTGTGTGGTCGGAGGGATGGAAATGGCGTTGAGTGCGCTATGGGTCAGCGGCGCGCGCCGGGGGTTGAAAGCGTTCGATGGCTGCACGGAAGCGCGAAGCGCCTCTTGGCCGGGAGAGGAGTTTTCTGGCTATGAAGTGCAATAGGACCGGTGCTGTAACAGTGCGGCCTGAGTGATCTGTTCATAAGCGTTGAATAACTGATCAAGTTGTCCGGGGAAGTTGTGAACGGGCCGGTAACTTAATAAAGAAGAAGGCAGGAATATACGTGGGGAGAGAGGTTGGGAACTTTTTTTAAACTTTTCAGAAATATCTTTATGGTGATCGAGAATAATCTTTGTTGATTGTGGTTAGTTCGTTGTTGTTATCAGTGGAACTGTCTGGCGCGGGCTTATTTTGCGAATTGTGTTCAAGTTTTATGGGGTTTGGACGAGGGGTGAAAGAAGGGGGTAGAAAATAAAGACGGCGGGGTAATGATTTTTTTTGCTTGAGGGGATGTTTTTATTGAGAGAGCAGTATTTGTTTTTAGAAGGCGATGATTTTTATTGTTTTAAGTTCTTTTGCCGAAGGGCGGAAGTTACGGTGTCCGATATGCAGTTCGATTCCGCTCAAGCCTGATCGAGACTGTCATGCAAGTGGCGAGCGCGCCCATGTTTCAGGACCGCTCGCAATGTCGGAGAATCGACGCGATCAGCGATCTGCCAGTTCCCGGGGCGAGGCGACCCGGGCCCCTGGCTTGAGGACCAGCCACAAGGCCGCGGCGATCAGCACGCCGCCATACAGGTGAGCCATGGACAGCGGCTCGTCCAGCAGCAACGCGCCCCACAGCACCCCGAACGGCGGGATCATGAAGGTCACGGTCATGGACTTGACCGGGCCGATCGAACTCAGCAGGCGGAAATACAGGATGTAGGCAAAGGCGGTGCAGGCCAGGCCCAGGCCCAGCAACGACAGCCAGACGCTCCAGCCGCCCCAGCTGGCGGGCGGCTGGCTGATGGCGCTGTAGGCGAAGACCGGCAGCAGGAACAGGCTGGCGCCGAGCATGCTGCCCAGGGCCGAGAGGCGACTGTCGAGGCCGCCGGCCTGGTCCAGCCAGCGTCGCGCGAGGAAGCCGGCGAAGCCGTAGCAGGTGGTGGCGAGCAGGCAGGCCAGCGCGCCCAGCAGCAGTTCCAGGTCGAATGCCATGGGGCCGGCGCGGGTCAGGATGCCCACGCCGAACAGGCCCAGGCTGACCCCGGCGATTTTTGGCGGGGTCAGTTTTTCATGGAAGAACAACCCGCCGATCAGTACGCCCATCAACGGCGTGGTGGCATTGAAGATCGCCGAATAACCGGCCGGCAGCACCAGGGCCGCCACCGAGTACATGGTGGCGGGGATGCCGGAGTTGATTACGCCGAGCAGCAGCACGGTCTTGAACTTGCCCTGGAAGTTCCAGCTGATGCGCATCAGCGCGAGGATCACCAGCAGGCCGGTGGCGGCGATGGAGACACGAAAGAATGCCGTGGGAATGCTGCCGATCACTGGAGCGATGATGCGCATGAACAGAAAACTCGCGCCCCAGATCGCGGCCAGGGACAACAAACGCAGGGTATCGACAAGTCTCACGGCGCAACTCCTTTAATAGGCCGTTCAACGGCCCTTTTTTCAGCAGGGCGAGAGTGTTGCCGAGAGTCGGGACGCGGGCAATCGCTATCTTGCGGTCGAATTGGTGGGATCCTTCTCTCTACGGAAAAATTGCACTTCTCCTGCACCCGGTTCACTGGCTAAGCTCAGGCCTTTCCGAATTCCCGCAGAGGTCTCACCATGCCGCAGAAATGGCCCGCCGCCGATATCGCTCGAACGATCCTCGATGGCTTCGACGATTACCGCGAGCACTTTCGCCAGATCACCGACGGTGCCCGGGCGCGCTTCGAACAGGCGCAGTGGCAGGAGGCGCAGACCGCCTCGGCGGCACGGATCAACCTGTACGAGGAAAAGGTCAGCGAGACCGTGCAGCGGCTGCGTACGACCTTCGACCTGGAGACCCTGCTCGACGTCAATCAGTGGCCGCTGGTGAAAAGCGCCTATATCAGCCTGATCGACCTGCGCTTCGACGATGAGCTGTCCGAGACCTGGTACAACTCGGCCTTCTGCGGCCTGTTCAGCCATGACCTGATCAGCGACGGCTGCATGTTCATCCACACCACGCGGCCGAGCCTGCGCCGCGCCCGGGCCGCGCAGACCCGCACCTACCGGCCGCAAGGTCATCTGTCGACGATGCTCGAACAGATCTTCGTCGACTACAGCTTCAGCGAGGCCTACGCCGACCTGCCCGGCGACCTGCGGCGCCTGGAGTCGCAACTGCGGGAGAACCTGCCGGACTGGGTGTGCAAGGACCCGGAACTGGCGGTGGAGTTGTTTTCCTCGGTGCTGTACCGCAACAAGGGCGCCTACCTGGTGGGCCGCATCTACACCCACGACGAGCAGTGGCCGCTGGTGATTCCACTGCTGCACCGCGAAGGGCGGGGGATCCAGATCGACGCGCTGATCACCGACGAAGCCGATGTGTCGATCATCTTTTCCTTCACCCGCTCCTATTTCATGGTCGACGTGCCGGTGCCGGCGGAGTTCATCGGTTTCCTCAAGCGCATCCTGCCGGGCAAGCACATCGCCGAGCTGTACACCTCCATCGGTTTCTACAAGCACGGCAAGTCCGAGTTCTACCGGGCGCTGATCAACCACCTGGCCAACACCGACGACCAGTTCATCATGGCCCCGGGCGTGCGCGGCATGGTCATGAGCGTGTTCACCCTGCCGGGCTTCAACACCGTGTTCAAGATCATCAAGGACCGCTTCTCGCCGTCGAAAAACGTCGACCGTGCCACGGTGATCGAGAAGTACCGCCTGGTGAAAAGCGTCGACCGGGTCGGGCGCATGGCCGATACCCAGGAGTTCGCCGATTTCCGCTTTCCCCTGGGCAAGTTCGACCCCGCGTGCCTGGAGGAACTGTTGGAAGTCGCGCCGTCCACGGTGTCGGTGGAGGGCGATACGGTGCTGATCCGCCACTGCTGGACCGAGCGGCGCATGACCCCGCTCAACCTTTACCTGGACCACGCCAACCCGGCCCAGGTGCGCGAGGCGCTGGAGGACTACGGCCTGGCGATCAAGCAACTGGCCGCGGCCAACATCTTTCCCGGCGACATGCTGCTGAAGAACTTCGGCGTCACCCGCCATGGCCGGGTGGTGTTCTACGACTACGACGAGATCTGCTTCCTCACCGAAGCCAACTTCCGCCACATCCCGGCGCCGCGAACCCCGGAGGACGAAATGGCCTCCGAGCCCTGGTATTCCATCGGCCCGCTGGACGTGTTCCCCGAGGAGTTCCCGCCGTTCCTGTTCGCCGACGCCGGGCAGCGCAAGCTGTTCGACCAGTTGCACGGCGAGTTGTACAACGCCGATTACTGGAAAGGCCTGCAGGAGGCCATTCGCGCCGGCAAGGTGATCGATGTGTTCCCATACCGGCGCAAGGACCGGGATAACGAATAGAAGGGGCAGCGGCAAGTTACAAGCTGCAAGCTAAAAGCGTAAAGCTGCGTTAATCTTGCGGCTTTTCGCTTGAAGCTTGCCGCTGCTTTCCTATGACTTCCGAATCGCCTGCAATCGACCAACTGCTGAAAAACCTCGACCACGCCATGCTTGCCGACCGCCACCGGTTGCGTCGGCAGCTGCTTGAGCTGCGCAAGAAGCCCGACGAGGCCAAGCTTGCGCAGTGGGTCGAGCGCATGCAGGCGTCCTGCGCCCAGGTGCTGACGCGGCGCGCCAGCGTGCCGTCGATTCGCTACGACGACAGCCTGCCGATCGCCGCCAAGCGCGACGAGATCAAGGCGGCGCTGCAAAAGCACCAGGTGCTGATCATCGCTGGCGAAACCGGCTCGGGCAAAACCACCCAGTTGCCGAAGATCTGCCTGGAAATCGGTCGCGGCCAGCACGGCCTGATCGGTCACACCCAGCCCCGGCGGATCGCCGCGCGTAGCGTCGCCAGCCGGGTCGCCGAAGAGCTGGCGACGCCGCTGGGTGCCCTGGTGGGTTACCAGGTGCGCTTCGAAGACCAGAGCGATTCCAACACCCTGATCAAGCTGATGACCGACGGCATCCTGCTGGCGGAAACCCAGAACGACCGCTACCTGGAACGCTACGACACGATCATCGTCGACGAAGCCCACGAACGCAGCCTGAACATCGACTTCCTGCTGGGCTACCTGAAGACCCTGCTGCCACGGCGTCCGGACCTCAAGGTCATCATCACCTCGGCGACCATCGACCTGGAGCGCTTCTCCAAGCACTTCGACGACGCGCCGATCGTCGAGGTCTCCGGCCGCACCTTCCCGGTGGAAACCTGGTACCGCCCGCTGACCCTGGAGCAGGACGAAGAGGGCAACCGGGTCGAGGACGACCTGACGGTGGACCAGGCGATCCTCGCCACCCTCGATGAAATCGCCGCCCATGAGCGCAGCGAACGCCGCAGCCCGGGTGACGTGCTGGTGTTCCTGCCGGGCGAGCGGGAGATTCGCGACGCCGCCGAAATGCTGCGCAAGGCCCAGCTCAAGCACACCGAGATCCTGCCGCTGTACGCGCGCCTGTCGCCGGCCGAGCAGCAGCGGATTTTCCAGTCGCACCCGGGTCGCAGGGTAGTGCTGGCGACCAACGTCGCCGAGACCTCGCTGACCGTGCCGGGCATCCGCTACGTGATCGACAGCGGCACCGCGCGCATCAGCCGCTACAGCTACCGGGCCAAGGTCCAGCGCCTGCCTATCGAGGCGATTTCCCAGGCCAGCGCCAACCAGCGCAAAGGCCGCTGCGGCCGGGTCGAGCCGGGCATCTGCGTGCGCCTGTACAGTGAAGAGGATTTCAACGGCCGTCCGGAATTCACCGACCCGGAAATCCTGCGCACCAACCTGGCGGCGGTGATCCTGCAGATGCTCCATCTGCGCCTTGGTGAAATCACCGCGTTCCCCTTTATCGAACCGCCGGATGGCAAGGCCATCAGCGACGGTTTCAACCTGTTGCAAGAACTCTCGGCGGTGGACCGCAACAGCCAGCTGACGCCACTGGGCCGCCAGTTGGCACGGCTGCCGGTGGACCCGCGCATGGGCCGCATGCTGCTGGAAGCGGCGAAGCTGGGCAGCCTGCAGGAAGTGCTGATCGTCGCCAGTGCCATGTCGATCCAGGACCCGCGCGAGCGGCCGCCGGAGCGCCAGCAGGCGGCCGACCAGGCCCACGCGCAGTGGAAGGACGCCGACTCGGATTTCGCCGGGCTGGTCAATCTGTGGCGCGGCTTCGAAGAGCAGCGCCAGGCGCTGACCGCCAGCCCGTTGCGTAACTGGTGCCGCAAGAATTTCCTCAACTACTTGCGCCTGCGCGAGTGGCGCGACTCCCATCGCCAACTGAGCCTGATCTGCCGCGACCTGCAATTGAGCCTGAACAAGGAGCCGGCCGATTACCCGAAGCTGCACAAGGCGGTGCTGGTCGGCCTGCTGAGCCAGATCGGCCAGAAGACCGAGGAAGGCGATTACCTCGGCGCCCGCCAGCGGCGCTTCTGGATTCACCCGTCGTCGGGGATCGGCAAGAAGCGCCCGCAATGGCTGATGACCGCCGAACTGGTGGAAACCACCAAGCTCTACGCGCGCATGGTGGCGAAGATCGACGCCGACTGGATCGAGCCGTTGGCTGGGCACTTGATCAAGAAGAACCACTTCGAACCCCATTGGGAGAAGAAGCGCGGGCAGGTGGTGGCCTACGAGCAGATCACCTTGTTCGGCCTGATCGTGGTCGGTCGCCGCCCGGTGCATTACGGCCCGGTGGACCCGCTGGTGTCGCGCGAGCTGTTTATCCGCGAGGGCCTGGTGCGTGGCGAGATCCAGTCGAAAGCCAAGTGCCTGAGCGCCAACACGCGGCTGCTCGAGCAGCTCGACGAACTGGAAGCCAAGGCTCGGCGCCGCGACATCCTCGCCGATGAGGAAACCCTGTTTGCCTTCTACGACGCGCGCCTGCCGGCGGAGATCCACCAGACCGCGACCTTCGACAGCTGGTACCGGGTGCACAGCCAGAAAGACCCACAGTTGCTGATCATGCGCGAGGAGGACGTGCTGGCCCGCGAAGCCAGCGAAGTCACCGCCATGCAGTACCCGGATACTTTGCAGATCGGCGATCTGGAATTGGCCCTGAGTTACCACTTCGAGCCCAACCATCCACGGGACGGCGTGACCCTGCGGGTGCCGGCGCCGCTGCTGCCGGCCTTGCCCGCCGAGCGCCTGGAATGGCTGGTGCCGGGGCTGGTGGAAGCCAAGTGCATCGCCCTGGTGCGCAACCTGCCCAAGGCGCTGCGCAAGAATTTCGTACCGGTGCCGGACTTCGTCAAGGCGGCCCTGGCGCGTATCGACTTCGCCCAGGGCTCGTTGTCCCAGGCCCTAGGCCGCGAACTGCTGCGCATGACCGGGGCGCGGGTCAGCGACGAGGCCTGGGCCGAGTCGGCGCAACAGGTGGAAAGCCACCTGCGGATGAACCTGGAAATCGTCGATGCCCAGGGCAAGTTCCTCGGCGAAGGCCGCGACCTGGCCGAGCTGACCGCGCGTTTCGCCGAGGCCAGCCAGGCCGCCCTGGCCGTGCCGCAAACCGCGAAAAGCCAGCAGCCGGTGGAAGCCAAGGTATTCGCCGCGGTGGCGGAGAAAACCCAGCAGAAGATCGCCGGGCTGTCGATGACGGTGTATCCGGCGCTGGTGGAAGAGGGTGGCACGGTCAAGGAGGGGCGTTTCTCCACTCCGGCCGAAGCCGAGTTCCAGCATCGCCGCGCCTTGCAGCGCCTGCTGCTGCAACAGCTGGCCGAGCCGGCCAAGTTCCTGCGCAACAAGCTGCCGGGGCTGACCGAGCTGGGCCTGCTGTATCGCGAGCTGGGGCGCGTCGATGCCCTAGTGGAAGACATCCTGCTGGCCAGCCTCGACAGCTGCGTGCTGGAAGGCGAGGACAGCCTGCCGCGCGATGGCGCCGGCCTGGCCTCGCTGGCCGAGCGCAAGCGCGGCAGCTGGACCGAGCACGCCGAGCGCCTGGCGCGCCTGACCCTGGAGATCCTCAAGCTCTGGCATGGCCTGCAAAAGCGCTTCAAGGGCAAGATCGACCTGGCCCAGGCGGTGGCGCTGAACGACATCAAGTCGCAGCTCGGCCATCTGGTGTACCCGGGGTTTGTCCGCGAGACCCCGGCGCAGTGGCTCAAGGAACTGCCGCGTTACCTCAAGGCCGTGGAGCTGCGCTTTGAGAAGCTCGGCAGCCAGGTGCAGAAGGACCGGGTCTGGAGCACCGAACTGGCCGGCCTGTGGAACCAGTACCAGGCGCGGGCGAGCAAACATGCCCAGGAAGGCAAGCGCGACCCGCAACTGGAGCTGTATCGCTGGTGGCTGGAGGAATACCGGGTCTCGCTGTTCGCCCAGCAATTGGGCACCAAGGCGCCGATTTCCGACAAGCGCCTGAACAAGCAGTGGAGCCAGGTGGAAGCCTGACGCGATCTGTAGCCGCTGCCGCCGACTGCGATAAGGCCCGCAGGACCTTCCCGCGATCTCAAGGGCACACCCTCTTCGAGGTCGATCGCAGCCTGCGGCAGCGGCTACAGGGATCGGCGACGTTACGGCGATTACGCTTGCCGATGGGGCTAAACGCCGGCGTTTATGGCAAACTTCGCCGTTATAAATGCCGGCCCCGCGGTTTTGAGCGTTCGCCGCCCGGGCAAAGCGGAATAAAGCGATGTCAGGTCCTATTCCGCCAGTCGGGATAGACCATTTACGGTTTGGTACGACGGTGCCAATACCTTCTGCCTGAACAGAATAGAGGAACGACCGTGCATAACGTCGTCATCAGCGGCACTGGCCTGTACACCCCGGCCAACAGCATCTCCAACGAAGAGCTGGTGGAGTCTTTCAACACCTACGTGCATCAATTCAACGCCGATAACGCGCAAGCGATCGAGCGCGGCGACGTTCAGGCCCTGACCGAATCCAGCGCGGCCTTCATCGAGAAGGCCTCCGGCATCAAAAGCCGCTTTGTCATGGACAAGGACGGCATCCTCGATCCGCAGCGCATGGCCCCGCGCCTGCCCGAGCGTTCCAACGACGAATGGTCGGTGCTCTGCCAGATGGCCATCGGCGCCGCCGAACAGGCCCTGCAACGCGCCGGCAAGACCGCCGCGGACATCGACGGGGTGATCGTCGCCTGCTCCAACCTGCAGCGCGCCTACCCGGCCATCGCCATCGAAGTCCAGGAAGCCCTGGGTATCGAAGGTTTCGGTTTCGACATGAACGTGGCCTGCTCCTCGGCCACCTTCGGCATCCAGGCGGCCTGCAACAGCGTGCAACTGGGCCAGGCCCGGGCGATCCTGATGGTCAACCCGGAAGTCTGCACCGGCCACCTGAACTTCCGTGACCGCGACAGCCACTTCATCTTCGGCGACGCGGCCACCGCGGTGATCATCGAACGGGCTGACCTGGCCACTTCGCCGTACCAGTTCGACATCATCAGCACCAAGCTGCTGACCAAGTTCTCCAACAACATCCGCAACAACTTCGGCTTCCTCAACCGCGCCGCGGAAGAGGGTATCGGCGCGCCGGACAAACTCTTCGTGCAGGAAGGCCGCAAGGTGTTCCGCGACGTCTGCCCGATGGTGGCGGAACTGATCGCCGAGCACCTGCAGGAAAACCAGCTGAACGTCAGCGACGTGAAGCGTTTCTGGCTGCACCAGGCCAACCTCAGCATGAACCACCTGATCGTCAAGAAGCTGCTGGGCCGCGAGGCCACCGAAGAGGAAGCACCGGTGATTCTCGACACCTACGCCAACACCAGTTCGGCCGGTTCGGTGATCGCGTTCCACAAGAACCAGGATGACCTGAGCAGCGGCTCGCTGGCGGTGCTCAGCTCGTTCGGCGCCGGTTATTCGATTGGCAGTGTGCTTCTGCGCAAGCGTTGACAGTCTTATGGATCGCAGCCGCTGCTTCAGCGGTTGCGATCCTGGATTCCGATTACGAGGCATGAATGTCCGCAGCTGACGACACGCAACTGCTTGAACGCCTGTTGGCCGGCGAGCAAAAGGCCTACAAGGAACTGGTCGGCACCTACCAGAGCGCCATGCGCGCCGTGGCCTACGCCATTGTCGGCCAGCGCCACGCCGACGAAGTGGTGCAGGATGCCTGGCTGTCGGTGGTGCGCAACCTGGCTGGTTTCCAGGGGCGTTCCAGCCTCAAGACCTGGCTGTTGACCATCACCGCCAACTCGGCGAAAAGCCGCTACAAACAGAACCGCCGCGAAGTCCTGCTGGATGACTTGCCGGCACCCCACGGCACCATCGGCGACGAGCGTTTTTCTTCCTCTGACGGGCACTGGCTGGTGGCGCCGTTCGCCTGGCACGCCGATACCCCGGAAGCCCTGCTTACCGAGGCCGAACTGCGCGAATGCCTGGAGCACACTTTGCTGAGCCTGTCGGAACTGCAAGGCAGCGTGTTGACCCTGCGCGAGCGCCAGGGCCTGGAGTTGGAGGAGATCTGTAATCTTCTGGACATTTCCCTCTCCAATGTCCGGGTGCTGCTGCACCGGGCGCGGCTGAAGATTTTTGCCACGGTGGAGCACTTCGAGGAGACCGGCCAATGCTGACCTGCAAGGAACAAGTGGCACGTTCCAGCGACTATCTCGATGGTCAGCTGAGCTTTCGCCAGCGCCTGATCCAGCGCCATCACCTGTTGTTCTGCCCCAATTGCCGGCGGTTCCTGCGGCAGATGCGCCTGATGCAGGCCACCTTGCGCAAGATGCCGCAAGCGCCCATCGCCGACATCGATGCGCTGGCCGAACGCCTGGCCGCCGAGCGCAAGCGCAACGCCTGATTTCACCCGACAATCCTCCCGTAACCGCTGAAGCTTCAAGGTCCTCAAGAGCGCGACCGCTTCGCGCTCGATCGCAGGCTTCGCCAGCGGCTACACCAACGCCTGCAAGGTCTACGAGCTCCTGTAGCCGCTGCCGCGGGCTGCGATAAGGCCGAAGGCCTTCAGCGATCTTGAAGTCGCTGCGGCCGTTCGGCCGATCGCAGGCTTCGCTAGCGGCTACAGGGTTTCGTTTCCCCCCAAATACCCCGCCGACCGCTCTAGTACAGGCTTTTTGCCTTATTTCGTTTGGAAGTAAAAAAGTTCCGCTGTCATCAAATCTTTATCTATCGGCAACTCCCCTGAAATAACCCGCCGCCAAGATTCCCTCCCAACACAAGCGGGCCTGACTCGCGTGTTTTTTCCAGCGCTACAGACCACCAATTAGGGGAAATCTTCGATGATCCGTAAGCACTTCGCCGGTTTTGCCGCCAGCGCCCTGGCCCTGGCAGTTACCGCCCAGGCTTTCGCTGGCACCGTCACCACCGATGGCGCCGATATCGTAGTCAAGACCAAGGGCGGCCTTGAGGTTGCCACTACCGACTCCGCTTTCAGCTTCAAGCTGGGTGGTCGTCTGCAGGCCGATTACGGTCGTTTCGATGATTACTACACCAAGAATGGTAATTCTGGTGATGGCGCCTATTTCCGTCGCGCTTTCCTGGAACTGGGCGGCACCGCCTACAAGGACTGGAAATACCAGCTCAACTACGACTTCTCGCACAACTCCGGTTCTTCCGATGACGGCTACTTCGACGAAGCGTCGATCTCCTATGTCGGCTTCAAGCCTGTGACCATCCGTGTTGGCCGTTTCGACCCGGACTTCGGTCTGGAGAAAGCCACCAGCTCCAAGTGGGTTACTGCCATGGAGCGTAACTCGGCCTACGAACTGGCTGACTGGGTCAACACCCACGAAAACGGCATGGGCCTGCAGGTTGGTTCGGTCGTGGCGGATATGGCTTACCTGTCCACCAGCGTGTCGGCCAAGGACCTGAACGACAGCGACGGCGACAGCGTCAAGCAATTCAACGCCCGTGCCGTATTCGCTCCGATGCATGAAACCGGCAACGTGCTGCACTTCGGTCTGGACTTCGCCAGCCGCGACCTGAACGACACCGCTTTCGATTCGCGTATTCGCCCACGTCTGGGCGTTCGTGGCGTTGCCACCAACGGCGGTAACGACGCTGGCGCCAACGGTAACCGTGCCACCTTCGGCGGCGGCATCGGCCTGACCCCAGCGAACTCTTCCACCCCGAACATCACTGCGGTCGGCGCCTACGACACCGATACCGTGTTCGGCGGCGAATTCGCCTTCGCTACCGGCCCGTTCTCGGTCCAGGCTGAATACCTCAAGCGCAAAATGAAGGCTGACAGCAACGCTTACCAGGACGTGAAAGCCACGGGTTACTACGGCCAGCTGGCCTACACCCTGACCGGCGAGTCCCGTTCCTACAAGCTCGACGGTGCCAAGTTCGACTCGATCAAACCTGAGAACAAGCAGTACGGTGCCTGGGAAGTGTTCTATCGCTACGACAACATCAAGGTCGACGATGAGAACGTCGTGAGCAGCACCTCGACCCGTGAGGTCGGCGACGCCAAGGCCAGCCTGAACACCATCGGTGTCAACTGGTATGCCAACGAGGCGGTCAAGATTTCCGCCAACTACATCAAGGTCAGCACCGACAACGTCACCAACAACGTTGGCGACGACAGCGGTGATGCCCTGGTCGCTCGTGTGCAGTACGTGTTCTAAGGTTGGTTTGATGCTGTAAAGAGCTCTTTCTCATCCGTTAAAGCTCCTTTCGTTTCAGCCCCGCTTCGGCGGGGCTTTTTTTTTGCCCGTCTCCCGACTAACGCCAGACCGGCAGCAGGTCGAAGCTGAACAGCAGGTGGGCCAGGGCGTTGGCCAGGCCGAACAGCAGCACCAGGACGATCATCGGCGTGCCGCCCCAGACCCGGTACAGCGGGTTGGCGAAGCGTTTGCGCGAGGCGTGGGCGAGCAGGGCCGGGGTGATCACCGCCCAGACGGTCGCCGCCAGGCCGGCAAAACCAATGGCAAGGATGAAGCCTTCCGGCCAGATCAGCGCGCAGCCGATCGGCGGGGCGAAGGTGGCCAGCGCACTTTTCAGGCGGCCCCGGGGGCTGTCGTCGAAGCCCAGGGAGTCGGCGATATAGTCGAACAACCCCAGGGTGACGCCGAGGAACGAACAGGCCACGGCAAAGTTGGAGAACAGGGTCAGCAGCAGGTCGACCCGGGCGCTGTCGAGCATGCTGCCCAGGGCGCTGATCAGCACATCGATGGTGCCGCCCTGGCGGGCGATGTCCTTGAACTGCTCGCGGGGCAGGGTGCCCATGGTGCAGAGCATCCACACCGTGTACAGGACCAGGGCGATCAGGGTGCCGATCAGCAGGCAGTTGCGGATGCGCTGCGGGTCCTTGCCGTAGTGCTTCATCAGGCTCGGCACGTTGCCGTGAAAGCCGAAGGAGGTCAGGCAGAACGGCAGGGTCATGAACAGATAGGGCAGGTAGTCCGGTTGCGGGTTGCCGCGATCGAGCAAAACCTGTGGCTGCACATGGCCGAGCAGGCCACCGAAGGTCAGGAAGAAGGCGAGGATCTTGGCGCCGAACACCAGGGTGGTGATGCGGCTGACCGCCGCGGTGCTGAGCCAGACCACCAGGGCCACCGCCAGGGCGAACAGCAGGCCGCCGTTGCGCGAGGAAATCTCCAGGCCCAGGTTGTGGGCGGTGTGACGGATCACCGAGCCGCTGGCCGAGATATAGGCATAGGTCAGGATGTACAGGACGAACACCAGGGTGGCGCCGTTGAACAGGCTCCAGCGCCGGCCGATCAGGTCGCGGGTGATGGTCGAGAAACTCGCCCCCGGCCGGTAGTTGAGGTTGGCTTCGAGGATCATCAGCCCCGAGTGCAGGGTGCAGAACCACGACAGCGCCAGCACCGCGAGGGAACCTTGGAACCACAGCCCCGACATCATCACCGGCAGCGAGAACATGCCCGCTCCGACAATGGTGCCGCCGATGATCATGGCGCCGCCGATGACCGAAGGCCGGCGTTCGGCGACTGTGCAGTGGGAGGTTGAAGGGGATGAAGCGATGGACGTACCGCGCATGGCAAGGCCTGCAATGAAATTGTTATTGGAGGTAGCGAGGGTGCGCCTCGGGTGTGCGGAAAACCGGCAGGCCGGCTCCCGCGCACCCGGGCGACAAATCAGCGCAGAGCCAGCAGGCGGCTCAGTTGCTGCGCCATCTGTAGCAACTGGTGGTCCTGCCCGGGCAAGGCGTCGAACGACAGCCCGACCGGCAGGCTGCCCGGCTCGGCCACCGGCACGCTGACACTCGGCGCCGCCAGGTTGCTGGCCGGGTCGGTGTTGCGCACGAAACGCTCGAAATGCTCCTGGGCGCCGCTGTCGCTCAGCAGCGGCGCGGTGCAGCTGACGGTCGGGTAGGCGATCAGGTCCAGCCGGTGCTGCTGGAACAGCCCGGCGTATTCGCGATCCAGGCGGATCTTGCTCATCAAGGCCTGCACGTAGTCCTCGTAGGAAATGGCCGGGCTCTCCAACTGCGCCATCAGGGTCTTCTTGATCTGCGGGTCGCGGATCTGCGCCAGGATCTCGAGGAACCGCTCGCCACAGCCGGCCTTCAGCAGGAAGCGCGGGAAGTCGATGAAGAACTCGAAGATCGGCAGCGGGAACTGGATGCTTTCGTTGATCTCGCCGATCAGGCGGTCGTCCACCGGCACCATTTCCACGCCCTGATCGGCCAGGCTATCGATCGCCGCGCGGCAATCGCTGTGCACCTTGGTCTCCAGCTCGGACCAGAAGAACTGCTGGGGAATGCCGATGCGCAGGCGCTTGGGCTCGGTCGGCGCGGCGAAGGAAGTGCCGGTCAGATGCCGATGCACGAACAGCGCGTCTTCCAGGCTGCGGGTCAGCAGGCCCGGTGAGTCCTTGGTCTGGGACACCGGGACGATGCCGTCGCCAGGGTAGACCCCGGTGCTCGGGCGGAAACCCACCACGCCGCAGAAGGCCGCGGGAATCCGTACCGAGCCGCCGGTGTCGGTGCCCACCGCGCAGGGCACCAGGCCGGCGGCCACGGCCGCGGCACAACCACCGCTGCTGCCACCGGCGCTGTGTTGCAGGTGGCGCGGGTTGACCACTGCGCCGTAGCTCAGGTTGGCCGAGGTCACGCCGAACGACAGCTCGTGCATGTTGTTCTTGCCGGCGACCCGCGCGCCCAGCGCCCTGAAGCGCTGGACGATGCCGGCGTCCGCGGCCGGGTGGTAGTCGGCCAGGCCGGGGGTGCCGGCGGTGGTCGCCAGGCCACTGACATTGATGTTGTCCTTGAACGAAACCGGGATGCCGTAGAGCGGCGCCTGGCGCTGCTCTGGCGTGCCGGTGTCGCCGCTGAACGCCTGCGCGGCGAAGCTGATGAAGCTGTTCAGGTGCCCGGCGTCGGCGTATTGCTCGAGCAGCGCGCGGTGCCAGGAATCCAGGCAGAGGCTGCCCTGGCGAAACCCGTCAACGAGCGCTTCGATCGAAAGCTGGCTGTACATGAAAAAGTCTCAACGAAAGTCGGTAGGGGCCTGGGCTCAGCAATAGCGGAAGTGCGATTGCAGATCGAACAGCGGGTTGCCTTCCAGCAGTTCGCCGCCGAGGCTGGCGATCACCGCGCAGGCACCGTTCAGGGCGGTCTGTACCGCGCCTTCGGCCCAGCCGCCGGTAAACGAGCTGCCGCAGCCGGCCAGGTACAGGCCGGTGTCCTGCTGCGGGTCGAGGGCGGTCTTGAATTGATAGAACAGGCGCTGGGAGTACAGGTCGTCGCCGGGGAAGTTCAGCTTGAAGGCGCCCAGGGCCTGCTTGTCGGTGAGCCAGTCGTATTCCAGTACGTAACGCTGGTAGTCGCCGTCCAGCGGCACCAGGTGGCTAGCGAACTGCGGCGCGCTCATCGCCAGTTCGTCCACCAGGCGCTTGCAGCGCTGGACCTTGTCGGTCATCGAAACCATTTTGTGCGAGTCGTCTTCCCAGGTGTAACTGATCAGTACCACGCCCCAGGAGTCCGGGTCTTGCGGGGCGTAGTCCAGGCAGTAGACGCCCTTGACCAGGGTGTCGGTCTGGATGTTCTGCGCCAGGCCATGTTTGAGCCAGAATTTGTCGCGGGTCAGGATGAACAGCTTGGACGAGCCGACCATATGAGTTTCGTTGATCGCCCGGGCCACGTCGCGATTGACGAACTGCTCGGCCTGGGTGAGGCGCATGTTCACTTGCAGGGCGCGGGTGGTGGCGGTGGTGATCACCCGGTCGCAGCCATAGGTTTCACCGTTGCAGCCTTGCAGCAGGATCTGCCCGTCGGCGCCCTTGCTGATGGATTCGATGCGCGTGCGGCAGATCCGGTCGCGCAGGGCGATGCCGTGGAATTCCTCGTCGGCGATTCGCTCCCAGAGGGTGGAAATGCCGTTGGGCACCAGCCGCTGGTTGACTTCGAAGGCGTTGATCACCAGCCGCAGGATCTCGGTGAACGAGGCCCGGTACACCGACTGGAACCCACCCGAGCCGATGCCCAGGGAACCGAATAGGTGGAAGTCTTCCGGCTTGCGCCAGCGCTTGCCGCCCGGCGGGTTTTTCGAGGTGAAGATCTGCACCATGGCCGAGTAGAAGGAGTGGTCGCCAAAGCAGTCCAGGTAGCGTTGCCACTCCGGCTGCACCTCGGCGTATTGCTGTTTTTCCAGCAGGTCGGTGAGCAGCAGCGGCGGCGCCAGGAAGGTGCCGTCGTCCAGGCGCACGCCTTCTTTGAGGAAGGCATTCCAGCCCCGGTGCACGGTGTTGAAGATCGGCGGTGGATTTTCCCCGGCCGGCCAGTGGTGGGTTTCGCCACGGTAGTGGATTTCGGTGTCGACCACGCCGGGGTCGGGGAAGGCCTCGGTGGTGCCGATGCCGAAGCGGTCCAGGTAATGGAACAGGCCGACTTCGCTCGGCGGGAAGCGCATGGCGCCCATCTCGGCGATGAACTGCGGTTGTGTTTCGTCGAAGCACTGGGTCAGGAAACGCCCGCCAAGGTGGTCTTTCGAGGCTTCGAACAGGGTGATGCGGGTGGCGCCGGCGCGCAGCAGTTCATAGGCCGCGATCAGGCCGCTGAGGCCGGCGCCGACGATACCGACGTGCTTGTCGGCGATCGCCGGCGGCAGGTGACCGATGGCCTGGGTGGCACGGCGCAGGAATTGCCCATAGTCGTACAACAGGTCGATGTTGGGGAACGAGCGGGTGCCTTGGGTTTCTTCGAAACCGGAGTGGGAGGAGTTCACAGGTAAGGGTCTCGGAAATCAGATGATGAGCTGCAGGCTTTCAAACGCGCGGGAAGGGTTGAGCAGGAGGACTTTCTTGCGCTGGATCTTCCACTGGCCGGCGAGGCACAGCAGTTGGTGTTCCACGGTCACCGGGTAATGCCATTCGCTGTCGCCCCGGGCTTCGCAATACAGCATCGGGGTCCGGCAATGGGCACTCAGGCCATCCGCATCGAGGCTGATCGTTGGCCTTTGGGCAATGTGCAGGCCGCGGCTCTTGGGCTGCTGTGAGAAGTTGCGGGCACTGGCCAGGCGGTTGATGCGCAAGGTGGTGAGGAAGCGGTCCTCATACAGCAGCGAGGATTCGCGCAACGGGCAGGGTTGGTCGTGGCGCAGCGGAATCCAGTAGTGGAAGTCGTCGCACAGCAGCTGTTGCCAGGCGTCGAAATCCTGTTGGTCGAGAAGCGCGATCTCTTGGTAGATCAGCTGTTCGAGGGGCGAGTTATCCATGGGCGGTCGATCCGTCTGGGGCCTGCATCAGTTGCTGCCAGGTGTTGTAGAAGTTGCGCATGGCCCGTTCGCTGGTGCCGGACACCACCTGGGTCTGCTCAAAGGCTTCGCCCGGTTCGAACAGGCGGGCGACATTCACCCAGTCGTTGGCCTGGCTGCGCAGCCCGTCCATGGCCCGCTCGTACATCTCCACGTCGTCGTGGGCGACCATCGAGCACGGCGAGTTGATCAGGTTGTTGTACTGCACGGTTCTTTCCAGCAACTGCACGGGCGCGCCCACCAGCTCGAAGATCCACGACTCGACCACGGTTTCGCTGGCCGAGATCGGGCGGATCACCCGCAGGGTCTGGATCGGTCCCTTGACCATCAGGTTGGGGAAATACACGGTGTTGTGCCGGGTGTCGTCGAGGATCGCCGCGGCCTGGGTTTCGCCGTAGCTCTCGACCATCAGCTCCCAGTAACCGGGAATGCTCGAATAGGCCTTGTGGATCGAGTTGCTGACGCCAGTGTGGCCATGGCCGTTGGGCCAGGTGCGGATGCCCATGGCGCTGAAGAACTCGTAGGACGCCATGAACGGCGAGAACAGCTCGACAGCCATTGGCGGCTGGCCGTCGTGCCCGGTTTCCTTCCACAGGCGAATGGCTTCGCCGGCCGAGGATTCGTGGGCGACCATCGGGTGGCAGGTGTCGGTCTGGTTGTCGACCACCATCTTCCAGTTGCAGCGATGGCGGTGCAGCAAGGGCTGGCCGATGGCGCGCAACTGTCCCTGGGGCGAGCGCATGACCATGTTGTCCAGGGTCGACAGCGAGTCGCCGAAGAACTCGCTGAAGCCAACACCTTGCTCCTTGAGGCGCACGAACACGAAGCCCCGGTAGTTCTCCACCGCGGCCACCGGCTGCATGCCCTTGTGGGCGGCGCAGCTGCTGAGGTCGCAGTCGTCGTATTCCTTTTTCACCGGAATGCTCAGCAGCTGGCCGTCGGTCTTGAAGGTCCAGGCGTGGTACGGGCAGCGGATGAACCGGCCGACATTGCCTTGCGGCTCGGCCAGCACTTTCACGCCCTTGTGCGGGCAGCGGTTGTGCAGCACGACGATCTCGCCGTTTTTCTGCCGGACCATGGCCAGCGGTTGGCCGGCGATCTCGCCGGTGAAGAAGTCGCCGGTTTCCGGGACCAGGCTTTCATGGCCCAGGTAGCACCAGCTGGCGGCGAATACCTGTTGTTGTTCTCGCTCGAAGAGCGACGGATCAAGGAACAGCGTGCGATGCACTTCCTTGCCGTTGAAGTAGTTGTCCAACGAGGTTCTCTCTTTAGATGACCAGTTTCAGGCTTGGGCTTTTGGCCCGGGATACGCAGGGGTAGATCTTGTTGCTACAGGCGGCCTGCTGCGGACTCATGATGAAATCGCGGTGATCGACTTCACCTTCCAGAACGTCCAGCTCGCACACCCCGCATTCGCCGCGACGGCAGTCGTAGAGCGGCTCCAGGCCGGCCTCTTCGAGGGCGTCGAGCAGGGACTGGCCGGGCTGCACCCGCAGGTCGACGCCGGAGTCCGCGGCGTGCACGGCGAAGCCGGGGTCATCCTCGGCCAGGCAGGTGTTGAAGACTTCGAAGTGGATGCGCTCGCGGGGAAAGCCCAGGCTCTGGGCATGGCTGAACACGTCGTTGAGCATGGCTTGCGGGCCACAGACGTACAGGCGGTCCTGGGGTTGCAACTGGCCCAGCACCGCGGCCACCGACGGGCGCCCTTCGGCCGAGTCGGAGCAGTGCAGGCTCAGGCTGTCCTGCAGCAGCTCGCGCATCTGCGCGGCATAGGCGGCGTCGCCCGCGCTCTTGGCGAAATAGTGCAGCTGCGCCGGGCGCTGCCGGGCTCGCAGATGGCTGAGGATGCCGGTCAACGGGGTGATGCCGATGCCGCCGGCGAGGGCGATGTCGGCGCCGTCGCTGTCGTCCAGCTGGTAGTCGAAGGCATTGAACGGGCCGTCGAGCCGTACCTGATCGCCAACGCTCAGTTGGTGGATATAAGCGCTGCTGGGCGAGTCGGGGTTCAGGCGGATGGCGAACACCAGGCTGCCCGGGGGCAGCTCATGTTCGGCCAGTTCGACCCGGGAGTAGTGACGCCATTGCTCGAGCGTGGGAATCCACCATTTGAAGTGGGCCCCGGCGGTGGTCTCGCAGGGGGTCGGCACAAGAGGCGCCAGAGTGATTTCCTTGATGCTTGGCGAGAGCATCAGGCACTGGGTGATCTGGTAATTCATGGGGTGACTCGCTGTCAGCTTAACGGTGTTTCATGCAGGTACAGCCACTGGGCCGAGTGCTCATGGATGCGGATCACCACCACCGAGAGGCGCGAGGTTTCCTTCTGGTCCAGGCGATGGGTTTCCTTGTAGCGGATCGCCGCGCTGTGGCCTTCGTGCCAGACGGTGTGCAGGTCGCTGACAAGGATTTCCAGGCCGGGGCGGGCACCGACGGCGCCGCGGAACATCTGTTCGACCTGCTCGCGGCTGACGATGGCGCCTGCGGTGGTGACCATGCTGAAGTGCTCGGCGAAGGCCGGCAGCAGGCGGTCGATGGCGGCGGCGCCGTTGCCGTCCTGGTCGGTGAAGACCGCGTGGATCAGGTCGTGGACCGCATGGATGCTGTGTTTGGCCTGTTCAACGATTGTGTTGTGCATGACATTCCTTTTGCGTGGTCAGGTTGCTCATCTGCAACAGGGGTAACAGGCCCATCACCGCCGCGATGACGAAGGTCAGGTGATAGGCCGGGGTAGACGCCAGGCGGGCGAGCAGCAGGTTGTAGATCATCAGGAACAGCGCGGCGCCGATGCTGAAGGACATCTGCCGGTTGATGTTCCAGATCACGCTGCCCTTGTGGGTATCGGCACCTTCGAAATCCATCAGCGAAGTGGTTTGCGCAGTATTGGCGCCGATGCCGCCGCCAATGCCCATCAGGCAGTAGGCGATGACGATGATCGGCAGGTCGGCGGCGCTGTCGACCAGATACAGGGTGGCGATGCCGGCGCTGTGCAGGAGCATGCCGAGGGTGAACAGGCGCCGGGCGCCGAAGCGGTTGTAGACCCGGCCGCAGACCAGCATGGCGATGAAGGCGCCGCTGGCGTAGAGGATCATGAACATGCCGGTCAGCTGGGCGCTGAAGTGCAGGCTGTTCTGCAGGAAGAAGATGCTCAGCAGGTTGACCCCGGTGAACACTCCGGGAATCGCGTAATAGATGAAGATCGAGGTGCTGAGCTTCTTGCTCTTGAGCAGGCTCAACTCGACGATGGCGTTGTCGCAGCGGCGGTAGTGCAGGACATACAGCGCCACGCAGGTGACCCCCAGCATCAGGCAGCTCAGGGCGGCCAGCGGCGGGTAGTCGCCGCCGTACAGCGACATGCCCATCAGCAGGCTGCCCAGGGCTGCGCTGACCAGCAGCAGGCCCTTGATGTCCGGGCGCGCCAGGCTGGCGGGCCGGGCTTCCTTGATCCACAGCCAGGACAGGGCGGCGGCGATCAGCGAGAACGGAATATTGCTGTGGAACACCCAGCGCCAGGAGCTGCTGTCGACGATCACGCCGCCGATGGTCGGCGAAATGGCCGGGGCGATCAGGGCGACGGCCATCACCAGGGTGGAGATCTTGGCCCGCTGCGGGCCCTGGAACAGGTTGAAGGTCAGGGCCTGGCCCACCGGGATCAGCAGGCCGCCGCCGATGCCCTGGACGAAACGCCAGATCACCAGTTCGTGGAAGCTGCCGGCCATCCCGCACATCCACACGGCGGTGCTGAACACCAGCATCGAGGCGGTGAGGGTTTCGCGGCTGCCGAATCGTCCGGCCAGCCAGGTGCTTACCGGAATGATCAGGGTCAGGCCGAGAATATAAGCATTGGCCACCCAGGCCACGGATGAAGTCGAGACGTGCATATCATGGGCAATGCTCGGTAAAGCCACGGCCGACATGAATATGTTTATACAGTCGATAAAGAATCCGATGAGGAATATAAGAGCCACTTTGTAGCGATAAGTCATATGATCTCCCTTTTGCGGCGGGATCATAGGAGCGATAGACCGAGGGTGTCGATACGCCTATACTTGAAACATTGTTTGATGGGGTTTAACAATGATTTACAAAAACAGTGAGCTATAACATGCACACGCATCTAAATCGCGTCCAGACATTCCTGGCGGTTGTCGATTTCGGTTCCTATACCAAGGCGGCCAACTACCTGTGCATCAGCAAAGCCATGGCCAGCCTGCATGTCAAGGCGCTCGAGGAAGTTTTGTCGGCGACCCTGTTGATCCGCAATACCCGCAATATATCCCTGACGGAAATAGGCCAGGACTTTTATAACGAGTTCAAGGGGATTGTCGCGGATATCGACAATGCCTTCGAAAATGTCCTGCATGGGCATAATCGTATTTCTGGAAAGTTGCGTTTCAGTTCAACTAGTGAGTATGGCGAGCGCTATATACTGCCGATCATTTCCAAGTTCACCGAGCGTTATCCGGAGATCCGTCTTTGTTATAACTTCAACTCTTCGTTGAATGATCTGGTGGCGGAAAAACTCGATCTGGTGATCCGTCTGGGCAACCTCGCCGACTCGGCTTTCAAGAGCCGCAAGCTGGCCGATTACGACATCGTCCTGGTGGCCAGCCCGGACTTTCTGGCGCGCCATCCGGTGGTCGAGCCCCTGGACCTGAACAGCGTGCCGTGGATCGCCAACAGCAACCTGCAAGGGCCGACCAACTGGACCCTGAGCCACCCGCAACGGGGCCAGGTCGAAGTCAGCGGGCCCAATCATTTCGAATCCAATTCCTCCACCGCCATTCGCGCCATGACCCTGTCGTCCCTGGGGGTGTCGGTACTGCCCGGCTGGGTGGTCGAGGACGATCTGGCCAGCGGCCGGCTGGTGCGCCTGCTGCCCGACTACGCCTTGCCTTCGCAGTCGGTGAACGTGGTGTTTCCCAACAGTTCGCACCTGCCGCACAAGTCGCGGGCGTTCATCGATTTCCTGTTGCTGCACCTGGGGCAGTGATCGGCGATACTCGGCGCGTTCGTGGACCACACTCGCGGGGAACCCAATGCCGTTGCAATCCTTGACCAGCCTGGCCGCCGTCGATCCGCAGCAATGGGACGGTTTGCTCAGTGACGGCCAGCCGTTTCTGCGCCACGCCTTTCTCAGCGCGCTGGAAGACAGCGGCAGCCTCGGCCCGAACTCTGGCTGGCAGGCCGAGCACCTGCTGCATGTGCAAGACGGACGCCTGATCGCGGCGCTGCCCAGCTACCGCAAGTGGCATTCCTACGGCGAGTACGTGTTCGACCATGGCTGGGCCGACGCCTGCGCCCGGGCCGGCATCGAGTATTACCCCAAGCTGCTGAGCGCCGTGCCCTTCAGCCCGGTCAGCGGCGCGCGGCTGCTGGCGGCAAGCCTGGAAGACGGCCTTGAACTGCTGCAAAGCCTGCCCGGTTACCTGGAGATCGAAGGGCTTTCCAGCGCCCATATCAACTTCACCGACGCCTTTACCGATGCCGCCCTGGCTGGGCAAGCCGGTTGGTTGCAGCGCCTGGGTTGCCAGTTCCATTGGCAGAACCGCGGCTATCGGGACTTCCAGGACTTTCTCGATACCCTCAGTTCGCGCAAGCGCAAACAGATGCGCAAGGAGCGCGAACAGGTAGCGGGGCAGGGCATCGAATTCGAGTGGCTCGAAGGCCGGCAACTCAGCGAAGCGCAGTGGGATTTTGTCTACGCCTGTTACGCCAACACCTATGCGGTGCGGCGCCAGTCACCCTACCTGACCCGGGCCTTTTTCAGCCTGCTGGCCGAGCGCATGCCCGAGGCCATTCGCGTGGTGCTGGCCAAGCAGAACGCCAGGCCGGTGGCCATGGCCTTCAGCCTGATCGGTGGCGACAGTTTCTACGGGCGTTACTGGGGCTGCCTGGCGGAATTCGATCGCCTGCATTTCGAAACCTGTTTCTACCAGGGCATGGATTACGCCATCGCCCAGGGGGTGCAGCGTTTCGACGCTGGGGCCCAGGGCGAGCACAAGTTGATTCGGGGGTTCGAGCCGGTGATTACCCGGTCCTGGCACTACCTGCGACACCCCGGCTTGAAAGCGGCGGTGAAGGATTTTCTCCAGCAGGAGCGGGTGGGCGTGCTGGCTTACGCCGAAGAGGCGAGGGCCGCGCTGCCGTATCGGCAGGCGTGACCCTCGAGGTTGCTGTCAGCTGTCTTCCTTGCCCAGCCAGCGATAGAGGCCACCGCCGACCACCGCGCCGAGAATCGGCGCCAGCCAGAACAGCCACAGTTGCTGGATCGCCCAGCCGCCGACGATCAAGGCCGGCCCGGTGCTGCGCGCCGGGTTGACCGAGGTGTTGGTCACCGGAATCGAGATCAGGTGGATCAGCGTCAGCGCCAGGCCGATGGCGATCGGCGCGAAGCCCACCGGCGCACGTTTATCGGTGGCGCCGAGGATGATCACCACGAACATCCCGGTCATCACCAGCTCGCTGACAAAGCCCGCCGCCAGTGAGTAGCCCCCCGGCGAATGTTCGCCATAGCCGTTGGAGGCCAGCCCGCTGGCCAGCTCGAAGCCAGGCTTGCCGCTGGCGATGAAGTACAGCAGCGCCGCGGCGATCACCCCGCCTATCACTTGCGCGATGACATAGGCGGGCAGTTCCTTGAGCGGAAAACGCCCGCCGACCACCAGGCCGACGGACACCGCGGGGTTGAGATGGCAGCCGGAGATATGGCCGATGGCGAAGGCCATCGTCAGCACGGTAAGACCGAAGGCCAGCGCCACGCCCAGCAGGCCGATGCCGACCTCCGGAAACGCGGCCGCCAGTACGGCGCTGCCGCAACCACCCAATACCAGCCAGAAGGTGCCTAACAACTCAGTGACTGAACGTTTGAACAGCGACATAGAAGTTATTCCTTATCGATCCGATAAAGCCGTTATGCAGCCGTGCAGCCTGGCTACAGGCCCTGCTCCAGAACCTAGGCTCAGTACAGCAGGCTTTTTTTACAAATCCAGTGCGAAAAAAACGCCAGGGCCCTGTTCACGGGGCTCTGGCGTTTTCTGTAGCCGCTGGCGCAGCCTGCGATCGGCCGCGCAGCGGTCGTAAATCTTGCAGCCCTGATCTGCCTGAAGGAGCGTATTCACCGGTTTGCGACGGCTGCGCCGCCGATCGCAGCCTCGCGGGCTCGGCAGCGGCTACGGGTGAGGGGTGGCGCAAAAAAAACGCCAGGGCCCCGAAGGGTGCTGGCGTTTTTTGGGAGGGGCGGGGCGGATCAATCGATACCGACGAACCCTCCGGTCTGGTGCTGCCAGAGGCGCGCATACAAACCGCCGTGGGCCAGCAGCTCGGCATGGCTGCCGGTCTCGGCGATGCGGCCTTTTTCCAGGACCACCAGGCGGTCCATGCGGGCGATGGTCGAGAGGCGGTGGGCGATGGCGATCACGGTCTTGCCTTGCATCAGGGTCTCCAGGCTTTCCTGGATCGCCGCCTCGACTTCCGAGTCCAGGGCCGAGGTGGCCTCGTCCATGATCAGGATCGGCGCATCCTTGAGCAGCACCCGGGCAATGGCGATGCGCTGGCGCTGGCCACCGGAGAGTTTCACCCCGCGCTCACCGACGTGGGCATCGAAGCCGGTGCGGCCCTGGGCGTCGGAAAGCAACGGGATGAACTCGTCGGCGCGGGCCTTGCGCACCGCTTCCCAGAGTTCCTCGTCGGTGGCGTCGGGCTTGCCGTACAGCAGGTTGTCGCGGATCGAACGGTGCAGCAGCGAGGTGTCCTGGGTGATCATGCCGATCCGCTCGCGCAGGCTTTCCTGGGTCACGTCGGCGATGTTCTGGTTGTCGATCAGGATGCGCCCGCTCTCCAGGTCATAGAGCCGCAGCAACAGGTTGACCAGGGTCGACTTGCCGGCGCCGGACGGGCCGATCAGGCCGATCTTTTCCCCGGGCCGGATGGTCAGGTTGAGGTCGCTGATGACCCCGGCCTTTTTCCCGTAGTGGAAATCCACATGCTCGAAACGCACTTCGCCGCTGGCCACCGCCAGGCGTGGCGCCTGCTCGCGGTCGCTGACGCTGATGGGCTGGGCGATGGTCTGCAGGCCGTCCTGGACCATGCCGATGTTCTCGAAGATGCCGTTGACCACCCACATGATCCAGCCGGACATGTTGACGATGCGGATCACCAGGCCGGTGGCCAGGGCGATGGCGCCGACCGAGATCAGCGACTGGGTCCACAGCCACAGGGCCAGGCCCGTGGTGGAGACGATCAGCAGGCCGTTCATGGCGGTGATCACCACGTCCATGCTGGTAATGACACGCCCGGCCAGCTGGCTTTTCTCGGTCTGTTCGCCGATGGCTTCGCGCGCGTAGTTCTGCTCGAAGTGGGTGTGGGCGAACAGTTTGAGGGTGGTGATGTTGGTGTAGCCGTCGACGATCCTGCCAACCAGCTTGGAGTTGGCGTCCGAGGAAATCACCGAGCGTTCCTTGACCCGCGGCACGAAGTACCAGAGCGCGCCGATGTAGCTGGCGATCCAGATCAGCAGCGGGATCATCAGGTGCCAGTCGGCCTCGGCGAACAGCACCAGGGAGCTGACCGCATAGATCAGCACGTGCCACAGCGCGTCCACCGCCTGCACCGCCGAATCGCGCAGCGAGTTGCCGGTCTGCATGATGCGCTGGGCGATGCGCCCGGCGAAATCGTTCTGGAAGAAGTTCAGGCTCTGCTTGAGCACATAGCTGTGGTTCTGCCAGCGAATCAGGCTGGTCATGCCCGGGCTGATGGTCTGGTGCACCAGCAGGTCGTGCAGGGCGACGAACAGCGGGCGGAAGATCAGCGCGACCACCGCCATCCAGGCCAGCTCGAGGCCGTGGGTCTTGAAGATCTCGACATTCGGCGTGCCCTGGGCCAGGTCGATGATCGTGCTCAGGTAGCTGAACAGCGACACCTCGATCAGCGCGACGAACAGGCCGACCACCAGCAGAGCGACGAAGCTCGGCCAGACCTGCTTGATGTAGTAGAGGTAGAAGGGCAGTACGCGGTTGGGGGGAGCGGCAGTGGGAGCGTCGCGGAAAATATCGATCAGCTGTTCAAAACGACGATAGAGCATGGGATCTGACGCCCGCGTGACGGGCTCTCCTTATCAGTAAGCAGGCGCAGCGCTGTGTCAGCGCCGCGCCGGGACTCCCGGCTAAGCCTTGGGCTCTGTACGAAAAGTCGGCGAGCGAAGGTCAGGCAAGGCAAAAACAGGCGAGGAACGGCCGGGGTCGCGTTCGACTTTAGGGGCCTAAATGAGCATTCCGAGCCTGTTTTTAACGCTGCATGGCCTGCGTAGCGCCGAAGGCGCACAGCGCGCAGCCACTTTCCGTCCAGAGCCTAGTCGATGCGCTTGGCCGACTTGATTAGCACGGGGTCGATCGGCACGTTCTGCATGCCTTGTTTGGTGGTGGTCTGCGAGTTGACGATCTGGTCGACCACGTCCATGCCGCTCACCACTTTGGCGAACACCGCGTAACCGGCATCGCGACCCGGATCGAGGAAGGCGTTGTCGGCGACGTTGATGAAGAACTGGCTGGTGGCCGAGTTCGGGTTCGAGGTGCGGGCCATGGACAGGGTGCCACGTACGTTATGCAGGCCGTTGCTGGCTTCGTTCTTGATCGGGTCGCGGGTTTCCTTCTGCACCATCTGCGGAGTGAAGCCGCCGCCCTGGACCATGAAGCCCGGGATCACCCGGTGAAAGATGGTGTTGGTGTAGAAACCACTGTCGACGTAGTCGAGGAAGTTCTTGCTGGAGATCGGGGCCTTGACCGGGTCCAGTTCGACTTCGATCTTGCCGAAGCTGGTGTCCAGCAGGACGTGAGGCGCCTTGGCCGGTTGGGCGGCCATCAGGTTGGCAGCGAACAGAACGGAGCCGGCGACGAGGGCGATTTTTTTCAGCATGGGTCAGTGATCCTGGGTGGTGGTGTCGACTGCGGTTAAAAACTCGAGCAGGGTTTGGTTGAAGCGTTGCGGCTGGTCCAGCGGCGTGGCGTGACGCGAATCGGCGATCACCACCAGGCGCCCGTCGGGCAGCAGTTTCACATAACTTTCTTTCAGTGCGACCGGGGTGTAGTCACGGTCGGCGCTGATGACCAGGGTTGGACAGGCGACTTGCGAAAGTCGTTCCTGGACCCCCCAGCCAACGATGGCATCGAAGCTTGCGAGATAAGCACGTTTGTCGTTTTTTGCCCAGCGCTCGGCCATCTTTTGCCGCAGCTCGGCCTGCGCAGGTAGGGGGAACAATTTGCCGGCCAGGGCAATGCCGATGGTTTCCAGGCTGAGCAGGCGCATCAGGCTCCAGCGCTTGAACCATTGCCAGGCATCGTTGGCGCTGCGGATCTTGACCTCGGGCGCGCTGTTGACGATGCACAGGCTTTTCAGCAGCCCGGGCTGATCCACCGCGACCTGGAAGGCGATCATGCCGCCCATGGACAGGCCTACCAAGTGCACCCGCGACAGGTTCAGGTGTTCCAGCAGAGCGATGAGGTCGGCGCTGAACCCGGCGATGCTGTAGGGCTCGCGGGGTTTGTCGGAGCGGCCATGGCCGCGCACGTCGGGCAGGATCAGGCGGTAATGGGCGGACAGCTCGGCGATCTGCTTTTCCCAGTCACGGGTGCTGGAGCCGAGCCCGTGGACCAGCACCAGCGGTTCGCCATGGCCGTATTCCTCATAGTGCAGGGTGCATCCTTCGTGTTCGAAATAGGCCATGGCTGAATTCCTGTTCAGGCGCGTGGAGGGTTCAAGTACGGGGTCAGGCTTGTTCCGGGGCGGCGAACGGCGCGTCCAGCGGCGCGGTGTCGAAGGTGCGCAGCAGCTCGACAAGGATCTGCGTGGCCGGGCCCAGGGGTTTGTCCTTGTTCGAGTACAGGTAGAAGGTCGGGTGGCGGCTGCCGCCCTGGTCCAACGGTAGCACCTTGAGCAGGCCCTCCCGGAGTTCGCGCTCGATTATATGCCGCGGCAGCCAGGCAAAGCCCAGGCCGCTGCCGACGAAGGTGGCGGCGGTGGCCAGGCTGCCGACGGTCCAGCGCTGTTCGGCGCCGAGCCAGCCGACGTCCCGCGGCTGTTGGCGGCCGGAGTCGCGGATCACCACCTGCAGCTGGCTTTCCAGGTCCTGGAAATTCAGCTCGCGGTTCAGGCGGTGCAGGGCGTGTTCCGGGTGGGCCACGGCGACGAACTCCACCGAGCTCATTTCCGTGCCCAGGTAGCCGGAGATATTGAAGCCACTGATGGCCAGGTCGGCCACGCCTTCGAGCAGCACCTCTTCGACCCCGGACAACACTTCTTCGCGCAGGCGCACCCGGCAGCCACGGCTTTGCGGCATGAAGGCGGTCAGAGCGCGGACCAGGCGCGCGCTGGGGTAGGCGGCGTCCACCACCAGGCGCACTTCGGCTTCCCAGCCCTGTTCCATGTGGTGGGCCAGGTCTTCCAGCTGGCTGGCCTGTTTCACCAGTTGCCGCGAGCGCCGCAGCAATACGCCGCCGGCCTCGGTGAGCACGGCCTTGCGCCCATCGATACGTAGCAGCGGCACGCCCAGTTGGTCCTGCATGCGCGCCACGGTGTAACTGACAGAGGATTGCGAACGGTGCAGCGCTTCGGCCGCCTGGGCGAAGCCGCCGTGGTCGACCACGGCCTGCAGCGTTCGCCATTGATCGAGGGTAACGCGGGGCGCTTTCATGAGGAGCTCCTCTTGTCCTAAGCTGGCGCTCCTTATTGGAGACTGCCGAATGAGAAAATTCTGTTGTGTGTTGCTGGCCCTGCTGCCGCTCAGTGCGTTCGCCTATCCCATCGACGTGAAGAAACACCTCGAAGGCGTGAGCATCGACTACACCGCCTACGACACCGATGCCGACATCGGTTCGATCCAGGTGAACAACTACGGCACCACCGACGCCGCCTGCACGGTGGTCTTTCGCAACGGCCCCGAAGCCCCGCGCACGCGCAAGGTGGAAGTGGCGGCCGGCAAGTTCAAGAACGCCACGGCCAAGTTCAACCGCAGCATCATCAAGCTGCGCATCGACCTGACCTGTACCGCCAAATAAGCGCAAAGCGGAGCAGGGTGCGCGACCTGCTCCGCTTATAAACGAATTTATTGATTGGTTATAGCAGTTATTTGCGCTTTTTCATCGATATGACTCTGTTTAATCTGCGCTCCATCGACCTACAGCATTCCCGATGGAGGCTACATCCCATGTCCCGCGTTCTGATCATCGAAAGCAGTGCCCGTCAGCAGGATTCCGTTTCCCGTCAGCTGACCCAGACCTTCATCAAGCAATGGCAAGCGGCCCACCCGGGCGACCAGATCACCGTGCGTGACCTGGCGGTAACCCCGGTGCCGCACCTGGACAGCAACCTGCTGGGCGGCTGGATGAAACCCGCCGGGCAGCGCAACGAGATCGAAGAGGCCTCGCTGCAGCGCTCCAACGAACTGACCGACGAACTGCTGGCCGCCGACGTGCTGGTGATGGCCGCGCCGATGTACAACTTCGCCATCCCGAGCACCCTCAAGGCCTGGCTGGACCACGTGCTGCGTGCCGGTGTGACCTTCAAGTACACCGCAACCGGTCCCCAGGGCCTGCTCAACGGCAAGCGTGCCTACGTGCTGACCGCCCGTGGCGGCATCTACGCCGGCAGCACCGCGGACCACCAGGAACCTTACCTGCGCCAGGTCATGGGCTTCATCGGGATCCACGACGTCGAGTTCATTCACGCCGAAGGCATGAACCTGGGCGGCGACTTCCAGGAGAAGGGCCTGAACCAGGCCAACGCCAAACTGGCCCAGGTCGCCTGATCCGTTAATCGCCAGATAATCGCGCAGTGGTCTAGTAGGCCCTGCGCTCCCCTTCAAGTTTGTTTGCGCATCGAACCTCCCTTTGCACTTGTTGCTCCTGAGTGCTCCCGCCCGATTGAACGCTTTGCGAGATCGGGCTTTTTTTTGCCCACGATTTATCAACCCCGCTCCTACGGAAGGTGTTTTATTGTGCGCGGCAAAACCGCTATCGTCGCCGCCTCTTCAAGACGAGGCGAGCAATGGGCTATCTACTTTTTGTCACGCTGATCCAGGCGTTTTCCTTCAGCCTGATCGGCGAATACCTGGCCGGGCATGTCGACAGTTACTTCGCGGTGCTGGTCCGGGTGCTGCTGGCCGGGCTGGTGTTCATCCCGCTGACCCGCTGGCGCCAGGTGGAGCCGGCGTTCATGCGCGGCATGCTGCTGATCGGCGCCTTGCAGTTCGGCGTGACCTACGTCTGCCTGTACCTGAGTTTCCGTGTGCTGACGGTGCCGGAGGTGCTGCTGTTCACCATCCTCACACCGCTGCACGTGACCCTGATCGAGGACGCGCTGAACCGGCGCTTCAACCCCTGGGGCCTGCTGGCGGCGCTGGTGGCGGTGGCCGGGGCGGCAGTGATCCGCTACGACCGCATCAGCCCGGACTTCTTCATGGGCTTCTTGCTGCTGCAACTGGCCAACTTCACCTATGCCGCCGGGCAGGTGCTGTACAAGCACCTGGTGGCGCGCCATCCGAGCGACCTGCCGCATTACCGGCGTTTCGGCTACTTCTACCTGGGGGCGCTGGCGGTGGTGTTGCCGGCTTTCCTGTTGTTCGGTAAGCCGGACTTCCTGCCCGAAGCGCCATTGCAATGGGCGGTGCTGCTGTTTCTCGGGCTGGTGTCCACCGCGCTGGGGCTGTACTGGTGGAACAAGGGCGCCTGCCTGGTCACTGGCGCGACCCTGGCGGTGATGAACAACCTGCATGTGCCGGTGGGGCTGCTGATCAACCTGTTGATCTGGAACCAGCACGAAGAACTGGGGCGCCTGCTCCTCGGGGCGCTGGTGATTCTGGCGGCGGTGTGGATCAGCCGTCGCGGCACGAAAACCGTCACCCCGTAGGTTGTAGGAGCGAGGCTTGCCCGCGATCCGCGCAGCGGCCTGATATTGCATTGCCTGCCAGATTGCTATCGCGAGCAAGCTTCGCTCCTACAGATAGGCAGATAGAGCAGATAGGCAGATAGAGGGTGATCGCCCCGGGGACGGGGCGATCAGGCGGGAATTACAGCGCGCGTTTTTCCGCCTCGGGGATATGGCTGGCGCCCAGCACCGCCGGCAGCAGGCCAGCGCGCAGGTCGTTGCCGCTCGGCTGTTGATACAGGCTCAGGCCGAATTCCGGCATCACCGCCAGCAGGTAATCGAAGATATCGCCCTGGATACGCTCGTAGTCGGTCCACGCCGTGGTGCGGGTGAAGCAGTAGATTTCCAGCGGAATGCCCTGGGCGGTGGTCTGCATCTGGCGGACCATGCAGGTCATGTTCGGCTGGATGTCCGGATGACTCTTGAGGTACGCCAGGGCATAGGCGCGGAAGGTCCCCAGGTTGGTCATGCGGCGGCGGTTGGCCGACATGGCGGCGACATTGCCCTGGGCTTCGTTCCAGCTCTTGAGCTCGGCCTGCTTGCGACTGATGTAGTCGGTGAGCAGGTGGACCTTGCCCAGGCGCGCTTCTTCCTCATCGTTGATGAAACGCACGCCGCTGGCGTCGATGTACAGGCTGCGCTTGATCCGCCGGCCGCCAGACTGCTGCATGCCGCGCCAGTTCTTGAACGACTCGGACATCAGGCGCCAGGTGGGGATCGAGACGATGGTCTTGTCGAAGTTCTGCACCTTGACCGTGTGCAGGGTGATATCCACCACATCGCCGTCGGCGCCGACCTGGGGCATTTCGATCCAGTCGCCGACCCGCAGCATGTCGTTGCTGGTCAGCTGCACGCTGGCGACGAACGACAGCAGGGTGTCCTTGTAGACCAACAGGATCACCGCCGACATGGCGCCCAGGCCGGACAACAGCAGCAGCGGCGAGCGGTCGATCAGGGTGGCGACGATGATGATCGCGCCGAACACGAACAGCACCATCTTCGCCAGTTGCACATAACCCTTGATCGAACGGGTACGCGCATGTTCGGTGCGGGCGTAGATGTCCAGCAGGGCGTTGAGCAGGGCGCTGATGGCCAGTACCTGGAACAGGATGGTGAAGGCCAGGGCCAGGTTGCCGAGGAACACCAGGCTGGTCTTGTTCAGCTCCGGCACCAAGTGCAGGCCGAACTGGACCACCAGCGACGGGGTCATCTGCGCCAGGCGATGGAACACCTTGTTCTGGCGCAGATCGTTGAGCCAGTGCAGGGACGGCTGGCGGCCGAGCAGCTTGACCGCGTGCAGGATCAGGTAGCGCGCCACTCGTCCGACGAGCAGCGCCACCACCAGCAGGATGACCAGGGCCAGGCTGGAATGCAGGAGCGGGTGCTCATCGAGCGCCCCCCAGAGGTCTTGAACGTTGAGCCAGAGCTGTTTGAAATCCATGGGGTCAGAAGCTTCCTCTATGAGACGAGACGGATCGATTAGAACATTTAAGCCGTCGAAAGTTACCGTTAAGGACAAATCGCTGACAAAAACCAATTGTTTACCGTGGTTTGCGTGAAAGAAACTCGGCCTTCGCGCCCGAAACCGTTACCCTATGCAGCTGTTTTTTTGCATATCTTCGAGGTAGCACCCGTGTTTTCCCAATTCGCCCTGCACGAACGCCTGCTCAAAGCCGTGGCCGAGCTTAAATTTGTCGAGCCAACGCCTGTGCAGGCAGCGGCCATTCCGCTCGCGCTCCAGGGGCGTGACCTGCGGGTGACGGCACAGACCGGCAGCGGCAAGACCGCCGCGTTCGTCCTGCCGATTCTCAATCGCCTGATCGGTCCGGCGAAGATCCGCGTCAGCATCAAGACCCTGATCCTGCTGCCGACCCGCGAACTGGCGCAGCAGACCCTGAAGGAAGTCGAACGCTTCTCGCAGTTCACCTTCATCAAGGCCGGCCTGATCACCGGTGGCGAAGACTTCAAGGTCCAGGCCGCCATGCTGCGCAAGGTGCCGGACATCCTGATCGGCACCCCGGGCCGCCTGATCGAGCAACTGAACGCTGGCAACCTCGATTTGAAAGAAGTGGAAGTGCTGGTCCTCGACGAAGCCGACCGCATGCTCGACATGGGCTTTGCCGACGACGTGCAGCGCCTGGTGGACGAGTGCCCGAACCGGCAGCAGACCATGCTGTTCTCCGCCACCACCGGCGGCTCGGGCCTGCGCGAGATGGTCGCCAAGGTCCTGAACAACCCTGAGCACCTGCAACTCAACGCGGTCAGCCAGCTGAACGACACTACCCGTCAGCAGATCATCACCGCCGACCACAACCAGCACAAAGAGCAGATCGTCAACTGGCTGTTGGCCAACGAGACCTACCAGAAGGCCATCGTCTTCACCAACACCCGCGCCATGGCCGACCGCATCTACGGCCGCCTGGTGGCCCAGGAGTACAAGGCATTCGTCCTGCACGGTGAGAAAGACCAGAAGGACCGCAAGCTGGCCATCGACCGCCTGAAGCAGGGTGGGGTGAAAATCCTCGTCGCCACCGACGTCGCCGCCCGCGGCCTGGACGTCGACGGCCTGGACCTGGTGATCAACTTCGACATGCCGCGCAGCGGCGACGAGTATGTGCACCGCATCGGCCGTACCGGGCGTGCCGGCAACGACGGTCTGGCAATCTCGCTGATCTGCCATGGCGACTGGAACCTGATGTCGAGCATCGAGCGCTACCTCAAGCAGAACTTCGAGCGTCGCACCATCAAGGAAGTCAAAGGCACCTACGGCGGGCCGAAGAAGGTCAAGGCCTCCGGCAAGGCCGCGGGCGTGAAGAAGAAAAAGACCGACGCCAAGGGCGACAAGAAAAAAACCGCGGCCAAGGCCCCGACCAAGCGCAAGACCGCCAACCGGCCGAAAAGCGATGCCCTGGTCAGCCAGGACGGCATGGCGCCGCTCAAGCGCCGCAAGCCAGCACCGGCTGCCGAATAAGCCGTAGCGCAACAGAAAAAGCCCGGACCCTGTCCGGGCTTTTTATTGGCCGGCGATCAGCTGTCGGCCTTCTTCTCGGCTGCGCCCAGCTCTTTCAGGCGCTGGTCGATCAACTGGCACTTGTCCGGCAGATCCTTGCTGGCCGTGCTCAGGTCCATCTTCTGCAGCTCGTCGTTGATTTCCTTGGCCTTGGCCGGGTTCTGCTCGGTGAGCCTGGCCACTTCCTGGGCCAGTTGCTCACGCTTGGCGGTGGCCTCGTCAAGGGTGCAGGCCCAGGCGGGCAGGGTGCAGAGCAGGGTGGTGACGATGCTGAAGGAGAGGAGCGATTTCATGGGGTGGCCTCTTGATCGGGGCGACAGGGTTATGCGGTTGAGGGCCAGGAACTTGGAAAAGTTCAGCGGTTGATCAGGTGAGGGCGATCTTGAGTTCAGGGCGGAAGCAGGCTTGGCTGGGCCTTATCGGGGCAGACCCTTCGACGACTTAAGTTCTTCGCTGGAACCCCCGTTGCAGAGCCTCTCTCCTGCATCGGCCGGCAGGATGAATGATTGACGTCAAAATGATGGCCAATTAACATATTGATATCATTTTGACACTAATGCGTCTCGAGGGACCGAACATGTACTCACCCGCCCTCGCGGGGAGGTTGTGCCTGGCTTTGCTGTGCTTGACTCCGCTACACCTCGTTCATGCCGCTCCCACCCCCGGTGACACCGACCTGATCCGCGAACGCCAGGATCGCCTGCTCGAAGAGCAGCGCCGGCGCCTGGAAGAACTCAAGGACCTACCCGGTAAAGAGGCCGCCCCCACGGCGCCGACCGCACCTGCCGACACCCGCTGTTTCCCGATCCAGGACATCGAGCTCAAGGGCGCCGACAGCCTGTCCGCCGCCGAGCAGGCGCGCCTGCTCAAGCCCTATATCGGCCAGTGCCTGGGTGTCAGCCAGCTCAACGAGCTGCTCAAGGTCATCACCGACCTCTATATCGAAAAAGGCCTGGTCACCAGCCGTGCCTACCTGCCGCAGCAGGACCTGTCCGGCGGCCACTTGAAGGTGCTGGTGGTCGAGGGCCGGCTCGAAGGCTTGAAGGGCGCGGCCGACAGCCAGCTGTCCGAGCGCGAGCTGGCCATGGCCTTTCCCGGCCAGGTCGGCGAGCGGGTCAACCTGCGGGAAATCGAACAGCTGGTGGACCAGCTCAACCGCCTGCCGTCGAACCAGGCGCAGATGGAACTGGCCCCCGGCAAAGAAGTCGGCGGCAGCGAGGTGCTGGTCAAGAACACCGCGCAGAAGCCTTGGCGCGCCGGCCTGTCGCGCAGCAACGACGGCCAGCGCAGCACCGGCGAGCAGCAGTGGGGCACCACCTTCGACTGGGACAGCCCGCTGGGGCTGGCCGACCAGCTGATGTTGCGCGGTGGCCACGATGCCATGAGCGATCACCAGCACACCTCCAACAACGCCATGCTCTATTACAACCTGCCCTGGGGCTGGTGGAACTTCAGTTACACCTACAGCCAGAGCGAGTACCGCTCCCAGGCCCAGGCCAATGGTTTCAGCTTCAAGCAGACCGGCGACAGCCAGAACCACCAGTTGCGCGCCGAGCGGGTGATCCTGCGTGATGCGGTGAGCAAGACCTCGCTGAATGCCGGCCTGGCCTACCTGCGCACCAATAACTTCATCGAAGACAGCAAGCTGGCCTTGAGCAGCAACCGCCTCAGCGAAGCCCAGTTCGGCATCAACCATGGCCGGCGCATCGGCGGTGCCTTCGTCAACCTCGACCTGGGTATGCAGCACGGCATTGGCGCCTTCGACGCCCAGGGCAATGGCCACCCGGGACCCGGCGAGCCGAATGCGCGCTACCGCAAATACACCGCCACCCTCAGTTACCTGCAGCCGTTCAAGCTGTGGGGCGAGTCGTTCAGCTTCAGCAGCCTGATGACCGGCCAGCGCAGCGAAGACGTGCTGTTCAGCCCGCAGCGCACCAGCCTGGGCGGGCAGTCGTCGATTCGTGGGTACAAGGACCAGTCGCTGTCCGGCGACAGCGGCGGTTACTGGCGCAACGACCTGCGCTGGAGCCGTCCGGTGACCTGGGCCTGGCTACAGCCACTGTTCACTGAGTACGGCAGCAGCCTGGGCTACGACCAGGGCGTCATCCGTGGCGATCGCTACAACGGCGAGCAGCACGGGCGCCTGTCGAGCAACTCCCTGGAGCTGTTCGCCCGCGGCCGGTACCTGGCGACCAGCGTAACCTTCGCCCATTCCCTTGAACGCCCGGATGTCCTGACTGAGCGCGAAGCGCCAATCTACTTCCGCCTGGACTTCTTCCTCTGATTCGCGTTTTTCCGAGACCTTCGACATGGATGTTCGCCAATTCGCTTTCCTGGCCCGCCAGCCTTCTGCCGCCCTGAAAACCCGCGAGCACTTCTGCGGCCTGCCCAAGCGCGGCCTGGCGTTCATCCTGGCCAACGCCATGTTCTGGCAACCGCTGTGGGCCCAGGCGGAAGGCATCGTGGTCAGCGCGCCGGGCACCAGCCTGGGCCAGGCGGGCAATGGCGTACCCATCGTCAATATCGCCACGCCCAATGGCAGCGGCCTGTCGCATAACCAGTTCCACGACTACAACGTCGGCCAGCAGGGGCTGATCCTCAACAACGCCACAGACCGCACGCAGAGCACCCAACTGGGCGGGATCATCGTCGGCAACCCGAACCTCAAGGGCGTCGCGGCGCAAACCATCCTCAACGAAGTCAACGGCGGCAGCCCGAGCCAGCTGCGCGGCTACACCGAAGTGGCAGGGCAGTCGGCCCATGTGATTGTCGCCAACCCCTATGGCATCAGCTGCAACGGCTGCGGCTTCATCAACACCCCGAAAGCCACCCTGACCACCGGCAAGCCGGTGATCGAAAACGGCCAGCTCAGCCGTTACCAGGTCGATCAGGGGCAGGTGACCATCGACGGCGCGACGCTCAATGCCAGCAACGTCGACCGCTTCGAGATCATCACCCGCAGCGCCAAGATCAACGCCGAGATCCAGGCGAACAACCTGACCATCGTCACCGGCCGCAACGACGTCGACGCCCGCACGCTGAACGCCACGGCGCGGGCCGACGACGGCAGCGCCAAGCCGGAACTGGCGATCGACTCCTCGGCCCTGGGCGGGATGTATGCCGGGGCGATCAGGCTGGTGGGCACCGAGGCCGGGGTCGGGGTAAAACTCGATGGCAAACTGATCGCCAGCGGCGGCGATATCCAGCTCGATGCCAATGGCCATCTGAGCATGGTCGACGCCTCGGCGGTCAACGGCGCGGTCAAGGTCCAGGCGGCGAGTCTGGATGCCCAAGGATCGGTCCATGCCGGTAGCGCACTCACAGTGCAAACCCAGGGCGACCTGAATAACCGACAAAACCTGACCGCGCGCGACAGCATCAGCCTGAGCGCCGGCGGCCGCCTGACCAACAGCGGCATCATCGAAGCCGGAGTCAATGCCGACAACAGCCGCAATGCCAATGGCGATGTCAGCCTGAGCGCGCAGAGCCTCAATAACAGCGGCAAGAGCGTGATCGCCAGTCGCAATCTGAGGGTGAACGCGGCACAGGCGCTGAACAACCAGGGCGGCACCTTGAGTGCGGGGCAGAGTGCCAATATCAATGCCGCAACGCTGGATAACCAGAACAAGGGCCGGGTGCTGAGCAGTGGCAGTCTCGAACTCACGGCCGGTCAGGTGCTCAACGGCCGGGGCCTGATCAGCGGCGACGGCAACCTCAGCGCCACATTGGGCCATCTGAATAACCACGATGGCGAAGTCTCCAGCGCCGGTATCACCACCCTGACGGCCAACAGCCTGGACAACAGCGGCGGTCAGGTCACCGGTGACGTGGCGTTGAACATCGGCTTGATCGGCGCCCTGAACAACCAGGGCGGTGTCCTGGGTTCCGCCAAGCGTGTGAGCATCAGCGCCGCCAGCCTGGATAACAGCCATGCAGGCAGCCTGGCCAGCGATGGCAGCCTGACCACGCGGATCGTGGGCCTGTTCGATAACCAGAGCGCAGGAGACCTGGGTGCCAAGGGGGTGGTGGACCTGCAGGCTGGTAGTCTCGACAACCGTGGCGGCAGCCTGACCGGCAAGGATCGCCTGAGCCTGGACACGGCTTTGCTGGACAACCGCGCAGGCAAGGTACGCACCGACAAACACCTGCAACTCGATGTGCGCCAGCTCGACAATCGCGACAAAGGCGTGATCACCAGTCAGGCTGGGATCGGCCTGACCGGTACCCGCCTGGACAACCGCGGCGGCTTGCTCAGCGCCGTCGGCCCAGTGACGCTCAAGGCTCAGAACGTGCAAAACGCCCTGGGGCGGATCGCCAGCCAAGGCGATGTACATGCGACCGTCGACACCTTCCAACAACAGGGCGGCACCCTGGTGGCGCAAGGCAACCTGACGCTGATCGGCAGTGTTCTCGACAACCGTGACAACAGTCTGGTCGCGGCAACAAAAGCGCTGAAACTCGAGGTTCAGGGCATCGACAACCGCGCCGGAAAACTGTCCAGCGGAATCACCACTGAAGTTGACGGCCAGCAGCTCGACAACAGTGACGGCGGCAGAGTCCTGGCCGGTAGCGATCTGGAGCTGAAGGTTGGCCGTCTTATCAATCAGAGCAAGGGGCTGATCCAGGGCAAGGGCACCACGACGCTGAACAGCCAGAGCCTGGATAACACCGATGGCGAGATCGACAGCCACAACGGGCTGGAGATCACTCTGGCCGGTGGGCTCGACAACACCCGCGGGCTGGTCCGCAGCGACCGCCCCCTGACCCTGGGCACCAGCAAACTGACGAACACCGCCGGCCGTATTGAGAGCGTGGAAGACCTGTCGATCACCAGCCGTGGCGAACTGCTCAATCAGGGTGGCTCCATCAAGTCCGAGAAGGGCCTGACTGCCGCCAGCGGCCCTCTCGATAACAGCCAGAAGGGCCTGCTGTCCGGCAAGCACGCCACGCAAATCACCGCGACGACCTTCAACAACAGCCAGGGTGGAAGCCTGCGCAGTGAAAGCAGCCTTGGCCTGATCGCCACCCAGGTCAATAACGCCGATGGCAGCATCAGCAGCGCCCAGGACCTCACGGCCAGCGTGACCGGGCTCGATCAGCAACACGGGGAGCTGTTCAGCGAAGCCGCCCTGAGCCTGGACCTGAACAACGGACAGCTCAATAACCAGGGCGGCTACATCCATGCGCCGGGAGCCCTGCTGCTCAAGAACCTGAAGGGCGTCGACAACCGAAAGGGTGAGATTTCCAGCGCCCGGGCTTTCAGCCTGGAAGCGCAAAGCCTGGACAACAACGGCGCCAAGCTGATCAGTGACCAGGGGCTGACACTGCGTATCGCCGAGGCCCTGAGCAACGTGAAGGGCCTGGTCAGCGCCAGTTCCCTCGACAGCCACAGCGCCAGCCTGGACAACACTGATGGCGTGCTCGGCACGACCGGCGACCTGGACCTGAAGGTCGATACGGCTTTTGCTAACCAGCGCGGCACCGTTGTTGCCGACGGTGCGTTGCTGCTCACGGCCGCCAGCCTGGACAACCGCGCCGCCGATATCTCCGGCAAACAGGATGTGACCGCCCGGATCGGCACCCTGGACAACCAGGGCGGCAAGTTGATCGCCACTGGCGTGCTGGACCTGGCGGGGGCGAGCCTGGATAACCGTCAAGGCGGTCTGGTGGGGGCTACAAAAGCGCTGAAACTCAAGGTCGATACGCTCGACAACCGAGGTGGCGAGCTTTCTACCCAGGCCGGCCTGAGCCTGACCGGCAAGCACCTGGATAACAGCGACCAGGGCCTGGTCGAGGCCCATGACACACTGACGCTCAAGGTCGATGAGGTGATCAACCAGGCTGCCGGCTTGATCAATGCGCTGGCCGACCTGACGATCACGGGCGGGCGTATCGATAACCGCAGTGGGAAAATCAAAAGCCAGCAAGGCCTGGACCTCACACTCAAGGGCGACCTGCAAAACAACCAAGGGATGATCGATAGCCAAAGCACCCTTGATGTGGCCTCGGCAGCCCTGGACAACAGCGACGGTCGTCTCATGAGCGCTGCTGCGCTGGACCTCGGCGCTCGTGGCGCCTTGACCAACGTGGGCGGCAAGCTGGTGAGCGAGGGCGGCGTGCAGTTGCGCAGTGCCAGCCTGGACAATAGCCACAAAGGCGTGATCAGCGGCAAGGGCGCGGTACAGGTCACCACCGGCGACTTCGATAACAGCCAGGCCGGCAGCCTCGACAGTGGCGACACCCTGGACCTGACGGCGGCAAAACTGACCAACGCGGCCGGGCGCATCGGCAGTGACAAGGCACTGACCGCGAAGGTCAGCAGCCTTGAACAGCAGGGCGGCAGTCTGTTCAGCAACACCAGCCTGAGCCTGGACCTGAACCATGGCCGGCTGAACAACCGGGACGGTTTCATTCACGTGCCGGGTGCGCTGCTGCTGAAAAACCTCAGTGACGTTGACAACCGCAACGGCGAAATCTCCAGCGACGCGGCCTACGAACTCAACGCCAAGAGCCTGAACAACGATGGCGGCCAACTGCTCGGTAACCAGGCGTTGACCCTGCGTATCGAACAGGCGCTCAGCTCCATCAAGGGCAAGATCGGTGCCGCGGCGCTGGAGGTAGAGGCCGCCAGCCTGGACAACAGCGCCGGTGCGTTGACCAGCCGCTCGGGGCTGAAACTGACGGTACAGGGGCCACTGACCAACCAGGACCAGGGGCTGATCAACGCCATCAACGGCTTGAGTATCGCCAGTGGTGACTTGAACAACCGTCACGGTTCCGTGCTGGCGGGTGACTGGCTGAACCTGTCGGCCAAGGCGCTGAACAACACGGACAGCGGGCTGATCAACAGTAAAGGCGCGCTGGAGTTGACCGCGCACCAGTTGGACTCGAGCGATGCCGGCGAGGTGTCGGCCAAGGGCGACATGAACCTCAAGGTCACGGGGCTGACGCAGCGTGGCGGTCGCCTGTTGGGCGACGGCGCGGTGACCCTGGACCTGGCCAATGGCGATCTCGACAACAGCCTCGGCCGACTGAATGCCAAAGGCTTGTTGAGCATCAAGCAACTGCAGGACCTGAAGAACCAGCAGGGGACTCTGTCCAGTCGCCAAGGCTTCACGCTGACGGGCCGCACCCTGGATAACACCCAAGGCAAGTTGATCAGTGAGGCGGCGCTGGGTGTCGTGTCCGGCCAGTTGCTGAATGAAAAGGGCCTGGTGTCGGGGATCAAGGGCCTGACCGTCGAGGCGGGGAGCCTGGACAACCGCAACCACGGGACGCTCTCCAGCAAGGAGGGCAACCTGGCCGTTGACGTCAGTGGCGCCCTGCTGAACAGCGGCGCCGGTGCCCTGGCCAGCAATGGCACGCTCAAGCTGAGCGCCGCGAGCCTGGACAACAGCGGTGAAGGGGTGGTCTCCAGTGTCGGCGGCCAGACGCTCACGGTCGCGGGCCTGCTGAATAACGCGGGCGGCGGTCTGCTCGACAGCGGTGCCACCCTTGATCTCAAGGCGGCAACCTTGAACAACAAGGCCGGCAACCTCAGTGCGTTGCAATCGGTCGATCTGCGCGCCGGCAGCCTGGACAACAGTAGCGGCAGCCTGGCGACCAAAGGTGCCCTGACCCTGGACGTGGCGGCCAGCCTGGACAACGTCCTGGGTACCCTCAGCAGTGACGGGGCCTTGCTGCTCAAGCGCGCGGCTCACGTCGATAACCGCGGCGGCAAACTGATCGGCCAGGATCTGTTGACCTTCAACGCCGACAGCCTGGACAACCGAGACCACGGCACCGTGGCGGCCAACCGGCAAGCCACCCTGACTGTCGCGGGAGCTGTCCAGAATGCCCAGGGCGGCTTGATTTACAGCCGTGATGCGGGCCTTGAGCTGAAGGCTGCCAGCCTCGACAACAGCAAGGCCGCGGTGCAAAGCCAGAACGGCCTGACGCTGAATATCAGCGGCGATTTCAACAACCAGGGCGGCAAAGTCATCGGTCAGGACGGCGCGGTCAGCATTACCGCGGCCAACCTCGACAACCGTGGCGGGGTGTTGTCGAGCCTCAAGGGCGCGCTTGAAACCCACATCAGTGGCGTGCTGCTCAACGGTTATGACCTGAATGACCAGCGCCAGCGTGGCGTGATCGAAGCCCAGCGCTTGAACCTGCGTGCCTTGGCCGGTTTGAACAACAACGGGGGGCGCATTGCCGCGCGCCAGGGCGATGTCATCGTCAACACCGCCGGCTTCGACAACCGCAATGGCGGGCTTTACGCCAGCGGCCAGCTTGGTGTCATCGCGACTACGTTTGACAACGGCGGCGACAAGGGCGGGCAGGTTGCCGGTCAAGGGATCGATCTCGGCTTGAGCGGCGCCTTGAACAACCGCCTGGGGGTTATCGAGAGTGACACCGCGCTGCTCATTCGCGCGGCCAGTATCGACAACGCTCAGGGTCAGCTACGGGCCGCCGGGAGCGGTGGCAAGAGCCTGTTCCAGATCGGTGGCTTGCTGGACAACCGTAACGGCCGCATCGAAGTGGCCAGTACCGACCTGGGCCTCGGCGCGACGAGCTTGCAGAATGCCGGCGGCACCCTGCTGCACTCCGGCAAGGGGCAATTCGATATCTCGATGGCCAACGTCAGCGGGGCGGGCGGCACCCTGGTCACCCAAGGGGGGCTGACCCTCGTGGCCGATTCGTGGAGCAACACCAGCGTCATCCAGGCCGGACGCCTGAAGGTCAACGTCAACAACTTCTACCAGAGTGCCGGCGGCCAGCTGCTGGCCTCCGACAGCTTCGAAGGCGGTGGCGGCAACTGGAGCAACGATGGCCTGATCGCCAGTGACGGCAGCCTGAGCCTGCAACTGTCGGGCGCCTACGGTGGTAACGGCCGATTGACCAGCCTGGGCGACATGAACTTCGGCGCCGCCCAGCTCGACCTGCCAGGCACCGCGACTATCGCCGGTGGTGGCAACACCCGGATCAATGTCGGCGGAGTGCTCACCAATCGCGGACGCCTGAGCTCCGCCCAGGGGCTGACGGTCAATGCCGGGACTATCAATAACTATGGTTCGCTCGGCAGCGCTGGGGCGCTGACCCTCAATTTCGGGACGCTGCTCAATTCCGGGGTCAGCGATGCCGAGCACAGCTCGATCTTCAGCGGCGGCGACATGCAGTTGCTGGGCAACACCTTCAGCAATCGCTATGCCGACGTTTTCAGCATGGGCAGCCTGCTGGTGGCCGCCAATGCCGGGCAGGCCCAGTCGAGCCTGCTGGAAAACCGCTCCGGCACCATCGAAAGCCTGGGTGACATGACCATTCGCGCCATGACGGTGAAGAACGTCATGGACATCCTCACCTACTCGGAACACGAGAAGTACTACGCCGCAATCACTGAGTTGCCGTGCGGCCCCTTTGGGGTATGCCATGTCAAGAAGCATGGCAATCGGCGTAATGCGGTCTGGCAGCTCACCGAGCGTGATCGCCTGCAGGTGACCGCCAGTACGGCGGCCTCCAGTATCTCCAGCGGCGGGCAGCTGGACATCGGTGCCCAGGAGCTGAGTAACGAAAGCAGTTTTATCGCTTCCTCCGGCAACCTGGCGATCAACGCCGTCAGCATCAAGAACCAGGGGGTGGTGCCCCAGGACATTGAAACCACCACCATCAAATACAACCATGTGGATGAGTACCAAGGTGCGGTCGCTGCGGTGGCTGCCTTCAATGCCAGAAATGGCACCAAGCCGTCTGCTACTTTCGAAGCCGACCTGGCGTGGTTCAATGCCCTGATGACCGGTACTCGAAAACTGGCGGGTGGTGGTACCAAGGCTCTGGCAAGCAGCGACGGCAAGCGCTTCGACGCCATCATCCAGTCCGGCGCCAGCGTCCAGCTCAACGCTTCGGAGAAGATCGACAACGGCGTGGTGCGTGGTTATTACGCCTATGTCGGCGGCGGTAAGAAGACCGGCGACACCTCGGCGGGCAGTCAGTATTCGACGCCGATCTATATCAACTCGCAATTGCCGCCGGACCTGGCCAAGCAGCAGGTCAACCCCTTGGCCCTGCCAGGCTTCACGTTGCCGGTCGGGCAACACGGCCTGTTCCGCCTGAGCAGCGAAGGAGCCGGCGACACCGCGGCGACCCAGCGCAACCCGGCGCCGATGGACTGGAGCATGGGCAGCATCAGCCTGAGATTCGCCGAGCGCGAGCAGAACCTGGCCCAGAGTCAGGCGCGGGCGCTCCAGGTCGATTCGCTGGCCCCGGTGGCCGCGACTGAGCGCAAGCTGGCGCAGGTTGGCGCGGTGCAGCCTGGCGTCGATGCCAGTCTGCCGACGATTAGCGTCACGACCCCGACGGACAGTGGAACGGCTACTCAGGGGCCGGTATACAGCCGTACCCCGGCGCAACAGGTGCAAGGCAGCATTGTGCGGGTCCAGGGCATCCCGACGCTCGACAATCCCCCTCAAGCGCACAAATACCTGGTTGAAACCAACCCGGCGCTGACCAACCTGAAACAGTTCATGAGCTCGGACTACCTGCTGTCGAACCTGGGTTACAACCCCGACAACAGCTGGAAACGCTTGGGCGACGGGTTCTACGAACAACGGCTGATCCAGCAGGCGGTGGTCGCCCGCACCGGCCAACGTTTCATCGATGGCCAGGACTCCGACGAGAAACTGTTCAAGTACCTGATGGATAACGCGCTGCAGAGCAAGCAGCAGCTCAACCTGGCGATCGGCACCTCGCTGACCTCCGAGCAGGTCGCGGCCCTGACCCACGACATCGTCTGGCTCGAATCGCACCCGGTAAATGGCGAGAACGTGCTGGTGCCGGTGCTGTACATGGCCCACGCCAACAACCGCCTGGCCGCCAATGGCGCGCTGATCGCCGGGCAGGACATCAGCCTGATCGCCGGCAAGGACCTGCTCAACGCCGGCACCCTGCGCGCCACCAACAACCTCTCGGCCAAGGCCGGCAACGACCTGGTCAATAGTGGCCTGATCGAAGCCGGCAATCGCCTGGACCTGCTGGCGGGCAACAACCTGGTGAACAAGGCGGGCGGCATCATCGCCGGTCGCGATGTGAACCTGAGCGCGCTCAACGGCGACCTGATCAACGAACGCACGGTCACCCGCCACCAGAACAGCGGCGGCGATCTGCAACAACGGCGTGACTTCCTCGACAGCGCCGCGCGTATCGAAGCCGCCAACGACCTGACGCTCAAGGCCGGTCGCGATTTCAATAATGCCGGTGGCGTGCTGCAAGCCGCGCGTGACACCACCATCAACGCCGGCCGGGACGCCAACCTCACCGCTGTCGAACAGCAGGACAACGAGACGCGGACCAACTACCTGCGCTCCAGCACCGCCCAGCACGGCTCGGTGGTCACCAGCGGTCGCGACCTGACGATCAACAGCGGCCGCGACCTGTCGGCCATCGCCAGCCAGATCGACGCCAAACGCAACCTCGCCATGGCCGCCACCGGCAACCTGACCCTGGCCTCGGCGGCGGACGAACAGCACTCGTACTCCAGCTCGAAGAAGTACAAGGGGCAGTCGGACAAGGTCAGTCAGGTGGCCACGGCGGTGACCGCAGGTGGCAGTGTGGCCCTCAGTGCCGGCAAGGATCTGGAACTGATTGCCAGTCGGGTGAGTGCCGGAGACGAGGCGTATCTGGTGGCCGGTGGCAACCTGGCGCTGGAGTCCGCGGAGGACAGCAACTACAGCTTCTACAGCAAGACCAAGAAGAGCTCGTCGGGCAAGAAGAGTCGGCTTGATGAGGTGGCTAGCACCACCAACATCGCCAGTTCTGTTACCTCGGGAACCGACAGTGTACTGGTCGCAGGGAATGACTTGCTGATCAAGGGTAGTGATGTCACCGCGGAAAAAGGTGCCGCGAAGTTGATGGCGGGTAATGACGTTCAAATCCTGGCTGTTAGCGACTCAAATAGTGCCCGTCACGAAAGCAGTAAAAGCAAAAGCAGCTGGGGTGGTCTGAAGTCGAGCAAGGTCAAGGATCAGGTAGCCGAGACCCAAACCACGGCAGTCGGCAGCGTCATCTCCGGCAACACCGTGGAAGTGGCGGCCAAGCGCGACGCGACCGTAACAGGCTCGGCATTGGTCAGTACTCAGGACCTGGCAGTTCAGGCCGGGCGCGACCTGACCATCGATGCGGCCGAAAACACCTTCACCCGTAGTGAGTTGCATAAGCAGAAGAACCGTGACCTGACGGGAGTTCTCACGGCCAACAATCTGGGCGTGGACGACATCACGGGCAACCAGCATCTGTCGATCAGGAGCGGGAACCACACCGGTAAGGCGGCGCAAACCACCTTGACGGGCAGTACCGTGGGATCGAGTGAAGGTAGTGTGAGACTTGAGGCTGGGCGCGAACTGAAGGTGGTGGCCAGTGATTTGGTCAGCACCAAGGAGATGAATCTTACCGGTTCCAATGTGACCATCGCCGCGGGTGTGGAAACTGCCACGCAAAGCAGCACTGACAGCTCGAAGAGTCTTGCAGTGGGCCGGGTAGTCGGTGGCATGGTGGTCGATACGTACAAGAGCATTCGCAATGATGTACGTGCGGCCAGGGATGCAGATGATAGTCGTTTGAAAGCGGTCAAGGGGGCGCAGGCATTGCTCTCTGCCTACAACGCGGCCGACAGCTTCAGCGCCGATGCGGCGAATCAATCCCAAGGTAAGCCAGCCAACAGCAGTGGTTCGCTTATCAAGATTGGGACCGAGTTGGGTTCGACCCGGAGTAAAAGTACCAGCGAGTATCGCAGTGAAACGGCCAAGCAATCGAGCTTGACCAGTGGTGCGGGTCTGGTCATTTCGGCGGTAGGGGATGCGGCGGGTACCCAGGGCGATATTCATGTCGTGGGTAGTAGCCTCAAGGCAAAAGATACGCTGTTGATGGCGAAAAACGACATCACTCTGGAAAGCGCGCAGGACCGTGCGCAATGGGATAACCAGAGCCGCAACAGCAAGACCAGTATCGGCGCCAGCTTCAATATTGGTGATCAGAACGGCTTCACTCTGGATCTCGGCGCACAGATGGCCAAAGGCATGGGTAAGGGGCACTCGGTTACCCAGGTCAACAGCACCGTGGATACCGGCTTGCTCATGCTGAAAAGTGGTCAGGACACCACCTTGGCCGGCGCCCAGGTACGGGCCGATACCATCAAGGCGGATGTGGGAGGCAATCTCAATATCGTCTCCCGGCAGGACGAAGCTGATCAGAAAAACCGACAGACGAGTGGAGGTTTCGGCGCCAGCATCTGTGTACCGCCGTTCTGCTACGGCTCCATAGTGACCGCCAGCGGCAATATTGCTGGCAGCAAGATGAACAGCGATTACCAGGCGGTGACTGACCAGACCGGACTCTATGCAGGTAAAGGGGGATACGACATTTATGTTGGGGCCAATACCCAGCTGCAAGGCGCGGTGATTGCCAGTGAAGCCAGTGCCGACAAGAACCATCTCGATACAGGTCGCTTGATCGTCAGCGACATCAAGAACACCAGTGAGATCAAAAGCCAATCGGCCAGTCTGAGTGCTTCTTACACCAGTACCAAGTGGGACAAGCCGGGCGGACCGCAGACGCCGGACAGTGAAAGAAAATGGGCGCATTCCGACATGGGCGGCACGCTGCCGCTGGCGCTCAAGGAGTCCGATCACAGCAGCACCCGCAGTGCTGTCAGCGAGGGGACGATCACGATCCGTGATCCAGCGGGCTCGCAGGATCTGGTAGGGCTGAATCGCGACACCAGTAATGCGAATCAGCATCTTGACCGGCCGGACGAGAAGAAGATGCAGGAGCGCATGGACCTGATCCAGAGTTCCGCGCAGCTAGCGAGTACCTCTATCAACTTGGTGGCTAAAGCCAAGGCTGATTCTGCCAAAGAGTTACTAAGCAAAGCCAAAACCCCTGAGCAGGTGACGGAGGCCAACGCGGCCCTGGCGGATGCTGCTAGTTGGAGCGTTGGCGGTGATAAACGCATCATGGCCGACATCGCCTCGGGCTTGATCGCGGCGGGCCTTGGAGGCGTTGGTGGCACGACTGCAGTTGGCATCGTTGCCAATACCACGGCCAATGACACCTTCAAAAAGATTGGTGATTACGCTGATGCACAGAAGCGCAATGCTACCGATGACACCAGCCGAGCGGCATGGGCTGAAGGTGGTGCTGCCCGGGTATTGCTTCACGCCTTGGCCGGTGCTGCGATGGGGCTGTCGAGCGGCTCTGTACAGAGCGGTGCGTTGGGAGCGGGTGCGTCGGCAGCCCTGATGCCTGCGATTGCAGAGGCGTTGGGTAAAACTGGTATTGAACAGAGCAATCAGGAAGCTATTGCAACACTCATCGCCACGGGGCTTGGAGCATCGGCCGGATCGCTGGGAGGTACTGCCGGAGCAATCGCAGGTGGCGGTAGCGGGGCAGGGGTCGAGGTTAATAATCGCCAGCATCATCGTGATCAAGAACTTCCGCTGCTGAAGAAAAAAGCCGAGGAGCTGGAGCAGACACTGGGTAAACCGAAGTCTGATGCCTTGTGGGAGGATCTGCTGCTCCTTGCTAGTGGTGAAGCAATCGATGCGGTTGAAAAGGCTCGCTTGGATGCCTTGGTCGCGAAGTGGGGGAATGACCCGACCACGGATTGGTTCAAGCGCGATCTGGATGTTGCAAAAAACGCCATAAAACAGTTGGCGGATCAGAAAATCCCACTGACCTGGGCAGATGGCAAGCCGATTGTCGCCTATGGTTCCCCGGTTTATGCGTTCGCCTCAACGCCAGAGCAGTTCAATGACTCAGGTTTGTTCAATGGCCTTGGAAAGGGGTATTACGGCGAGCTGACGGCAGCCGAAAAATGGAAGCAATATGGAAAGTCTCAGGCTGAGGCGTACAGCAAGGAAATCCTGGATTTTTCGAGTAACAATCTGGCCTCGAAAAATGCTGCTGATCGGATATTGACACTGGCGGTGAAGAATACGGAGTCGATGAGTATTATCGACGATGTCATCCTGTCGCTGGGTGGAGTGGTCGGAGGTAAGGCTACTCTCAAGACGATATTGGAAGCTGTAGCGGAAAGGCGGGCGGCGAAGAAGGTTGCGGCGGCGGAAGCTGAGAGCCTTGGTGCCAAAGGTACTGGAGGGGTAATAAGTGAGCTTGAAAGAGAAATACCTGCAACCTCAGCTATTGCTCGTGAGGGATTGCGTAATAATCTTGCTGCGCAAGTCGGTATACCTCGCAATATTGCCGAGGCTCCTACAAGTGTTTGGGGTAAGTCGATAGATGATCTTAAACAGTCATTTCTCCTAGACCGTTTTATTGTGACGTCTTCAACTAAAAGCGGTACCTCTGGTAATGCCCAGGTATTTAAAGTTAGCTCTAGTGATGGTGGGGTTTCTAAAATTGTAGAAGTGCAATATAGTCCGTCAACTGCTGGCGCTGTTAAACAGTCAACGCATATAGGTGAATATTATAAGTTGACCTATGCGGATGGTAGTAAAATCAAGATTGTTGAGCCTGCCACATATCGGCCAACTTTTGAGAGGGGACAGCCTGTTTATGATAAAAATACGGTTTACCTGAACCCGCAGGGGCAGAATGTTAAATTTGACGCTTCGCAAAATTTATGGACGCCTCAATGACAAGCACTAACTGTTTTATTATCTCGTGGTCGGCTCCGGTCGTTCCATCTCATTCACTTGCAGGAATCCCGTTGGGTGCGCATGTGGAAGACTTTGAGAGAAGTCTTAGTAAGTATGTTATTGATGAGGTGGAAGGTTTATATCGGTTTGTTGGTTCTCCAGTTTTGAGGATGGAGAAGAGATTTGATTCAAGTGGGGATGGTGGATATGGATTTTATGTCGTTGATTTAGAGCTGACGAATTGGCGTCTGTACTATGATAGCAAAAGTCATCCTGGTGTTGAAACGCGAGCGCTTCACGTACTTACTAGTGGATGGAAAATCCATGCTATTAAAGCGTGGATGTTTGAGTGTCTTAATGTGGGTGATAAGCCTGTCAATTCATATCAAGGGGAGTTGTCAGGAGGCATTGGGCTTGGGAGTTATGTGCGGGAATTATTGCCATATACAGGGTTGGAGTTTGATGGTGCTGAAGAGTGGTTTTACACTGATAAAAATTATGGTGGCTTAGAGGTTAGTGGCTGTGGGGGAGATCTGAATGATGCACCAGATCAGGTTATTATGTCTTTGGCAGTAATTAAAGAGTCCCCTTTTTCTTAGGGGAGCTCCGTTTTGCCGTAATCGACAAGCAGTCTTATGTCCTCCATCGCTGCTTGTATGTTGGGAAAAACTAACGCTCAGAATATAAAGACTATATTCTTCCAAGGTTCTGATGGGGTAGTTGTCCGATTTTACCGGCCTTCTGGAGGGGACTAGCTGTGCCAAAGTATTCTTGTGTATGCGGTTACGTTATGAACCTTTCCCAAGAGTGGTCAGACTACGAGCTGACTTTAATTTCTGAGTCGACGATAGAGAGAATGGGGGAAAGATTGGATAATGGAGGTGAGCTCTCTTCTGATCAGCGATATGAGGCTCTTGATGAAAGAGCTATTACGGTATATCGATGTCCAAACTGTAGAAGATTGCACTTAGAAGAGGGGTAAATAAATTCACTACATATGTAGTTGAGTAAGTGCTCTCTAAAGAAATCGGCATCTGTTGGGGGGGGTATTTCACTTACTTAACTAATAAGCATCCAGATGGTTCTGTAGTTGTATTTGATGTGGATGCTAATCTCCATAAGGAAATTATGGCTAATGCGATACCCCAACGACCGATCCCAGGTATTCCACGAGATCCATCAGCACCTAAAATCGTAGATCCCACTAAGCCAGGTACTGCCCTGGAACTCCCTAAAATATGGGAGTCGTTACTTGAAAAGAATTCGAGTAATGCACGTGTTTACTCTCAAGAGGCGTTTTTAAAGGAGTTTGGGAATTGAATTTTGATCAGGCGTTACTTGATGATATGTGGAACGGGGAAAAAAGCATCTGCTTTTTTGTCAACAAAGGAAAGTGTTATTGGGTTTTGGATTATAAATATAATTTTTCGCTAGATGCGGAGAGAGACTGTCGTGGGTATTTGAGTAAAGGTTATATAACGCAAGATCAATATGTGCAGGCGTGTAAGGAGTTTAGGGGAGGGGTTTTAAAGCTGACGTCCGATAATTTTCTGCAGTATATAAGTGGCATAAGGGAATGTGTGTTTGTTAGTGAGGATTTTAAGGGGATCTTTGATGTAGATGGAAAATGCAACGCTGGAAAATTGTTGAGGCGAGTTGAAGAATATTATTTGTCGGGGGTGGAGTTGGATGCAGATGAGTTCAGTTTTGCTGGGCGGCTCGCATCTAGATTGCCGATGTTCTATATAAATTTTGACAGAAAGATATATATGCATATGGATTTTGGTCGGTTCCATGAAGATCTTGCGTATCCGGATTGGCTTTCCAAATGTTCAGATTTCAGCTTCTTGATACCCGATATAGAGCGATATTGGGTTCAGGGTGGTGATTATTGGAAGTTAAGGTTTGTTCAAGCACCTTGTTAAATTGGTGCAAAAGGCAGAATGCGTGTTCCCATAGCCAATCCGACACCAGCGCAGGTGGCCACTGCTAAGAAGTTGGACGTTGATCCTAGGTGGGTGAAATCTGATGGAAGTCCCGATTGGCCAACGAAAGCAAATAATGGTTTCAGTTTTTATTTCACACCTTCACGGAAACTCTCCTAATGAAAATAGCCAAAATTTTAGCCTTGATGTTGGTCCTGACAGGCTGTCATTCCAATGTCAGAGATTCTTCGCCAAGCCTGCTCAAGGATGGTATCCAGCTGCAGCAAAAGAAGGTTGTGGCCGATGCCGGCCATGCGAAGGTCATCATGAAATCGACTGGATTCACCTACCCGGTACAGTTCTCCGTGCGGCGCGGTTCTGACCCGGATCAGCGTCCGGAGATATTGGGCACCGTAGTAGACTCCGGTCGTGGTCAGGTATTTGGCTGGATCGCCAAGCTTAACGAAGTAGCCAACAGCGCAGCCGTTAAGCGTTTCCCACAGTTGGAGTTGCAGGCTGATTCTGGGCAGTCGATTGAAGTGATTGGCGAGTCGCGGGTTTACGATAACAACTACTATCGTATTGCTGAAAGGTTGGTTTATGCCTGTGGCCCTATGCGCTCGAGCTTCAAACCCGAGAAGGAAAAAGTTTATCTGGTAGAATTCTTGATCATCGGTAAAGGTTGTGAACAGCATGTCTATGATGTCACTAAACCTAAAGAGCGCATCCCTGTTATTATAGAGAAGTATGATGCGAGTAATTCTGTCTGATCGCAGGGAAATTGAGTCGGGTCACTTTTATTATTGGATGGCTTTTAAGGTTTACGAGGCTCTGTTTGTTGAATGAGTTGGCTTTTTTGTGAGTTGTCCTGTTGTTTTTTTGTAGTCTATAAAGATTAATGCTAAATGCTAGGTTTTGTGTTCTTGTTTTTTAAGGTGGTGGGATAATGGGGCGAGCTGCTTAAGCGACTCGTTAATCAATGATGTGGGTTGTTTAATGGCTCTAGTAGTCGTCTGTTGCATGTCTTTAAGTAATTGACGAATGGGCGGCTCAACGCCGCCCATTACTATTTATGTTGAAAGTTGCTCTTGCAGTCGTCGCCCCGCCACATCCATCAAATCACACCCGTCACGCAGCACGATGCTACAGACCAGTGTCAGTTCCTGAAGAAGAACAGGTTCATGACGAGGGGCATCAGCTACTGAAAAGCTTTCCAGCAACTGGGTCACCGCGCGAATGCGATAAGCAGCGGCCTCGTGCAGTATGTCAATAGGTGCCTGGGTATCGATAAGCAGGTAGGGAATATTGCAGTCGTGGCCGGTAATGGGCATGTAGCGATTCATAGGTGTAACTCCATTCAGTTGAAAAGAGCTATCACTCAAACGTCGCCAAACGAAAGGTGGCAGCTGTACGCGGGTTGGCGAGCCGGGAATGGAAAACCGACAGGCCCGAAGGCCTCCCGCGCACAACTGCCATAAGGCAGCTTTGCATGCGCAAAAGCTTCTGTAATCAGAAATCTTTTGCACACCATTCACCAGGTCGCCAAACCCGGTCGCCATCTGGGCGACCCATCGACTGTAAATCGCACTGTGGTTGGCAGGAATAAGGTGAGTGCACTGTAGGCTGTAGGGCTTTTCTGATTAGCGCAGAAGGAAGCTGTCGGCTTGGCGGGCAGCTCCAATACCCAATAAAACGCCCCGTGCGTTTCCCAAATACGGCTTCCTGCAAAAGACTGTGGGTAATAGCCTCTAGAGCATGCTTGAGGAACAAAAAGACGGGGCAGCACAGGCCGCCCCGTATCGTTTCGCTCAAGCCCGGCGCGGCTTACAACGCCTTCACCGGAATACAGATCTCACACTCCAGTTCCCCCGTCTTCATGTCGTATTTCGCGTCCACCGGATAACGCTCGAACGCTGGTCGGGCGTCGAATTGCATGCCGCTCTTGGGCAGCCAGTCGCGGCACAGTTCGGTCCAGGCGTCGGCGATGTCGGGGCCTTTGCCCTGGTAGTGGGCGATGGCGTAGAGGCCGCCGAGCAGGGTGGTGACGACGGCGGGGGCGCTGGCCTTGAAGTCGTCGGGGACTTCGACGCAGGCGTCGTAGCGGCATTTTTCGGGTGGGGTGACGTAGGGATCGTCGTGGCCGATGCCGTAACGCACGCGGCCCAACAGGCCGTTTTCGACCATCCAGGGGGCGACGGTGTCGCGCCAGAAGGTGCCGATGCCCGACCCGTAGGGGCCGATATAACGCAGGTAGGCGACGCGGACCGGTGGCAGTTTCTTGAGGGTGACGTTCATCAAAGGCTCCTTCAGGTAAATGAAGGCGTCAGGATCGTCGAAGGCCGGGATGTGCGTCTGATCAGGATTGCTCAATTCCCGCAGGCGCCGTTCGCGGACGTCGCTGAGGCGGCGGTGCCAGCGTTTGGGTTCGATGCTGCGCCAGGTGCTCGGGGTGACCGAGAAATGCTGCTTGAACGCCCGGGAGAACGCTTCGCCGGAGCTGAAGCCGACTTCCAGGGCCACGTCGAGAATGCTCATTTCTGGATGGCTGGCCAGCTGATAGGCAGCACAGGCCAGGCGGCGTCGGCGCAGGTAGTCGCCCAGGGTTTCGCCGACCCAGGCGGTGAACAGGCGATGAAAGTGAAAGGGCGAAAAATGCGCGACCTGCGCGAGTTCCGCCAGCTCCAGCGGCTGGTCCAGGTGTTGGTCGATATACTCCAGCACCCGGTTCATGCGTTGGGTGTATTCGTGGAGGCTGTGATAGGCGGGGCTCATGGAGCCAAGTTTAGCCGGGGGCCAGGCCACGGGTTTGTGCCGGGCGGGTTTTTTCCGTCGGCCGGACGAACGTGATCGCGAGCCAGCTCCTGCAGGCCCGCGATCGCCGTCCGGCGCTCAGGAGCCGCCATGGCAGCAACTGGCGGCCGGTTTGTCGTCATAACGATCATGGTGCCTGACCCAGTCCATGATCTGTTCTTCGTTGCGCCCCTTGGGCGTCAGGTCCAGGTAGTTGTAGGCCCCCACCAGCAGGTCCAGGCCACGGGCGTAGGTGGAGTAGGTGTGGAAGATCTCACCGGCTTCATTGCGATAGAACACGCTGAGGCCAGGCAGCTCTTCTTCGGCGCCGTCGGTTTTCTCGTAGTTGTACGTGGCGGTGCCGGCGGCGACCTCGTCGGCCCGGGCGCAGACCCCGAAGTCGTAGTTGAAATCACAGCCGGTGGACGAAACCCAGTCGAACTTCCAGCCCATGCGCCGCTTGAACGCCTGGAACTCGGCGAAGGGCGCGTGGGACACCGCCACCAGTGCGATGTCGTGGTGGGCCAGGTGCTGGTTGGCGCCGTCGATGTGATCGGAGAGGAAGGAGCAGCCCGGGCAACCTTCGTCCCAGCCATCGGCGAACATGAAGTGGTAGACCACCAGCTGGCTGCGATCGCCGAACAGGTCGGCCAGGCTCAGTTCGCCGTGGGGGCCCTGGAAGCGGTAGGGCTTGTCGATTTTCACCCAGGGCAGGGCACGCCGCTCGGCGCTGAGCTGGTCGCGTTGGCGGGTGAACGCCTTTTCGTGAATCAGGTGCTGCTTGCGGGCCTGTATCCATTGTTCCCGGGATACGACCGGATGATCGTTGAGGTGCATGACGTCTTCTCCTGCGGCAAAGGTGCGCGGCGACAGTGCCTACACAGGCTAGTCGTTTCGCCCGCGGGCAAATCGACAGCCGCCGGACGGTTCCGCCCAACGGTCGCCTGCCTGCCGCACTTCGCTGAACGGCTATTCAGGCGTCACTCCTGGCGTACCGTCTTCATGCATTTCAACGCTTCGAACTCATCGCGCACGTTCTGCAGCTTGTTGCGCAGATGCTCGCGCTGGGCTGGCGTGCTTTTGGCCATCACGTCCACCAGCAGGCTGCGCGCTGCCTGTTCGCTGTTGGCATAGGCCTGGCGATAAGCCGGTGTCCAGAAGCTTTCACGATCCACCAGCAGGAGCTCGATGCGTCTGTCGAAGTCGCTGTTCTGGCGTTGCTCCAGCGCGGCGCTGAACTGTGCCTGCCAGTTGGCCCGATTGGCGAGCCAGAGCTGGTTCTGTTCGCCGAGGGACGTTGACCAGTCCGCCACCCGCTGGGTCTGTTCAGGAGTGAGGGGGCCGAGCCAGGTAGTCAGGCGCTTGTCCATGCGTTCGGTGCGCAGCCTGATCTGTTGCTCCAGTGGTGGCTTGAGGTATTTGCTGCGACGTTGGCGCATGTCCTTGGCGAAGGCCGACTTCATTTCCGCGACCTGTCGGTCGTCCAGGCCCCGCAGCAACTCGATGGCCGAAGGCGCGATCGCACGGGCGGTCTGGGCAATGGCCTGCTTGGCTCCGCGGGTGAACTCTTGCAGCTCGGCATCGTTGACCTGATTGCGTTCGACCATCTGCTGCAGACGGTCCAGGTAGTCCAGGTAGCCGGGCAACTGCGTGCTGCAGTGCCAGCTCAGGTGTTCCTTGAGGCGCTGGTTGAACCAGATTTTCTGCTCGCGGTTCATTTCCAGGTAGTCATTGAGCGTCCAGGGAATGATCACATCGAGGTTGCGGTAAGCCAGGCCGACACGATTGCAGGAGGTCAGCACCAGGCTCAATAGCAGTAGCAGGGTGATGTGTTGCAGCCGGCGCGACATGGCAAGTCCTTGCGAAGGCCTGGGTTTGTAAGCATGGGTTTCTTATCTGAACCCGGAAAGCTTCCGGCAGTTCAGCCGCTCAATAGAACGAATGCTCGGCCTTGAAGGTGAGCAGACCGTCGCATTGCGCGTTATGTCCAGAATAGGCCGAACAATCGCTGCCGTTGAGGTTGGAGTCGCTGTAGATCAGTTTCAGGTCGATGCCCATCCAGGGGCGGGAGAACTTGATCGACCAGTCGTTGAAGCTGCTGACGTAGCCGCTGCTCACCGAAACCGGGTTGCCCAGCTGATGAGTGGTGTACTTGATGCTGACGCCGATGCCGAAGGGCTGGTTGCCGCCCAGGTCGGCGAACAGGGTGCTGTTGCGTTTGTCCGGTTCCTGGCTGAACGCGGCGCCGAAGCGGCTGCCCAGCAGCGTCAGGCCGCCATAGAACTCCTGGCTGTCCTGTGGGGCTAGTTGCGGGTAGTTGTACTGGATCATCCCCACCTCATAACCCAGGGTCTGATCGAAGGGGCGCTTGAATCCCAGGTAGGAGTCCACTTCCAGGTCGCTCTCGCCCAGGCCCATGCTCGGCGACCACTGGCCGATGTACCAGCCGCTGTCATGGGTCAGGTCCAGGCCACCATGGAACGAGCCGGTGGCCGAGGGTTTGACCAGGCCCTGGGCCATGCTGCGGCTCGGGGTGCTGCTGAGCTTGAGGTCGAAGTCCCCCAGTTCGCGCTGGAAGATCTGCCCGTGGGCCAAGGGGCTGGCGAGAAGGCTGGCAAGCAGCACATGGGAGGATTTGAGCATGCTTCACTCCATGAAATGCGAGGAGCAGGAACCGCGGAACCTACTGGAATGCCCGATCTAGACGTGTGAAAGGATACCGGCGAAACCTCGGGGATGAGGGCCGTTCGTCGATTTTTATGGGAGGGGAGGAGTCAGAACTCTAGTCCTAGCGCTTTGAGGCTCAAAGCGCATAGGGACCAGGAGGTGTGGCGGGGGGATTACTTCTTGCCCAGGCTGATCTGCTTGGACGGGCCGAAAGTCTGGCCGCTGACGCCTTTGGCAATTTGCTGGATCTCGCCGCCGGATTTCAGGAAAGCAGCAATCTGATCGTTGATCGATTCGCTGGTTTCAACGGCTGGAGCTGGCTTTGCTTTGCTGTTGGATGCTTTTACACGCATGGCGGCCATTAACCTTCAGAAAATTAATTTGGCCAGCCATCATACATGAAATGCTTGACAATTGCTTGGTAAATATCCTCCTGGAATAACAGTGGAAAACTCCCGAATAATCCTAAGTTGATCTCGGGGATATCCCCATAAGCTGCTGTTTTAAATAAAGACAATGGCACAAAGAGCGGCTTGCTCGGCGGCGCTGAGGCAAAAGTCGCCGCCGGCTGGCCTGACGGGCGGAACCGGTTGCTGGCGCAAAGCCATAAAAATCAAGGCATTCAGGAAAATATCCGCTGCTATCCGGCGACGCGGGCCAACCAGGAGCGGAAAACCGGGTAGAATGCCGCCCACGCAATGAGGGTATTGGAAATGGCTTTAGTCGGGCGCTACAACAGTTTGCAAGTGGTTAAACACACTAACTTCGGTTTATATCTGGACGGCGGGGCGGATGGCGAAATATTGCTGCCCAATCGTTATATTCCCAAGGATATTCCCAGTGAAGATGAAGACTGGTTGAATGTTTTCGTTTATCTGGATAGCGCCGACAAGTTAATTGCAACTACCGAAAAACCAAAAGTTCAAGTCGGTGAATTCGCCAGTCTTAAAGTCGTGGAAGTTAACAGTATCGGTGTGTTCCTCGACTGGGGCCTGCCCAAGGACCTGCTGCTGCCGTACTCCGAGGAAAAGCGCCAGCTGACCGCCGGCGAGTATTGCGTGGTGCACGTCTACCTCGACAAGCACACCCGCCGCATCACCGCCACGGCCCGCCTGGACCGCTACCTGGACAAGGCTCCGGTGACCTACAAGGTCGGCCAGGAAGTCGATCTGCTGGTGGCCGAGAGCACCGACATGGGCTTCAAGGCGATCATCAACAACAAGCACTGGGGCCTGATCCACAAGAACGAAGTGTTCAAGTTCCTGCGTCCGGGCAAACAGGAAAAGGGCTTCATCAAAGAGATCCGCGCCGACGGCAAGATCAGCCTCAGCCTGCAACCGGTGGGCGAAGAACTGGCCAGCAGCCTGAACGCGAAGATCCTCGCCAAGTTGCGGGAAAACAATGGCACCTTGCCGGTCAGCGACAAGAGCGATCCGACGGTGATCAGTGGCCTGTTCGGCGTCAGCAAGGGCAACTTCAAGAAGGCCATCGGTGCCTTGTACAAGAATGGCCAGATCGTTATTCATGCCGACCGCATTGAACTGAGCTGATTCGTTCCTCCCTGGCGTAGTTGCGGTCGAAGAACCCTTCGGCGGCGCTAACGACCCGCTGGACTGTCCGAAAAAACCGCTGCCGGAACCGGCAGCGGTTTTTTATTGCCTTTTTTCCTGGCTGCGTTGAGGGACGTCAGAGTCGGCGTCTTCGATCGTTGTTGATGTATACAGTTTTAAGCCATTCCTGATGCACTGATATCAGGCGGTCGTGCACAGCCAATGGGCATGCCTGCCGCTGGTCCCGGCTGCTGATCATCGTTGTGCAGCCAAGGCCCAGCCCTTGATGGACAAGCGATTCGCGCCGTTCGCCTACAGATTTTTCCGGTATGGCACGCATTCTGCGTAGCGCCTCGTATACAACTCATGCCGGCTCCCGTACGCAGTGTGGTCGCAAGGTCAATCACGGGGGCAGGGCCTGTCCAACAAGGAGCCTTGCAATGACCGAGCAACTACCCAAGGGCTACAGCCCGCGCTTGTACAACCAGGACCTGGGGCCGCTGCCGCAGAAGTGGAACTGGTACAACATCTTCGCCTTCTGGATGAGCGACGTGCACAGCGTCGGCGGTTATGTGTTCGCCGCCAGCCTGTTCGCCCTCGGGCTGGCCAGCTGGCAAGTGCTGGTGGCCCTGCTGGCGGGGATCTGCATCGTGCAACTGATCGCCAACCTGGTGGCCAGGCCCAGCCAGCAGGCGGCGGTGCCATACCCGGTGATCTGCCGGCTGGCGTTCGGTGTATTCGGGGCGAATATCCCGGCGGTGATTCGCGGCCTGATCGCGGTGGCCTGGTATGGGATCCAGACCTACCTGGCGTCCAGCGCCCTGATCATTGTGGTGCTGCGCTTTTTCCCAGCCATGGCGGCCTATGCCGAGCCGCATTTTGCCGGGCTGTCCTACCTGGGCTGGTTCGGTTTCCTGGCGCTGTGGCTGGTCCAGGCCCTGGTGTTCTGGGCCGGCATGGAGTCGATCCGGCGCTTTATCGACTGGGCGGGGCCGGTGGTCTACGCGGTGATGTTCCTCCTCGCCGGCTGGATCGTCTGGAAGGCCGGCTGGAGCAACATCAGCTTCACCCTGGGGGAGAAGTCGCTGTCGGGTTGGCAGGCATTCGGCCAGGTGATCGTCGCCACGGCGCTGGTGGTGTCCTACTTCTCCGGGCCGACCCTGAACTTCGGCGACTTCAGCCGCTACTGCCGCAGCATGCAGGATGTACGACGCGGCAACTTCTGGGGGCTGCCGGTGAACTTCCTGGCGTTCTCCCTGGTGACCGTGGTCATTGTCTCCGGCACCCTGCCGGTGTTCGGTGAAATGCTCCATGACCCGATCGCCACCGTGGCGCGGATCGACAACGACGTCGCGGTGCTGCTCGGCGCCTTCGCCTTTGTCACTGCCACCGTCGGCATCAACATCGTTGCCAACTTCGTCTCGCCGGCCTTCGACTTCGCCAACGTCGCTCCGAGCCGGATCAGCTGGCGCACCGGTGGGATGATCGCGGCCCTGGCGTCGATCTTCATCACTCCCTGGAACCTGTTCAACAACCCACAGGTAATCCACTACACCCTCGACGTGCTGGCCGCCTTTATCGGCCCGCTGTTCGGCATTCTGCTGGTGGACTACTACCTGATCAAAAAACAGCAGATCGATATCGACGCGCTGTTCAACGACGGCCCGGACGGGCGTTATTACTACAGCGGTGGGGTCAACTGGACCGCGGTCAAGGCGCTGGTGCCGGCGACCCTGATGGGCGTGGCGATCACCTTCACGCCGGCGCTGCAGCCAATGGCCAACTTCGCCTGGTTCACCGGGTGTTTCCTCGGTGGTGCGCTGTTTTTTCTCCTCGCGCGCCGTGAGGCCCTGCCATCCCTGAGGCTGAGCCCGACGGCGTCGAGCTGACGGCGCGGCCAGGAAAAGGTCTTTTCCAGGCGTCTTTTTCTGTCCGTTTGGTTGATAATCGACAGCACATCCATTCTTCGCCCCGGACCGGTTCCGGGGCTTTGTCGTTTCTGTCGAGTAACTGCCATGTCTATGAGTCTGCCCGAGGGGCTGCGGTGAGTATCGAGCGGCGCAGCGCCGACGGTTTCGCACTGCAAGTGATGTTGGGGCTGTGCCTGATCTGGGGCGTGCAGCAGGTGATGATCAAGTGGGCCGCGGCGGATATCGCACCGGTGATGCAGGCGGCCGCGCGTTCGGGCATTTCGGCGCTGCTGGTGGCCTTGCTGATGTGCTGGAAGGGCGGCTGGTCGCAGATCGGCAGTACCTGGCGCGGCGGCTTGCTGGCCGGCAGCCTGTTTGGCCTGGAGTTCCTGTTTATCGCCGAAGGGCTCAAGCTCACCAGCGCGGCGCACATGTCGGTGTTTCTCTATACCGCGCCGATCTTCACCGCGCTGGGGGTGAACTGGCTGCTGCCCAGCGAGCGCCTCAGGCCCTTGCAGTGGTTGGGGATTCTGCTGGCGTTCATCGGCATTGGGGTGGCCTTCGCCGGCGGCATTTCGCTGGATAACCTGGACACGCGCATGCTGCTTGGCGACGCCTTGGGCGTGCTGGCCGGCCTGGCCTGGGGCGCGACCACGGTGGTGGTGCGCGCGTCGCGCTTGTCCGAGGCGCCAGCGACCCTGACCCTGTTCTATCAGCTGATCGTCGGTTTTGTCGGCCTGCTGCTGATCGCCGTGCTGAGCGGCCAGGTCACCCATGTCAGCCTGACCCCGGTGGCGGTGGCCAGCGTGCTGTTCCAGGGGCTGGTGGTGTCCTTTTTCAGCTACCTGACCTGGTTCTGGCTGCTGCGCCGTTACCTGGCGGCCAACCTGGCGGTGTTTTCTTTCATGACGCCGCTGTTCGGTGTCACCTTCGGGGTCCTGTTGCTGGGCGAACCCCTGAGCCTCAATTTCGTGATCGGCGCGGTGCTGGTGTTGCTGGGCATCACTTTCGTCAGCGCCGAACAGTGGCTGCGCCGGCGGATCCGCAGCCTGCTGTAACCCCAGGCTCAGGCCGTGGCGTGGCATTCCCGGGCAAGCGGTTGTTGCCTCAACAGCAAGACCCCCGCCATTAGCAGGCTGCTGCCGGCGACGATCAGCGCCGGTTGCAGGCTACCGCTGAAATGGCTGCTCAGGGCCGCCAGCAGTGGCCCGCTCAACTGGCCCATGGCGAAGCAGGCCGTGAGCAAACCGGCGTTGCGCTGGGCCGCATGGGGCGCCAACTCCCGCGAGCGCTGCATCACCAACTGCATGCAGGCCAGGAACGGCGCGCCGCAAAGAATCACCCCCAGCGCCAGGCCGGCGCCACTGCCCAGCAGACAGGCGAAGACCCCGGCGGCTTGCAGCCACAAGGTCGCCATCAGCCAGTGACGGGTGGCGTTCGGGCTGTGTCGGCGCAGGCTGACCAGCCCCACGCCGATGGCCGCCGCCAGACCGAAGCACGGCCAGAACAGGTCGGCCTGCCATTGCCCTTGAAAGCGCGCGCTGGCCATCTGTGACAGGAAGGTTGCCGGGATGATGTAACCCAGGCCGTACAGCGCATAAATCAGCCCCAGGCGGGGGATGCCGCTGTGGTTCGAGGCGTGTGGCATCTGGGCGGTCAGTGCAGGCATGGCGGGTTGCGGCAGGATTGGCAGGATCACCAGCAGCATCAGCAGGCCGGCCGCGGCGTACACCAGCCACAGGGTCGCGGAGCTTTGCCCCAGCAGGTTCGAGCCCAGGGCCAGCAGGCCGGTGAGGAAAATCCCCAGCCCGGGCCCGGCAAACACCAGGGCGCCCAGGCGTGGCCGGCCGGCGGCCAGGGCCAGCGACTGGCTCAGGGCGGCGATCATCACCATCACCCAGGCACTGGCCACGCCGGTGCCGAAGCGCAATACCGAATGCGCCCAGAAGCCGCCGGCCCAGAACGAGGCCAGGGTCAGCAGCACGCACAGCCACAGCCCACCCAACAGACGCCGGCGAACCTGGGCCGGGCGGCGGGCGAACATGGCATCCAGCGCGCCGATGAAATACCCCAGGTAGTTGGCGGCGGCGATCAGGCCAGTGTCGGTCAGGTCGACCTGGCCTTCGCTCAGCAGGTGCGGCAGTTGCGGGGTGAGGGCGAAGCGACCGATGCCCATGGCCATCATCAGGGCAATGAAACTGGCGAGTAAGCGAATCAGCGGTGACATGGTCCGGGCTCCGTCGAAGAGGCGATGACCGTCAGGCTAGGACTGATTGACTTTCTATAAAAATGAATAATATTAAGTAACTTGTTCGATTTTGGAGAATAGTCGTGGAGTTCAGCCAGTTGCGCATCTTCCAGGCGGTCGCCGAGGAAGGTTCCATCACTCGGGCGGCCAAGCGCTTGCATCGGGTGCCGTCCAACCTGTCGACGCGGCTCAAGCAACTGGAAGAGCAACTGGGGGTCGAGCTGTTCCTGCGGGAACGGCAGCGGCTGCAACTGTCGCCGGCGGGCAAGGTGCTGCTCGATTACGCCGCGCGCCTGTTTGCCCTGCGCGATGAGGCCCATGGGGCGGTGCAGGGCGGTCAGCCGGCCGGGGATTTCGTATTGGGCACCATGTACAGCACGGCAGCGATTCAATTGCCGGCGCTGCTGGCGCGTTACCACCGCGCCTACCCGGCGGTGAACCTGCAGGTGCAATCGGCGCCCAGCAGCGAGTTGCTCGAAGGCTTGCTGGCCGGGCGCCTGGATGCAGTGCTGGTGGACGGCCCGCTGGAGCTGGCCAGCCTGGACGGGGTGCCGCTGTGCGATGAAAAGCTGGTGTTGATCAGCGAAGCGGACCACCCGCCGATCCGCAGCGCCCGGGATGTCGAAGGGCGCGCGGTATTTACCTTTCGCCGCGGCTGCTCGTACCGCCTGCGCCTGGAGTCCTGGTTCGCCCACTACCAAGCGGCCATGGGGCGGGCGATAGAAATCGAGTCCTATCAGGGGATGCTGGCCTGCGTGATTGCCGGGTCCGGGGTGGCGCTGATGTCGGCGTCGATGCTCGCCAGCCTGCCCGGTCGCGAGAGCGTGGCGGTTCACCCGCTGGCCGAGCCATTCGCCAGTGCCACCACCTGGCTGATGTGGCGCAAGGGCATGCTCGGCGCCAACCTCAATGCCTGGATCGAGCTGCAACAGGCGAGTCAGACGGATCAGCGGGCGACGGCCTGAAACGGGCTGGCTGATTCGGATTAATCCGGTAACAGATCATTGCTATCCGGGGGGAGCACTGGGCGAAAGTTAGCGCTATTATCAGAGCGAAGCGGCTTCAGAACCCAGCCGCCAGGCACGACCCTTAAGGGGGGCACTATGAAAGAGAAACTGCAAAACTGGCTTCACGACCTCGGGGTCGCACTGGGGCTGATCGAGCCGCCATTGCAGCCGGTGCCAATCCGCACAGACGACGAACAACGGCGTCGGCAACAGCGTCGCCGCTAACCATCGGCTCGGGAATGGGGCAGGCATCCAGCCTGCTCCCGTCACTTTTCAGCCGCGCGAGGGCAGGTTCACTCGCGAACGGTTGCCGCCTTCTGATCCAAACCTGTCAACTCGCAACCCGCCCATGGTGCTTGGCGCCGTGGAGTCTTCAGTGCCGTGAAATCTTCAGCAGAAACCGGCTCAAGTCATTGGCGCTGTTCGCCGCCTTGAGCATCTGGTCTTCTTCGTGGGTGAAGGTGGTCAGTCCAAACTGATCTTCCAGGTGGAAGATCAGGTCCTCGATATCCTGCTTGTCCAACCCCAGCTCCTGCAGGCTCACATCGTCGGCAAATCCGTCGTTGCCATCGAGCAGACGGCTGATGAAGTCATGCACGGCTTGTCGGACTTCGGCTCTTTTCATCTTGGCTCTTTTCGCCAGGGGCCTGCGCATGGTCTTTGAAGCGGGCGCGATTGTGTGCAGTACAGCACAGCTTCATGGGTGCCGGCGGATCCAATCCTCGATCATCCTGCGCAGCTGCGTTCCCGAAAAACTGCCGAAATGGCCGCCATGCACAGTCTGCACCGGCAACTGGTACAGGCGTCTCAGGCTGGCAGCGTAGTCCTCCAGGTTGGAGTGGTAGGCGTCTTCGACCAACGGGCCGTCGTAGATGATGTCGCCGCTGAACAGGGTGCCGCTGGCGGCTTCCCAGAGGCTGATCCCCCCGGGGGAATGGCCGGGTGTATGCAGCACCTGGAGGCTACGGTTGCCCAGGTCGAGCACGTCGCCTTCCTCGATCAGTCGCGTCGCCGGGGCGGCCTTGACCCGATATTCGGCGTAGCACAGCGGGCAATCCGGGTGGGCCTCGAACATCGCGTCGCCAACGTAGGCGGCCGACAAGGTATTGGCCCCGTCAGGCGCGGCGAGGATCTGCGCCTCGGCCGGGTGCACCAGGCGTTCGGGGAATTCGTGATGCCCGGCGATATGGTCGAAATGGCAATGGCTGGCCACCGCCAGCAAGGGCCGTTCGGTGAGCCAGGGCAACTGTTCGCGCAAGCTGACCAGGCCGGAGCCGCTGTCCAGCAGCAGGTCCCTGTCGCGGCCCTGGATATGCCACAGGTTGCAGCGATAGAACGGCCGGATATAGGGCTCGTGGATCAGCCGAATCCCGTCGCTCAGGCTTCTGACTTCGAACCAGCGGTCGCGGCTGACAATCTTCATCGACTTTCCTCCAGGCGAAAAAAAACGGGTGCAGCCACCGACGCTGCACCCGCCGAAGAAAAATGTACGGCGTCTGACCTGAGGTTAGATCGCGTTGGCCAGGGTTGCCGGGCGACGAGACAACAGGCTCACCACCACGAAGCTGATCAGGCCGACAGCCAGGCTGTAGTAGATCGGGGTGTTGGCGTCCAGGCCGTCCTTGAACATGAACGCCAGCGCGGTGAGGAAACCCAGGCCCATGCTGGCGATGGCGCCGGCGGTGGTCGCGCGTTTCCAGAAGATCGCCCCGATCAGCGGGATCAGCATGCCGCCCACCAGCAGGTTATAGGCCAGGGTCAGGGCGCTGATCACGTCGTTGACCACCAGGGCGATGCCCAGGACCACGATGCCGGTCAGCAGGGTGAACAGGCGGTTGATCCCCAGGCTCGACTGCTTGCCGCCACGCAGCTTGGGCAACAGGTCTTCGGTCAGGGTGGTGGAGGCGGCCAGCAGGCCGGCGCTGGCGGTGGACATCATGGCGGCCAGGGCCGCGGCGATCACCAGGCCACGGATGCCGTCCGGCAGGGAGGCTTTGACGATGGCGGCGAAGGCGTTGTTGACGTTGTCCAGGTCCGGCAGCAAGACGTGCGCGGCCATGCCGATCAGGGCACAGGCCAGGCCGTAGAGGATGCAGTAGAAGCCGGCGACGGTGCCTGCGTATTGCGCGACTTTTTCGGTCTTGGCGGTGAACACCCGTTGCCAGATGTCCTGGCCGATCAGGATGCCGAAGAAGTAGATCATGAAGTAGGTGACGATGGTGTCCCAGCCGATAGTGGTGAAGCTGAAGCTGGACGCTGGCAGCTTGGCGACCAGTTCATCCCAGCCGCCGACGCGGTACAGGCAGATCGGCAGCAGGATGAACATCAGGCCGACGGTCTTGATCACGAACTGGACGATGTCGGTCAGGGTCAGCGACCACATGCCGCCGATCGCCGAATAGATCACCACTACGCCGCCACCCAGCAGCACCGAAATCCAGAACGGCAGGCCGAACAGCACTTGCAGCACAGTGCCGATGGCGAGGATCGAGGTCACGCCGATCATCAGCGCATAGGCCAGCATGATCACCGCGCTGGCCTGGCGGGCCATCGGGTTGTAGCGTTTTTCCAGGACCTGGGTAACGGTGAAGATCCGCAGCTTGAGCAGCGGTTTGGCCAGCAGCAGGTTGAGGGCGATGATGCCCAGGCCCAGCGCGGCGCACAGCCAGAAGCCGGAGATGCCGTGGACATAGCCCAGGCGCACGGTGCCGACGGTGGAGGCACCGCCCAGCACGGTGGCGGCCATAGTGCCCATGTACAAGGTCGGGCCCAGGTTGCGGCCGGCTACCAGGTAGTCCTCGTGGGTCTTGGCCTTGCGCATGCCGTAGTAGCCGAGCACCAGCATGCCGGCGGCGTAGATGAGTACGACGAATAGATCTAAAGCCATGATGGCGTGTCTCCGATTGTCTTTCTTATAGTGGCTTGCTGTAGAAGCGAGGCTTGCCGCAATCAAGGCGACGCGGTCTGGCGGACCCGTCGTGTGAGGCGTGATTGCCGGCGAGCCTGCCGCTACAGGTCATGCTTGAGTCAGGCGGCTTGGCGCATGACCGGTTTACCGAGCGAATCCGTGCTCTTGCTGCGTGGATCGTTGGGGCCGTAGACCGCGGCCGGCTCCGGGAACAGGTTGAGCAGGGCCAGGTACACCAGCGAGGCCAGGCCCAGGGTCACCGGCAGGCTGATATCGATGCCGTCGGCCAGGTTGCCCAGCGGACCGACGAACTGCCCGGGCAGGTTGACGAAGCACAGGCCGACCAGCGCGCTGGGGATCCAGGCCCCCAGGCCACGCCAGTTCCAGCCATGCTGGAACCAGTAGCGGCCACCTTGCTCGCCACGGGTGAAGACTTGCAGGTCGTCCGGGCAGTAGAAGCCGCGACGTACCAGCAGGCCGATCAGCATGATCACCATCCATGGGGTGGTGCAGGTGATGATCAGCACGGCGAAGGTCGACACGCTCTGCACCAGGTTGGCGGCGAAGCGCCCGATGAAGATGAAGGCGATCGACAACACGCCGATCAGCAAGGTCGCCTTGACCCGCGACAGCACCCGCGGGAACACGCTGGACATGTCCAGGCCGGTGCCATACAGCGAGGTGGTGCCGGTGGACATGCCGCCGATCACCGCGATCAGGCACACCGGCAGGAAGAACCAGCTCGGCGAGACCGCCAGCAGGCCGCCGACGTAGTTGTTGGCGGCGATGTAGTCGGGCGCCTTGATCGCCACGATGGTGGCGGTGGCCAGGCCGAACAGGAAGGGAATCAGGGTGGCGATCTGCGCGGCGATCACCGCCAGCATGATCCGGCCTTTCGGCGTTTCGCGGGGGATGTAGCGCGACCAGTCGCCGAGGAACGCGCCGAAGGAAATCGGGTTGCTCATGGCCACCAGCGCGGCACCGATGAAGGCCGCCCAGAAACCCGCCTGGCCGAGGGCCAGGGTACCGGCGAACTGGCTGTCGAAGGCCGGCGCGAAGGCGAAGATCCCCAGCAGGAACAGCAGGCTCGCCGCCCAGACGGCAATGCGGTTGACCCACAGCATGAAGCGGAAGCCGTAGATGCACACCGTCAGTACCAGGATCGCGAACAGGCCGTAGGCCAGGCCCAGGGTCAGGTCGGTTTCCGGCAGGTCGACCAGGCGCTTGGCGCCGCCCACCAGGGCGTCCCCCGAACTCCATACGGAGAGGGAGAAGAAGGCGATGGCGGTCAGCAACGACAGGAACGAGCCGACGATCCGCCCGTGCACGCCGAAGTGCGCACCGGAAGAGACGGCGTTGTTGGTGCCGTTGATCGGTCCGAACAGGCCCATCGGCGCGAGGATCAATGCCCCCAGGATCACGCCCAGCACGATCGCCCAGACACCCGCCTGGAAGGACAGGCCGAACAGCACCGGGAAGCTGCCGAGCACGGCGGTGGCGAAGGTATTGGCGCCGCCGAAGATCAGGCGAAACAGGTCGCTGGGCCGGGCGTCGCGTTCATGGTCGGGGATCTGTTCGACCCCGTTCGTTTCGATGCTGCTAAGGCTTTTTTCTTTGTTGTTGTTATTCATGATCTGCTCCGATCACTAGGGCGCGCTCATCGTGCGTGAGCGTCACCTTTCTGGCTAAGGGGGTGGCAGCCCTTCCGGCATTGCGGACAAATGTTCGTGGCAGGCCAGCCATAGGCCTTGTTGTTGTGTGCCGGACCCTTGTTTGCAAAAAACAATGGTCTCGCGCTCCTGGCTGAAGTGTTGCTCCCCTTGCATGCGCAGCTCGGTGGCGACGTCATGAATGAATACCGCGGTGTCCCCCTGCAGGCTGACAAACGCGTTGCTCGAGGTGCAGGACAGCACCTCGAAGCCGTCCTCGCGACGCCAGCTGTCCCACAGCGCCTGGTAGGCGTCGCGGGACAGCAGGGGCTGGGCGAGGGTGTGGAAGACGAAGCTGGCGTCGGTGCTGAACGCACCGAAGTAGGCTTCGCGATCGTTACGGGCGAAGGCCGCCACCAGTTCGGCGGCGGCTTTGAGGACCTGCTCGCGCTCGCTCATGGCCGGGCCTCAGCGACGCGCCACGCCCGGCAGCACGCAGAGCATTTCGTACAGCAGGTTGGCGCCCAGCAGCGAGGTGTTGCCGGTGGTGTCGTACGGCGGCGAGACTTCTACCAGATCGCAGCCGACCAGGTCGAGGCCCTGGCAGCCACGGACGATCTCGATCGCCTGGATGGTGGTCAGGCCGCCGATTTCCGGGGTGCCGGTGCCTGGCGCCCAGGCCGGGTCGATGCCGTCGATGTCGAAGCTCAGGTACACCGGGCCATCGCCGACTTTCGCCCGTACTTCGGCCATCAGCGGGTCCAGCGACTTGTGCCAGCATTCTTCGGCCTGCACCACGCGAAAGCCCTGCTTGCGGCTCCAGTTGAAGTCTTCGGCGGTGTAGCCCTGGGCGCGCAGGCCGATCTGCACCACGCGGTCGCAGTCCAGCAGGCCTTCTTCGACGGCGCGGCGGAAGGTGGTGCCGTGGGCGATCTTCTCGCCGAACATGTGATCGTTGACATCGGCGTGGGCATCGATGTGCACCAGGCCGACCTTGCCGTGTTTCTTGTGGATGGCGCGCAGGATCGGCAGGGTGATGGTGTGGTCGCCGCCCAGGGTCAGCGGGATCACGTTGTGCTCGAGAATGCCGTCGTAGGCTTCTTCGATGATGCGCACGGCGTCCAGCAGGTTGAAGGTGTTGATGGCCACGTCGCCGATGTCGGCCACGTTCAGCGAGTCGAAGGGCGCGGCGCCGGTGGCCATGTTGTACGGACGGATCATCACCGATTCGGCGCGGATCTCACGGGGCCCGAAGCGGGTGCCGGCGCGCAGCGAGGTGCCGATGTCCAGCGGTACGCCGACGAAGGCGGCATCCAGGCCGGCCGGGGTAGGTACATGGGGAAGACGCATCATGGTGGCGATGCCGCCGAAGCGCGGCATTTCGTTGCCGCCCAGTGGTTGGTGGAGAATCTTGTCCACGGGATTGGCCTCATCGTTGTTTTATTTATGGGGTTTGTGGCGCGGCAATGACTGCCGGCGAAACCGAGTGGGGCCGATTCTGCGAAATGTAGTGGGCAGGAAGAATCGCTACGGGCAAATACTTAGTTCAGATTTTTCTAAACTAAGGGCGGGTGTAAAGGATAGACTCTGGCCCAGTGAGAGCGGCACTGCCCGGACCGGAGATCATTCGCGGGCAAGCCTCGCTCTTACAGAAGCAGGAGGGAGACTTGCCGGCGATTGGCCGCACAGCGGTCATAATCGGCGCCGCGACGCTGTTCATGAAGGAACGCCAATGAGGTCTGGATGACCCTGACACCCGATCCCCGTTGTCGATTTTCCTTGTGGAGCTCCCATGGCCAACGCTTTACCTGATCTGAAACTATTGCGCATCTTCGTCAGCGTGGTGCGGCATCAGGGGTTCGCCAATGCCCAGCACGAACTGAACCTCTCCACGTCGGCCATCAGCACCTACATGAGCCAGCTCGAGTCGGCCCTGGGGCTGGTCCTGTGCCACCGTGGCCGCGGCGGTTTCACCCTGACCAGCAAGGGCGAGTTGTTCCACCAGGAAACCCTGCGCCTGCTGGGCGAGCTGGAGGGTTTCGAGCAGTACGCCGCGGCGCTCAAGGGCGAACTGCGCGGCACCCTCAACCTGGGGGTGATCGACTCGACGGTGAGCGACAAGGCCCTGCCGTTCGCCGAAGCCATCGGTGCCTACAGCCAGGAACACCCGGCGGTGCATTTGCATCTGTCGGTACTCAGCCCCTACGAATTGCAGCTCGGCGTGCAGGACAACCGCCTGGACCTGGCCATCGGTGCGTTCTCCACGCGCATGAGCGGGCTGGTGTATATGCCGCTGTACCGCGAGCAGCACTGGCTGTATTGCAGCAGCCGGCACCCGCTGTTCAACGAGCGGCGCATCCCCGAGCAGGTGATCACCCAGCAGCGCATGGTCGGCCGTGGCTACTGGAGCCAGGCCGAGCTGGCGCGCCACGGCTTCAAGCACAGCGCGGCGACGGTGGAGAGCATGGAAGCGCAACTGATCCTGGTGCTGTCCGGCGCCTACATCGGCTACCTGCCGGAGCATTACGCCCAGGCCTGGGCCGACAAGGGCGATTTGCGCGTGCTGCTGCCGGCGACCTTCGGTTATCAGGCGCCGTTTTCGATGATCGTGCGCCGTGGGCGCAGCCGCGAACCGTTGATCCAGACGTTCCGCGACCTGCTCAAGGCGCAGCTCAATCAGGCCTGAGGAGGCGCCCATGTCGAGAATTCAATGCCCGCGTTGCCTGCGCCCGAAAACCCATTGCCTGTGCCCGCTGATTCCACGGCTGGACAGCCGCACCCGGATACTCCTGTTGCAGCATCCCAGCGAAGTGAACCACGCGCTGAACACTGCGCGGCTGGCGGCGTTGGGGTTGAACAATGCCGAGTTGATCGTCGGCGAGGTGTTTGCCGATCTGCCGAAGCTGTTGAACTGTCCCGGGTATCAGGCACGCCTGCTGTTCCCGGCGGAGGACGCGCAGCCGTTGCAGGCCTATTCCCGCGTGCCGGACGAGCAGCCCTTGCTGTTGGTGGTGCCCGACGGTACCTGGCGCAAGGCGCGCAAGTTGCTGCACCTCAATCCGCTGCTGGCCGCGTTGCCCCGGGTGACCCTGGCCGAAGGCACGGTGTCCCGTTACCGGCTGCGCAAGGCGCCCGGGCCGGGGGCCCTGTCGACCATCGAGGCCATCGTCCAGGCCCTGCAGGTCCTGGAGGCACCGGCCACGTTCGTGCCCTTGCTGAAGCCTTTCGAGGCCTTGATCGACGGACAGATCGCGGCAATGGGCGAAGACACCTACCAACGTAACCACCAGCAGACAAAAGACCTGTAGCCGCTGCCGCAGGCTGCGATCGACCGCGAAGCGGGCGCCGATCCAGGCGGCGTGGTCTTTCAGGAGGTACGCGGTGTCAGGTCCAGGGGCCGCTGCGCGACCCGGAGCAGCCTGCGGCAGCGGCTACAGGTCGGGTGTATCAGCGCTCGCGCATCGCCTCGGTCCGCGCCTTGAGCACCGGCTTGAGCAGGTAGTCGAGCACGCTTTTCTCGCCGGTGATGATGTCCACCGTGGCGACCATGCCGGGGATGATCAGCAGCGGCTTGAGGTCGCCGCCCAGGTGGTTCTTGTCGGTGCGCACCTGGATCAGATAGAAACTGTTGCCCTTGTCGTCGGCGATGGTGTCGGCGCCGATCAGTTCCAGCTTGGCGCTCAGGCCACCGTAGATGGTGTAGTCGTAGGCGCTGAACTTGACCATGGCTTTCTGCCCGGGATGGAGGAAGGCCACGTCCTGTGGCCGCACCTTGGCCTCGATCAGCAGGTTGTCCTCCAGCGGCACGATTTCCAGCATGTCGCTGCCCGGCTGGACCACGCCGCCGATGGTGTTGACCTTGAGCTGCTTGATCACCCCGTGCACCGGCGAAGTCACGGTGGTGCGGGTCACTCGGTCGTCGATGGCGATGCTCGAGGCGGTGATTTTCGACAGGTCGGTGCGTTTCTCGTTGAGTTCCTTAGCGGCGTCGGAACGGAAGCCTTGTTCGGACTCGTCGATCTTGCTCCTGATTTCGTTGATCGCCGATTCCGCCCGGGGAATGGCCAGGGTCGTGGCATTCAACGAGCCGCGGATTTCCACCGCGCTGCGTTTGAGACGCAGGATCTCCACCGGTGACACCGCGCCGGTACTTACCAGCGGCGCCGACATGTTCATCTCCTGGTTGAGCAGGGCCAGGCTGGAACTGAATTGCCCCTGTTTCGAACGGAACTCCGCCAGTTCCTGGGTCTTTTGCCGCAGCTGTTCGCTCAGGGTCCGTTGTTCGCTGGCCAGGCGGCGCTGGCGCTGTTCGTACAGCGAGCGTTCGTCCTCCGCCACCTGGGGCGCCTTGGCCACCACTTCGTCGGATGGCTTGAACGGCCGACCCTCGGCTTCGGCGGACAGGCGTTCGACCTGGGCCATCAAGGCATAGCGGTCGGCCTCGCTTTCGCCCTTGTTCGACAGGAAACGTGTGTCGTCCAGGCGCAGCAGGGTGTCGCCCTTGTTCACCATCTGCCCTTCGCGCACGAAGATCTCGGTGACGATGCCGCCTTCCAGGTTCTGCACCACCTGCACCTTGCTCGACGGGATGGCCTTGCCTTCGCCGGTGGTGACTTCCTGAAGCACCGCGAACTTGGCCCAGAGCAGGGCGCTGACGAGCAGCCCGGTGGTCAGCCAGACGACGATGCGCGAGCCGCGGGGCGAATCCTGCAGCGAGGCGCCGGCGGTTTCGGGCATGAACTCGCTTTCCGCGCTTTTGCGCAGGCTGGCGAAGTAGCCGCGTGATTGCGATGAGGCAGGCATAGGGCGACTCCTAGACCGCCGCAGAGCCGACACGGCCCTTGCGCAGTGCATCGATGACCGCTTCTTTCGGCCCGTCGGCGACGATCCGCCCGTTGTCCAGGACCACCAGCCGCTCCACCAGGCTGAGCATCGAGGTGCGGTGGGTCACCAGCAGCAGGGTCTTGCCTTGCACCCAGGCGTGCAGGCGCTGGCGCAGGGCGTCTTCGCTGCTGTTGTCCATGGCGCTGGTGGGTTCGTCCAGGAGCATGATCGGTGGGTCCAGCAGCAGCGCTCGGGCCAGCAGCACCGCTTGGCGCTGGCCGCCGGACAGCAGCTGGCCACGCTCGCCCACCGGCCGGTCGAAGCCTTGGGGATGCTGGCGTGCCAGCTCGGTGACTCCGGTCAGCTCGGCGACCTCGAGCATGCGCGCATCGCTGATGTAGCGGGCGCCGAGGGTCAGGTTGTCGCGCAGGCTGCCGGCCAGCAGCGGCAGGTCGTGGGCGACATAGCCGATCTGCTGGCGCAGGTCGGCCACGTCCAGTTGGCGCAGGTCCAGGCCGTCCAGCAGCAACTGGCCTTCCTCGGGGGCATAGAAACCCATGACCAGGCGTCCCAGGGTGCTCTTGCCGGAGCCGCTGCGGCCGATGATGCCGATGCGTTCGCCGGGCTGCATGCTGAAGCTGATATTGCTCAGGGCCGCGGCATTCTGTCCCTGATAACGGAAGGTCACCTGATTGAGCGCCAGCGCGCCTTGCAGTTGCGTGCGCTCCAGCGGGCGCTGGCGGGCATCGCGTTCCTGGGGCAAGGCCATCAGGGCGTCGGTGCTGCGCATGGTCAGTTGCGCCTGCTGGTAGCGGGTGATCAGCCCGGCGATCTGCCCCAGCGGCGCCAGGACCCGGCTGCCGAGCATGTAGGTGGCGACCAGCGCGCCGACGCTGAGGTTGCCGGCGATGATGCTGTAGACCCCGGCGACTATGGTCGCCATGCCGCAGAACTGCTGGATGAACAGGGTGCCGTTGGTGGCCAGGGCCGAGAGATTGCGCGCGTGGCTATCGAGGCGGGTGAGGGCGCCGTGGGTGCTTTCCCACCGGTGCTGGCGTTCGCTTTCGGCGCTGCAGGCCTTGAGGGTTTCCAGGCCGCCGAGGGTCTCGATCAGCAGCGCCTGGCGTTCGGCGCCCAGGCTCAGGCTCTTTTGCACGGTGTCGCGCAGGCGGGCCTGGATCAGCATGGCGAAGGCGATGGTCAGGGGAAACGCCAGCAGCGGGATCACCACCAGCCAGCCGCCGAGCAGGCCGATCACCAGCAGCATCAGCACGGCGAAGGGCAGGTCGATCAGGCTGGTCAGGGTCACGGCGGTGAGAAACTCGCGCAGGCCCTGGAAGTCATGGATGCTCTGGGCGAAGCCGCCGATGGTCGCCGGCTTGGCTTTCATCGCCATGCCGGTGATGCGCTCGAACAGGGTGGCGGAGAGAATCACGTCGGTGCGCTTGCCGGCGCTGTCCAGCAGATGGGCGCGCACCACCCGCAGTACCAGCTCGAAGCCGGTGCCGATCAACAGGCCGATGGCCAGCACCCAGAGGGTCGAGGTGGCCTGGTTGGGCACCACGCGGTCGTAGGTCTGCATGACGAACAGCGGCACCATCAACCCCAGGAGGTTGATCAGCAGGCTGGCGAGGATCGCGTCGCTGTACAGCCAGCGCGAGAGTTTCAGGGTGTCGCGGAACCAGGCTTCGACCCGCGGCACCAGGGAATTGCGCAGTTCTTCCAGTTCGTGGCGTGGCCGGGCGAACAGCGCCTGGCCACTGTAGTCATCGTTCAGCTCCGCCTGGCTGACCCACTGCTCGCCGCCTTCGGCTTCGCTGGGCAGGATCAGCGCCTGGCCGTCATCGCCCCAGCGGCGCAGGACCGCACAGCGGCCATGCTTGAGGATCAGCAGCACCGGCAGGTTGAGCCTGGAAATCGCCGACAGCTCACGACGCAGCAGGCGGGCCTGCAGGCTGGCGCGGGCCGCGGCGCGGGGCAGCAGGTCCAGGCTCAGGCGTTGCTGGGCCAGGGGCAGCCCCGCGCTGAGGCTGGCCCGGCTGACGGTGCAGTCGTGCAGTTTGCAGAGGATCAACAATCCGTCCAACAACGGGTCATCAAAGCTCAGGCGCGGATCGACGCCTGAGCTCCCGGGTTCCATGCTGGTCACATTGAAGTCCTCCGAGGACTTAACGCATCTCAGGCAGACGGGCTTCGCTCTTCACTTCGGTCTGGGCGATCGCTTCGGCTGGTACCACGACTTTTTCCTTGTTCAACAACTCGCCCATGTTCGCCAGCACGCGATACATCGAAAACTCCTCGGTGTAACGCACCTCGGTGTAGCGTCGGTTGGCGTTGTACAGCTCGTTTTCGCTGTCCAGCAGGTCGAGCAGGGTGCGCTGGCCGAGACCGAACTGGTCCTGGTAAGCGGCCCGTACGCGGGTGGTGGTTTCAGCGTATTCGCGAGCGGTGGGGGTCTGCTTCTTGGCGTTGAGCATGGCGTTCCAGGCCAGGGTGATGTTCTCGTTGAGCATGCGCAGCGCGTTGTTGCGGATGTCCATGGCCTGGTTGATCTTGTGCGCGTCCGATTGCAGGCGGGCTTTGTCGCTGCCGCCGCGGAACAGGTTGTAGTTCATCACCACGCCCACTCGCCATTCATTGTCGTGGCCCTTGTCGCCCTGCACGTTGTCATTGGCGCCCACCGCGGCCTCGGCATCGAAGCGTGGGTAGAACGGCGACTTGGCGACTTCGTACTGGCTCTCGGCCGCTTGCACGTCGGCCTGGGCCGATTTCAGGTAGGGGTTGTTCTCCAGCATGCTCTGCCGGGCATCCGGCAGGCTGGCGGGGATCTCGCCGCGCACCGAAGGCAGGCTTTCCAGTTCGTCGGGCATACGGCCCACGGCGCTGAAGAAGTTGGCTTCGGCGTCAGCCAGGTCGACCTGCGCCGTGTCGTAGTTGTTTTCCGCCAGGGCGCGACGGGCCTTGGACTGGTCGAGGTCGGCGGTGCTGCCGACGCCACGTTCGCTGCGCAGGCCGATCTGGTCGTTGACCCGCAGGTGCGCCTGCAGGTTGTTCTTGGCCAGGGTCACCAGTTCGCGGCGCTTGAGCACTTCCAGGTACACCTCGATGGTGCGCAGGGCCAGGCTCTCGGCGGTACCGCGGGTGTAGTAGGCCCGCGAGTTGGAGACCGACTGGGTACGCCCGACTTCGTTGGCGGTATTGAAGCCGTCGAAGAGCATTTGCCGCAGGCGCAACTCCGACTGGGTATAGGTCAGGGTCTCGGTGTGATGGTTGCCCAACGCGCGCGTGGTGGTGTTGTCGCTGTAGCCACGGCCATAGGCCGCATTCAGGTCCAGCGATGGATAGAAGCCCCCTTTGGCGACCTTGACGTCCTCATCAGCCGACAGACGGTTGTTCTGGCTCGCGCGCAGTTCCGGGTGGTTGTCCAGCGTGCTTTGAATCGCCTCCGTCAGAGACATGGCTTGGGCCTGATGAATGCAGGCCATGGCTAATAAAATCGCGCTACTGAGGGGGGTAAAAACGCGCATGAGGTACATCTCCCTGGTCCATGTATGGTGCTTTGCAATCGCCAAAAAAATGACGAACTTTATAGGTCAAACCGTTTCAGGCTTGTAACAACAGAGCTAAGAACATCCTGAGCGGAAGCTAAGAAGAATTTCTCATAAGGCTTATGCTGAAAAAAACTTATGCACTCTGTGAAATCCAGCACATTGTTCAGTTCGCAAGCCCCGTATTTATGGGCTCTAGAGGGCTTTTCAGGGGCTTGAAAAGGTTCAACAAAATTTGCGACATAGGGCGGGAGAGGAGCGGTGGGGAGGGTGCGATACGGATTTTACAGCGACATTTTTTTGTCACTTGCAGTGTTTGAATCCATGTCGCGACTTTCGCGGGAGGGCTGTCCGAAGCCTGAATGCGTTTGATTGCATTCGGTTTTGCCTTCGGCAGAAACAGCAGGCCAGCGAGGGACGAGCGAGAGGGAAGGCCGGTGCGCAGGTTCGACTGAGCAGCAATCAGCGAACCTTCAGGCTGGCGTTTCCTGTCGGTGACCCGATAACGCCATAGCACTTTTCCGTGCAACCAGATGCCGATAGCGGTCGGCAGCGGAGGAAGTGCTCATGGCTAGGTTAATCGGTGTCGTCAGTAAGGTAATCGGGCAGGTGGTAGCGGTAGCGGCGGATGGCAGCCGGCGCGTTCTGGTAGAAGGCGATCGTCTGTTTGCGGGGGATCAACTGGTGACCGGTGCGCAGGGCGCGGTAGCCGTGCATCTGCAGAACGGCCAGGAACTGACCCTCGGGCGCGACAGCAGCCTGCAATTGACCCCGCAACTGCTGGCGAACCAGGCGCCCCATGTGCAGGCTCCTGAAGTCGTGACCCCCAGCGAGGCGCAACTGACCGATGTCGAGCAACTGCAGAAAGCTATCGCTGCCGGCGCCGACCCGACGCAGACTGGCGAAGCCACCGCGGCCGGCCCCGGTGCTACGGGTGGCACCGCTGGCGCCCTGGGTGGCGGGCATACCTTTGTACTGCTTGAAGAAGTCGCGGGTCGGGTCGAGCCGATCATTGGTTTCCCCACCGCGGGCTTCAATGGCATTCCCGAGTTCGTGCCTGAGCGGATTGCCGCGGTACCGCCTAGCGACGACGGCGGTATCGCACCGCCACCCCCACCGAACAACCCGGTCACCCTGGGCGGCCTGTCGGTCGCCAATGGCGAGTTGACCCTCAGCGAAGCCAATCTGCCCCAAGGCTCGGCGAGCAATCCCGCGGCGCTGGTGCAGAACGGTACCTTCAGTGTCTCCGCCCCCGACGGGCTGCTCAGCCTCAGCGTGGGTGGGATCGCCGTGGTCAGTGGCGGGGTGGCCGCCAGCTTCCCGCAGTCGATCACCACCGCCCTCGGCAACACCCTGACCATCACCGGTTTCGATCCTGCCACGGGTACGGTCAGCTACAACTACACCCTGGTCGGCAACGAAATCCATTCCGCCGCCGACGGTGCCAACAACCTGAGCGAACATTTCACCGTGGTCGCCAGCGACAGTAATGGCGATTCGGCGAGCAACTCGCTGGATATCAACATCACCGACGATGTGCCCCAGGCGTTCAACGACAGCAATGGCGTCGCCTCAGAAAGCCAACTGACCCTGAGCGGCAATGTCCTGACCAACGATGTGCAAGGCGCCGACCGGGTGCCCAGCGGACCGATCACCGCCGGCACCTTCAACGGCACCTACGGCACCCTGGTGCTGGCCGCCGACGGTACCTATACCTACACCGTGCATACCAGCGATCCGGCGTTCCTCGCGCTTCAGGGCGGCGGCAACGGTACGGACAGCTTCACCTACACCCTGACCGATGCCGACGGCGACAGCAGCACCGCCAACCTGGTGTTGCAGGTGCACAACAACGACGACACGGTGGTGATTCAGGGCCTCAATACCGAAGGCGGCGAAGTCATGGTCTACGAGAAGAACCTGGCGGACGGCAGCAGCCCGGATGCGGGCGCGTTGACCCAAAGCGGCACCTTCACCGTGACCGCGCTGGACGGCCTGCAGACCCTGACGGTGGGCGGGATCAACCTGGTGACGGGCGGCGTGGCCGCGGGCTTCCCGCAATCGGTGACCACGGCCTTGGGCAATACCCTGACCATAACAGGCTACAACGCCGCCACCGGGGTGATCAGCTACAGCTACACCCTGACGGACAACGAGGATCACCCAACCGCCAATGGCGCCAACAGCCTCAGCGAACACTTCAATGTGGTGGCGACCGATGCCGATGGCAGCACGGCCAGCGGTTCGCTGGATGTGAACGTGGTGGACGACCTGCCAACGGCGGTCAATGACAGCAATGGCGTGGCCTCGGAAAGCCAGTTGGTGCTCAGCGGCAATGTGTTGACCAACGACGTGCAGGGCGCCGACCGGGTCCCCACAGGCCCAGTGACCGCCGGTACCTTCACCGGCACCTACGGCACCCTGGTCCTCGCAGCCGATGGCACTTACACCTACACCCTCAACACCGCGGATGCCGACTTCAAGGCTTTGCAGGGCAACGGCACCGAAACCTTCGCCTACACCATCACCGACGCCGACGGCGACCCGAGCACCGCCAATCTGGTGCTGAACATCCATAACAACGACGACGGGGTGACCCTCGATGGCCTGGATACCAACGGCGGCGAACTGACGGTCTACGAGAAAAACCTGGCGGACGGCAGCAGCCCGGATGCCGCAGCGCTGACCCAAAGCGGCACCTTCACCGTGACCGCGCTGGACGGCCTGCAAACCCTGACGGTCGGCGGGATCAACGTGGTGACGGGCGGGGTGGCCGCAGGCTTCCCGCAATCGGTGACCACGGCCTTGGGCAATACCCTGACCATCACAGGCTACAACGCTGCCACCGGGGTGATCAGCTACAGCTACACCCTGACGGACAACGAGGATCACCCAACCGCCAATGGCGCCAACAGCCTCAGCGAACACTTCAATGTGGTGGCGACCGATGCCGATGGCAGCACGGCCAGCGGTTCGCTGGATGTGAACGTGGTGGACGACCTGCCAACGGCGGTCAATGACAGCAATGGCGTGGCCTCGGAAAGCCAGTTGGTGCTCAGCGGCAATGTGTTGACCAACGACGTGCAGGGCGCCGACCGGGTCCCCACAGGCCCAGTGACCGCCGGTACCTTCACCGGCACCTACGGCACCCTGGTCCTCGCAGCCGATGGCACCTACACCTACACCCTCAACACCGCGGACGCCGACTTCAAGGCCTTGCAGGGCAATGGCAGCGCTACCGAGACCTTCGCCTACACCATCACCGACGCCGATGGCGACCCGAGCACCGCCAATCTGGTGCTGAACATCCATAACAACGACGACGGGGTGACCCTCGATGGCCTGGATACCAACGGCGGCGAACTGACGGTCTACGAGAAAAACCTGGCGGACGGCAGCAGCCCGGATGCCACGGCGCTGACCCAGAGCGGCACCTTCACTGTGACCGCGCTGGATGGCCTGCAAACCTTGACGGTGGGTGGCATCAGTGTGGTCAGTGGTGGAATCGCCACCGGTTTCCCACAGTCGGTGACCACGGCCTTGGGCAACACCCTGACCATCACGGGCTACAACGCCGCCACCGGGGTGATCAGCTACAGCTACACCCTGACGGACAACGAGGATCACCCAACCGCCAATGGCGCCAACAGCCTCAGCGAACACTTCAATGTGGTGGCGACCGATGTCGATGGCAGCACGGCCAGCGGTTCGCTGGATGTGAATGTGGTGGACGACCTGCCAACGGCAGTCGATGACAGCAATGGCGTGGCCTCGGAAAGCCAGTTGGTGCTCAGCGGCAATGTGTTGACCAACGACGTGCAGGGCGCTGACCGCGTACCCACAGGCCCAGTGACCGCCGGTACCTTCACCGGCACCTACGGCACCCTGGTCCTTGCGGCCGATGGCACCTACACCTACACCCTCAACACCGCGGACGCCGATTTCAAGGCCTTGCAGGGCAATGGCAGCGCTACCGAGACCTTCGCCTACACCATCACCGACGCCGATGGCGACCCGAGCACCGCCAACCTGGTGCTGAACGTCCATAACAACGACGACTGCGTGACCCTGCACTGCCTGGATATAGAGGGCGGCGAGCTGACGGTCTACGAGAAGCACCTCAGCGATGGCACCAGCCCCAATGCCCCGGCCTTGACCCAGAGCGGCTTCTTCCTGGTCAACGCACCGGACGGTCTGCAAACCCTGACGGTGGGCGGGATCAATGTGGTGACCGGCGGGGTGGCCGCGAGCTTCCCGCAATCGATCCTGACGGCCTTGGGTAACGTGCTGACCATTACCGGCTACGACGCCAGTATCGGTGTCGTCGCCTACAGCTACACCCTGCTCGACAATGAAAGCCATCCGACGGGGCTGGGGGCCAACAGCATCGCCGAGCATTTCAATGTGTTCGCCAGCGATGGCGATGGCAGCAGCGCCTCTGGGGTGCTGGATGTGAATATCGTCGACGACCTGCCCACCGCTCACCCTGATGTGGTGATGGCCGACGAAGGCACGACCATCAGCGGCAACGTGCTGGGTAACGACATTGGCGGCGCCGATGGCCCGGCAATCACTGGCGCGGTGGTCGGCGTGCGTGCCGGTAGCGACACCTCGACCTCGGCCATTGGCGGCTTGAACACTACCATCAACGGCCTGTATGGCACGCTGACCCTGGACGCCTTCGGCAACGCGACCTATCACAGCAATCCGAACTCGGTCACCGCTCCCGATTCAGAGGATGTGTTCGTCTACACTGTACGTGACGCGGACGGCGATGAAAGCACCACCACCATCACCATCCAAATCTGCGGCAACGAACTCAGGGCGGTCACTGACCAGGACATCACTGTCTTCGAAAAGGCCCTGGACCTGAGCAAGGACGGCCAGGACCTGGCCGCCGGTACGGTGACCGGCAGTGACCCGGGCAATACCGGCGAAACCGCTACCGGCACCCTGGTCGGCGCGGTCACCGGCGGCAGCGGTGCGATTACCTACACCCTGGTCGGCAGCGCCACCGGCACTTACGGACAGATCCTGCTCAACCCCGACGGCACCTACCGCTACACCCTGACCTCGGCGCCGAAAACCTCGCCGAACGCCAACGACGGCCCGAACGTGCTGAGCGAAAGCTTCACCTACAAGGCCACCGACGCGGTGGGCAATACCACCACCAGCACCATCCAGATCAGCATCGTCGACGATGTACCCCAGGCGGTTGCCAGCGAGCGGGCGGTCACTGCGCTGGAGGTCGACTCCAACCTGCTGCTGGTGATAGATGTATCTGGCAGCATGGCCGACCCGTCGGGCGTCCCCGGCCTGTCGCGCCTGGAACTGGCCAAGCAGGCGATCAGCACCTTGCTCGACAAGTACGACGACATGGGCGATGTGAAGGTGCAGATCGTCACCTTCAGCAGCAGCGCCACGGACAAAACGCCGATCTGGGTCGATGTGGCGACGGCCAAGTCGATCATCGCCTCCCTGACCGCCGGTGGCGGCACCAACTACGATGCGGCCGTGGCCGCGGCGAAGCTGGCGTTTGTCACCAGTGGCCAGATCAGCGGGGCGCAGAACGTCGGTTATTTCTTCTCCGACGGCAAGCCCACCGATGGCCAGGAAATCGGCACTGCCGACGAGACCGCCTGGAAAGCCTTCCTCGACGCCAACGGCATCAAGAACTATGCAATCGGCCTGGGCAGCGGCGTCAGCAACAGCAACCTCGACCCGCTAGCCTATGACGGCAGTACCCACATCGATACCAATGCCGTGGTGGTCACCGACCTGAACCAGCTCGACTCGGTGCTGGCCGGTACGGTACAGGGCACCCCGGTCACCGGCAGCCTGCTCGGCGAAGGTGGCTCGTTCGGCGCCGACGGCGGTTTCATCAAGACCCTGGTGGTCGATGGCACCACCTACACCTATGACCCCAACGGCAATAGCAACCAGGGCTCGCTGAGCTTCAGCGGCGGGGTCAACCACGGCACCTTCAATACCCTGGACAACAGCCTCAGCATCGCCACCAACAACGGCGGCACGCTGGTGGTGAAACTCGACACCGGCGATTACACCTACAGCTCGCAGAACGTCACCAGCGTGGCGCTGACCGAGACAGTCGGCTTCACCGTCAGCGATAACGACGGCGACCTGGCCAGCTCGACCCTGGTGGTCAAGGTCAATCCGAACGCGGCGCCGGTGGCGGGCGACGACCACATCATCACCAACATTCTGTCGGGCACTATCGTGGTGCCGGCCGATGCCCTGCTGGCCAACGACAGTGATGCCAACGGCGATCCGCTGACGGCCGCGCCGACCAGCTTCAACACCGGCTGGCTGTCCCCTGGGGCGGACTTTACCGCCGGCAGCCTGCAGACCATCGGCTTCACCGGAGGGTCCAGTCAGACCCTGACCGTCGCCCGGGCCTCGTTCAACGCCAATACGGCGGCGATGACGGCCGCGGTGGTGATCAGCGGCTTCCTGGGCAGCATCAACAACGGCAATGACAATGACGAGGATGTGATCAGCGTCAACCTGAAGCAGGGCGAGACCCTGAACCTGGATCACAACCTGACGGCGGGCTGGGTGGGCATGGAGTACGCCTTCAATGGCGGGGCCTACACCGCGATTGCCGACGGTGGCTCGTTCACCGCGGGGGCGGACGGGATCTACCAGATCCACATCACCAACCTGACCAACCCCAGCGGCGGCAACGCCAACGGTTCGGAAAACTATCAGCTGACCATGACCGTCAACTACGCGGGCGGCCAGGAATCCACGCCGGATTACCACGGCACCTACACCGCCAGCGACAGCCATGGCGGCAGCGACAGCGCGGCGGTGAGCATCAGTTATCAGGACGGCCATACCCTGACCGGCACCGCTGGCGACGATGTGCTGCTGGCCGGCAGCGGCGACAACCTGATCAATGCCGGCGACGGCAACGATGTGCTCATCGCCGGCAGCGGCAACAACACCCTGCACGGCGACGCGGGTAACGACCTGCTGTTCGGCGGGCCGGGCAACGACCTGCTCGACGGCGGCACGGGCAACGACACCGCCAGCTACGCCCATGCCAGCGCCGGGGTCACGGTCGACCTCTCGCTGCTCGGTGCGCAGAACACCGGTGGCGCCGGGACCGATACCCTGACCGCCATCGAAAACCTGGTGGGCTCCAACTACAACGACACCCTGACCGGCGACAACAACGCCAACATCATCACCGGCGGCCTGGGCAACGATGTGCTCAACGGCGGTGGCGGCGACGACCTGTTGATCGGTGGGATGGGCAACAACACCCTGACCGGTGGCAGCGGCAGCGACACCTTCCAGTGGCAGCAGGGCAACAGCGGGCATGACCTGGTCACCGACTTCACGCCGGGCATCGACAAACTCGACCTGTCGCAACTGTTGCAGGGCGAGAACGCCAGCAGCGCATCGCTGGATGATTACCTGCACTTCACGGTCACTGGCAGCGGTCCGTCGCTGATCACCAGTATCGACGTCAGCGCGGCGGCGGGGGCCTCGCCGAGCCAGACCATCGATCTGGCCGGGGTCAACCTGGCGGAGCACTACGGGGTGACGCCGGGCGCGGGCGGAGTGATCGCGGGTGGCGCGGATACCGCGACCATCATCAACGGCATGCTCAATGACCATTCGTTGAAGGTCGATACCGTCTGAGGCCCGGCGCCAGCCTCGACCGAGGTTGGCGCCGGGGCTGTGCGGGGAAGGGGCTACATCGGTTCCGGTGGGCCGATCAGCCGCCCCATGACCCCGAACAGGCCCAGGGCCTTGAGGGTGTCCAGTTCGCCCTGGGTCTCGACCCGTTCGGCGATCAGCGGCAGGTCGATGCTGTGGGTGGCGCGAAATACCGCCTCGATGAACAGCTGTTTGTCGCTTTGCCGGTCGATGTCGCGGATGTAGCTGCCATCGACTTTCAGGTAGGCCAGGCCGAGGTGGGCGAGGTTGCCGATCTGGCTGAAGTTGCCGCCGAAATGTTGCAGTCCGATCCGGTAGCCGCTGTCCCGCAGGCGCTGGCTCAATTGCTGCAGCTCGCTGGCCGAGGGCAGTTGGCGTTCGTCGATTTCCAGGGTCAGTAACTTGGCCAGGTCGGGCAGGGCCTTGAGCTGGTCGAGGATCCGCCGCAACGCGTCGGGGTCGCGCAGGGTGCTGCCAGACAGGCTCAGGGCCAGCGGCCAGGCATGCTCGAGCAGATAATCCAGGGTGTGTTCGAGCATGGCCAGGTCGAAGCGCGCCGACCAGCCCAGGCGCTCGATCCACGGCAGGAAATGCCCGGCGGCAATGGCTTCGCCCTGCGGGTCGAGCAAGCGCGCCAGCACTTTGTGATGCAGCACCTCGCTGGTGTCGGCGCACTGCACCACCGGCTGGAAATACAATTTCAACTTGCCGTTGCTCAGGGCGTCGTCGATCCAGGCGCGCCAGTCATGCTGCGGCTGGCTGGGGCCGGTGGCGAAGTCCTGCAGCAGCGCCCAGGGACGCTCGGGGTGCTGCTGGGCCTGCGCCAGCGCCTGGTCCAGGCGCAACCAGACGCCGCTCAGCGGGTCGCCGGGCCGGTAGGCGACTATGCCCAGATGCGCCACCGGTGTGCAGTCGCTGGCCCCGGTCAGGCGCAGGTTCTCCAGGGTGGCGCTGATTTCCATGGCCAGGCGCTCGGCGCCGCGGCTGTCCAGGCCCGGTGTCAGCAGGCTGAATTCGCCGCCGCGATTGCGCGCCGCCAGCCAGTGGCGGCGGTCGGCCTGGGCGCTGATGCGCTTGAGCAGGTCGCCGATGCTCTTGATCAGGGCGTCGGTGCGCTGGCCACCCAGGCGCTGGTTCAGGCCACTGAGGTCATTGACCCGCAGCATCAGCAGATAACCATCGCCACTCTGCTCGTTGAGCAGCAACTGATCGCCGAGCTGTTCGTCCAGCAGGCGCCGGTTGGCCAGGCCGGTCAGGCTGTCCTGATAGGACTCGGCCCGCAGTTTCTCGCTGCGCGCGGCCTCTTCGGTGAACAGGGCTTTGAGTTTTTCCACCATCTGGTTCATGGCCAGGACCACCCGCTTGAGCTCGGGCGTGCGCGGCACCGTCGGCAGGCTGAGGAACTCGCGGTGGCTGATGGCTTCGGCCTGCCTGGCCATGGCGTCCAGCGGTCGCAACTGGCGCCGCAGCAGCCAGCCGCCGAACACCGCGCTGAGCAAGCCGCACACCAGCAGCCAGAGTAGGCTGCCGACGCTGCTGTCCCAGAGCCTGGCCAGGGCGAACTGCGGGTTGCTCAGCACTTCCACCCGCGCCACCTGTTCCCAGCCACGCATGACCAGGGCGTCGCCACCCTGCGGGCGCAGGCTCACCAGCCTGACGAACCACTGGGGTACGCCCTCGATCCTGGTAGGCACCGAACGCTCCAGCAGAATGCTTTCGTCTTCGATGTTCACCACCCGGATGCTGTTGTAGTAGCCGCTGTCGAAGACCGAACTGACCATCAGTTCCATCATCGCCGGGTCGTCGACCTGGCTGGTCAGGGACAGGCCCAAGGCGGTGGCCGCATCCTGGGCGTGGGAGCGCAGCTGGTTGAGCATCTGCTCGCGGGAGCTTTCCAGGCTGACAAAAAAACTGCCGCTGAAGGCCACCAGCAGGAACAGGCAGATGGCGATGAACAGTTGCTTGAGTAGCGACATTCGGCACTCCTTGTCGGATCAGCCATTACCCACCGTGAAGCCCTCGTCCCGCATCTTTTTCAGTACGTCCTGCCAGCGCGAGAGTTTTTTCGGGTCGATGCTGCGCGTGTTGCCAGCCACTCCGGGCAGGTACAGCCCCTCGGCATTGAAGGCGTATACCGGGTTCGGATCCTGGCGTTGGGCGGCGGAACGAATGTCGCTGCTGAGGTTGTCCAGTATCAGCGGTCCGGCGCCGGGGCTGGGGTAATAGGCCAGGACCATGTGCGGCCGGTTGCCGCGCCTGGCCTTGACGTAAGTGAGGCGCAGTTTGTCGCTGGAGACCCCCAGGCTGCGCAGGCTGAAATACTTGGCCAGTGCATAGTCCTCGCAATCCCCGGCGCCCTTGAGCAGGGCCTCGATCGGCGTGGCCCAATAGTCGCTCTGCTGCCAGGTGCGCTGGTCCTCCTTGAAGCTCAATTGCTGGTTGAAGAAGCGGTTGATGGCATTCAGTTGTTCGTATTCCGCTCGCCCGGTCAGGTCCCGCAATAACTGGTTCCAGGCCTCGAGACGCTCCCGGGCCGGGCCCAGGACCTGATGACGGTACTCGAAGGTGCTCAGGGCAGAAACGAATTCCCAGTTCGCCCGCACATTGCCCGGGTCGGTCCACAAACAGACCAGCAACAGCGACCAGCCGGCCAGCCGAAACCGGAGCAGTGTCCACTCGGGGCGACGCGAACGTGCGGGCATGGCGGGCTGCTCGAATGCAGGTTTCTGAAGTCTAGGCGGTATTTTTCGCGAGCATGGGCAGCTGGTCGGGTTGCCACGAACGGAGGAAGGCGGCGCGCAGGGCCGGGTTCAAGGCTTGTGCAGGGTCTTCTGGCGCAGGATGTAGATCGTCACCAGCACCGCGCTGGTCAGCATGAAGCCGCGGGCCCAGGGCAGGGGCACCAGGTAGCAGGACAGGCCGATGCTCAGCCACATCAGGCCGATGGCGTAGACCTTGCCCTTGAGCGGAATGCCGTGGCCGTCCAGGTAATCGCGGATCCACGGGCCGAGCCGCGGATGTTCCACCAACCATCGATAGAAGCGCGGCGAACTGCGGGCAAAGCAGGCGGCGGCCAGCAGCAGGAAGGGCGTAGTGGGCAATACCGGGAGGAAGATGCCGGTCACCCCCAGCACTACGCTCAGCCAGCCGATGGCCAGCAGAACGTAACGCAGGATCAGGGGGCGGTTGCCTATGGGCTTGGCCATAGGCGGTGACTCAGTGGTGACGGGGCTTGAGAATGGCCGGTTTTTCGTCCGGCGCGTTGCACAGCAGGTACAGCGCGGTCAGGGCTTCCGGGATCTGCACGATCATGTCGTCCATCAGGTTGGCATCGCTGGCGATGTCGGAGAACTCGGGTTGTTCGTCGAACAGACCGGAGCCGACCATGATCGGCAGGAGCATTTCGCTGACTTCTTCCTCGGCGGTTTCGAACCAGGCCGCTTCGCGCAGGAACACACCTTCCATGAAACCGATGCACCAGCCGCGCAGGTCGGAGTCGTCCGGCTCGTCGCCGAGGTCGAGGTCGCACGGCAGCTCGAACTCTTCGTCGGAGGCCAGTTGGCGGGCGATATGGGCCTTGAGGGCAATCAGGGTGGACTCGATCTCTTCGCGCTGGGCGGCGTCGCTGTAGTGCGGCTCCTCGGCGAACAGGGCGTCGATCCACTCACGGTCGGGCACGCTTTCGGAACAGATGGACAGCGCAGTCAGGTAGCCGTGGGCGGCCACATAGTCCAGCGCCTCGTCATGCAGCTCATCGGCGTCGAGGAAGGCTTGCAGGCGGGTTAATTGCTCAGCGAAGGACATTGAAGGACTACCTTGGGAATAAACGATGCTGAATTCTAGGCCTTCTTGAGCGCCCAGGCCAGCCGCAGCGCAGATTTGCACGCTTCTAAAGGTTACCAGCGGTCCATTGCCGGCACCCTTCGCCGGCAAGTGCTCGGGTATACTTGCGCGTTTTGTGATGCCCGGCAGGCGTCATGACGGTCCAGGAAAAGTCCGCTAACGGATTTGTCAGTGAAAACCGTGGCCTTTTCGGCCAGCCTGCGCACAGGGATTTCAGCGATTTTTGGAGTTTTTCATGCTCGAACAGGCTCAACGCGTCCTCAAGGACATCTTCGGCTACGACAGTTTCCGTGGCCGCCAAGGTGCGATCATTGAGCGTGTGGCCAGTGGCGGCGACGCCCTGGTACTGATGCCTACCGGCGGCGGCAAGTCATTGTGCTTCCAGGTCCCGGCCCTGCTGCGCGAAGGCCTGGCGGTGGTGGTCTCGCCATTGATCGCGCTGATGGACGATCAGGTCGCGACCCTGGAGGAACTCGGGGTCGCCGCGGCGGCGCTGAACTCGACCCTGAGCGCCGAACAGCAGCGCGACCTGGCCGCGCGCATCCGGCGGGGCGAGGTGAAGATGCTGTACCTGGCGCCGGAGCGTCTGGTGCAGCCGCGGATGCTGGCGTTCCTGCAGAACCTCGACATCGCCCTGTTCGCCATCGACGAGGCGCATTGCGTGTCCCAGTGGGGGCATGATTTCCGTCCGGAGTACCTGCAACTGGGCCAGCTGGCGGAAATGTTCCCCCAGGTGCCGCGCATCGCCCTGACCGCCACCGCCGACAAGCGCACCCGCGAGGAAATCGTCAATCGCCTGCACCTGCAGGATGCCGAGCGTTTCCTCTCCAGTTTCGACCGTCCGAACATCTTCTATCGCATCGTTCCCAAGGAGCAGCCGCGCAAGCAGTTGCTGGCGTTCCTCAGCGAACGGCGCAGCGACGCCGGTATCGTCTACTGCCTGTCGCGTAAGAAGGTCGACGAGGTTGCCGCCTTCCTCTGCGAGCAGGGCTTTCCGGCGCTGCCGTATCACGCCGGGTTGCCCAGCGAGCTGCGGGCCTATCACCAGAAGCGTTTCCTCAACGAGGAAGGGCTGATCATGGTCGCGACCATCGCTTTCGGCATGGGCATCGACAAACCCAACGTGCGCTTCGTGGCGCACCTGGACCTGCCCAAGTCCCTTGAGGCCTATTACCAGGAAACCGGGCGTGCCGGGCGTGACGGCCTGCCTGCCGATGCCTGGATGGCCTACGGCCTGCAGGACGTGCTGATGCTCAAGCAGATGCTGCAGAATTCCGAGGGCGACGAGCGCCACAAACGCCTGGAGCAGCACAAGCTCGATGCCATGCTGGCGCTGTGCGAGGAAACCCGCTGCCGGCGCCAGACCCTGCTGGCCTATTTCGACGAAGACATGCCACAGCCATGCGGCCATTGCGACAATTGCGTCGACGGCGTGCAGACCTGGGATGCCACCGAGCCGGCGCGCCAGGCGCTGTCGGCGATCTATCGCACCGGCCAGCGGTATGGCGTCGGCCACCTGGTGGACGTGCTGCTGGGCAAGGACACGGAAAAGGTCCGCAGCTTCGGCCATCAGCATCTTTCCGTGTTCGGCGTGGGCAAGGCGCGCAGCGAAGGCGAATGGCGCTCGCTGTTTCGCCAACTGGTGGCCCGCGGCCTGGCCGACATCGATCTGGAAGGCTACGGCGGCCTGCGTCTGAGCGACAGCTGCCGGCCGCTGCTCAAGGGCGAGGTGAGCCTGGAACTGCGCCGCGACATAAAGCCGCAGACCGCCGCCAAGAGCAGCACCAGCCAGGCCAGCCAACTGGTACGTGGCGAAGAGCGCGAACAGTGGGAAGCCTTGCGCGCCTTGCGGCGCAAGCTGGCGGAAGAACATGGCGTGCCACCCTATGTCATTTTCCCCGATTCCACCCTGCTGGAAATGCTCCGCAGCCAGCCCGGCTCCCTGGCGGAAATGGCCCGGGTCAGCGGCGTCGGCGCGCGCAAGCTGGAGCGTTACGGCGAGGCGTTCCTCGAAGTATTGGGTGGCCAGGTGGAGGCGCCGAAAGTGGTGGCCGACATCCGCCACGAGCTGATTACCCTGGCCCGCGCCGGCATGACACCACTGCAAATCGCCGGGCAATTGCAGTGCTCGGAAAAGAATGTTTACACGATGCTCGCCGAGGCCGTGGGCAAGCAGCAGCTGTCCCTGGAGCAGGCGCTGGATCTGCCGGAAGACCTGCTCGGCGAGATCCAGGACGCCTTTCTCGATGGCGAAGGCGAGCTGCCCTCGGTGAGCGAAGTGGCCGAGCTGTTTGCCGGTCGCGTGCCGGAAGGTGTGCTGTATTGCGTGCGTGCGGCGCTGGAATCGGAATTCGAGATGTGAGTCCCACGGCGGCAAGATGTAACGATTCAGTTCATGCCAAACCTTGCCACTCGGCAACTGTCATGCTTAGCTGACTAATAATTAGTTTTTCTTAATTTTCAGTCTACTAACTCATGAGTTGTTTATGCCGTTAACCGATCAACACCGTTTTGGCATGCAGTTGGCGCAGATGTCCCGAGGCTGGCGCGCCGAACTGGATCGCCGTCTGGCCGGACTTGGCCTGTCCCAGGCCCGCTGGCTGGTGCTGCTGCACCTCGCCCGTTTCGATGAAGCCCCGACCCAGCGTGAACTTGCCCAGAGTGTCGGCGTCGAAGGACCGACCCTGGCGCGGCTGCTCGACAGCCTGGAAACCCAGGGTTTGGTGCAACGGCAGTCGGTGGTCGAGGATCGCCGGGCGAAGAAGATCGTTCTGTGCGCCCCGGCGCTGCCCTTGATCGAACAGATCGAAACCATCGCCACAGCCCTGCGCAGTGAATTGTTCGTCGGTGTCGATGAAGAGGATATGCGGGTATGCATGCGGGTTCATGCGCATATCCTGGCCAATCTGGAAAAGTCTTGAGGCATAACTAGCGCCGCGGATTTTTGAGCTACCGACACCGGCGGACTATAAGAAATACCAGGTCCACAGCGGCATGCGCAGCCAGCGTATCGCCGCTGTGGTCGCTTTCGGTCCTCAAAAAGGGTGCTCATGTTCCAGAGTCTGCTGGCCGCTCTGCGCGGTTTCGTCGGGTCGTCCTGGGTGGCGAAGAATCGTTCCTTGTTCCTTCTACCGGTGCTGGCGGCCTTGTATTCGTCCCTGGCCTCGGCGGTGGGCCTGGGTGAAATCACCGTGCATTCGGCGCTGAACCAGCCGCTGGAGGCGGAGATCGCCCTGGTGCAGGCGCAAGGCCTGGAGGAGGGCGAGTTGTCGGTCAGCCTGGCGACGGCCGGCGAGTTCAAACGGGCCGGTATCGAGCGCTTGCCGTTTCTCGAAGATTTGCGTTTTACCCAGGTTTTGCAGGGCGAGCGCAGGGTGATCCGGGTGGTGTCGAGCAAGCCGGTGAACGAGCCGTTCCTGGATTTCCTGCTGCAGGTGAACCAGGCCAATGGCCGGCAGTTGCGCGAGTACACGCTGCTGATCGATCCCCCGGGAAGCCCCGAGATAGTGCCGGCTCCGCTCAGGGAGGTAGCAAAACCCGAACCGGCGATCGCCACCCAGGCGTCACCCGCGGCGGCCAAGGCGAGCGATCCCGCGGCCGGACAATTGGCGCAAGCCCTGCAGGCCAACCAGCAATTGCAGGACCAGGCCCAAGAGCTGCGCAACACATTGCAGCAGCGGGACGAACAACTGGCGCGCCAGCAGCAACAGCTGGTGGAGTTGCAACGTCAGTTGGCCGAAGCCCGGAGCAAGCCTGCCGATAATCCTGCCCCGGCGCCCGGGGCCGCGACACCCACCGCCGCCAGCCCACCCCAGCCAGCCGAACAGGCTCCGGAGACTGATGAAGGCTCGAATCCCTGGCTGATGCTTGCTGCCTTGCTGTTGACGGCCTGGCTGGTGGTGTTGGTCGTGCGTCGCCGTCGTCAGTCCGCCGCCGTACCGGAGGCACAGACGGCCCCCGAGAGTCGGCCCACACGAACGCTGGCCAGTGCTGTGACGACGGTGGCAGCCCAGGAGTCGTTCAGATCAACGCCCCCTGTCGCTCCGGTACAGCCCGTGGCAGGAGATCGGTTGGCTGATCGCGAGCCGTCGATCGATGTCGACTGGGACCTGATCGCACCTTCCGAGCCCTTGAGCGCTCCGGCGTCTCCTACCGCAGCACCGGCGCCATTCAATGCCGATTCGATCGTCTGGCGCCTGGAGGAGCCAGACGAACCGGGCGCCGGCAGCAAGGCCGAAGCCGAGTCGGACACCAAGCCTCAGAACGTCTGGCCCAAGTTGAGGTAGACCGCTTTCTGGTTGTCGTCGTTGATGCCGTAACTGAAATTCAGCGGCCCCAGCGGCGTGTCGAAACCAAGGAAGATGCTGGCGGCGTTGATGTAGCCACTGTCGAACTCGTTGTCGTTGTTCCAGGCCCGCCCTCGCTCCAGGGAACCGCCGATATACAGCGGGAAGTCCAGGGGCAGGTAGGAGCGGGGTGTCAGCCGCCGGTAGTAGACGCCCCGCATCAGGCTGACGTTCTGGCCCGAGAGCGCATCCTGGCGGAAACCCGACAGCTGGCGGGCGCCGCCGAGCACGAAGCTTGAGGTCACCACTTCGGCCTCATCCAGGGTCCGGCCATACCGACCGCCGAGGATAAAGGTGTTCGGGCCGCTGCTCAGGGCCTTGTCCAGCTTGAACTCCCACTGCCGGTAGCGCTTGTCCGAGCCCAGGCTGGGTTCGAACTGGCGCAGCGACAGGCCGATGTCCTCGCCCGCGTGGGGGAAGTAGACATTGTCCAGGGAGTCGAACGAGTAGCGCAGTTCGTAGTAGCCCTCGTTGAAGCTTTCGCTGGGCAGGTCCTGGTCGCCGACGCGCACATCGGCCTTGCCCCAGGCCTCGCCGACACCGAAGCGGATCTCGCCGCTGTTGCCGATCTGGCGCCCGATATTGAGGCCGAAACCGTAGCGCTCCAGGCGGTATTCGGCGATCGGGTCGTTATCCAGCACGGCTTCGATGTTCTGCGACTCGATGCCGATGTAAGGCGCGATGAAGTAGCGCGAGCCGACATCCAATGGTTGATAGAACTCGCTGTAGAGCTCCTGCTGATCACCGATCTGCACCCGGGTCAGCCATTCGGCGCCGAGGCTGTTGATGCCGTTGACCCGGTAGCTGGCGCCCAGGTTGAAGGCGCTGTCGCCGCGCATGTCGTCGGACAGGTTCAGCCCCAGGCGCAGGTAGTCGGTGCCGCTGCGTTTGCCCCGGGCGTTGATCACCAGGGTGTGGTCATTGCCCTTGTGGACCACGCGGTATTGCACCTGCTCGAAGTAGTCCAGGCCGTACAGCGTGCCCATGTCGGTCTGCAGCCGGCCCAGGTCCAGAGGCTCGCCGATGTGCTGGCGGATGTAGTAACGGATCACGTCGTCGCTGACCTTCGAATCGTTTTCCACCCGGATCGCGGTGATGATCGGGGTGCGCTGGCTTGGCGTGCGCGCGGCGCTGAGTTCGGCATCCATCGGTTCGGCCCGGCGCAGCGGCGCCAGGCGGGCGTCGAGGATGCGGGTGGCGCGGTAGCCGGCGTCGATCATTTCCTGGGCGCGGCCGAAGTCGGTGACCCCGAAGCTGGCCAGGGGCGGCTGGATCAGCACGTCATTCTTGTGCAGGGTCGCCAGTTGTTCCTCGGAGTTGCGCCGGGTCATCAGGGTGATCGACTGGTTCAGCACATCGACCACGGTCGCCAACTGCTGGCGCGAGCGCAGCGGGGTGCCGATGTCGACCACGATGGCGATGTCCACGCCCATGTCGCGGGCCACATCCAGCGGAATGTTGTCGGTCATGCCACCGTCCACCAGCAGCCGGCCATCCATTTCCACCGGGGCGAACACCGCCGGGATCGACATGCTGGCGCGAATCACCCGGGGCAGGTGGCCCTTGCGGAACACTACTTTCTCGCCGCTGGCGATGTCGGTGGCGACCGCGCGGAAGGGGATCGGCAGCTTGTCGAAGTCCCGGGTATCGCTGGCGTGGGCCAGCATGCTTTCCAGCAGCAGCGCCAGGTTCTGGCCCTGGATGACCCCCAGCGGCAGGCCGAGGCTGCCGTCGTCGCGGAAGCTGAGTTTCTGTTTCACCAGGAAGTCGCGGTCATCCTGCTTGCGACGAAACGGTATGTCTTCCCGGGGGGGCGCGTCGGACAGCGCCTGTTGCCAGTCGATGCTCAGGGCCAGTTTTTCCAGCTCGTCGATCTTGTAGCCCGAGGCGTACAGCCCGCCGATCACCGCTCCCATGCTGGTGCCGGCAATTGCATCGATCTTCACGCCTTGCTCCTCCAGGGCCTTGAGCACGCCGATATGCGCCAGGCCACGGGCGGCGCCGCCGGACAACACCAGGCCGATCTTCGGCCGTGGCGCTTCGGCGGCGTGCAGGAACACGGGGAGCAAACACAGGAGCAGGCAGGACAGCAAACGACGCATCATGGATCTCGGGGCGAGCGATAAAGGCGGCTATTATAACGACGCCCTTGAGCCCAGGAGTCGGCAGCACCATGTCAGAACGTAAACCCGAAGTGGTCATCACCTATTGCATCCAGTGCCAGTGGCTGCTGCGCGCCGCCTGGCTGGCCCAGGAACTGCTGAGCACCTTCAGCGACGACCTGGGCAAGGTGTCCCTGGAGCCGGCCACCGGCGGCACGTTCCGCATTACCTGCGACGGCGTACAGATCTGGGAACGCAAGGCCGATGGCGGTTTTCCCGAAGCCAAGGTACTCAAGCAGCGGGTGCGCGACCAGATCGATCCGCAGCGCGACCTCGGCCACAACGACCGCACTCAGTGAGACGCGACTTCCGCCACTGGCGCTTTTTTGCTTGAGCCGGACAGGCTGCTGGAGACCACGATGGCGAGGATGATCAAGACGCCGCCGATCAGCATGCGCAGCGTCGGCGTCTCGTTGAACAGCAGCCAGGCCACGGTGATCCCGTAGACCGGCTCCAGGGCGAACACCACCGCCGCAGTGCGGGCCTTGATCACCGCGAGGCTGGCGACGAACAGGCTGTGGGCCAGGCCGGTGCAGAAGATGCCGAGCAGGCTGATCCACAACCAGTCGAGGGCCCGGACCTCGCTCAGCCCTGGGGCCGCCACCGGCAGCAAGCACAAGGCAACCACCACGTTCTGGCACAGTGCCGCCTGCACCGCCGGGATGCGCGCGGAACTGGCGCGGTTGTTCAGTGACAGCAGGGCGAACAGCAGGCCCGATCCCACAGCCCAGAGCAGCCCGCTGGTGGCTTCGCTGGCGAGGTCGAAGTCCGGCGTGACCAGCACCAGGCCGACGCTGACCAGGGCCACCAGGACGATCTCGTTGAGGCGGATCCGCTCACGAAAGATCAGCCCCTCGAGGATCACCGTGAAGGCCGGGAAGCTGGCGAAACCCAGGGTGGCGATGGCCACGCCGGCGACTTTCACCGCGATGAAGAAACTCACCCAGTGCCCGGCCAGCAGCAGGCCGCTGAGCAACAGGCGCCACCAGTCCGTGGCCTGCAGCCGTTGCCAGCGGATGCTGCTGGCGCAGCGGGCGAAGAACGCCAGGGCGAGCACCGCGAACGCCGCGCGACCAAAGACGATGATGGCCGGCGAAGCGGCGGCGAGTTTGCCGAATACACCGGTGAGGCCGAACATCAATGCGCCGATATGCAGGGCGCCAAGGGCAGTACGCGGAGTCATTTCAATCCTTCAAAACGGTTGAGCGGAGCGGTGCCAGTCTAAAAGCCTGGGCAGGACCCGGTCTGTCGCGATCCTCGCGTTTTTTGTCGACAGCCTAGCGCTGGCCCGTCGCGCGCCGCAGCTTGCCGGGGGAGACGCCGAACTCGCGCAGCACCGCGGCGGCGAAGGCGCTCTGGGAGCTGTAGCCGACGCGGCTGGCGATTTCGCCGATGGGCAGTGCCGAATCGCGCAACAGCCCGGCGGCCATGTGCAGGCGCCGGCTGCGGATGTAGTCCATCGGCGTCTGCCCGCATTCGGCGACAAACCGCGCATGCAGGCGAGCGCTGGACAGCCCGGCGATTTGCGCCAGGTCGGCCACTTGCAGCGGATGGGCGGCGTGTTTATCGATATGGGCATTCAAGGCGGCATAGGGCAGGCGTCGGCCGCCGACGCTGGCGGGGCTGGCCTGGTTGAGGCTGGCCAGCAACAGCACGGCGCCTTGCTGGGCAATCAGCGGGTCGTTGACCGGGCTGCCGGCGAGCCAGTTGACCAGCTGGCTCTGCGCCGTATCCAGGGGCAGGCGCCCAGGGTTGTCGAGCAGGCGGCGACTGGCATCGGCGTGATCGCCCAGCGACTGCAGCAGCCAATGTTCGTCGGGCACGTCGAGCACCAGGCAGCGACTGCCGTTGGGGCTGCCGCAGGCATGATGGGCGCCGGAAGGCACCACCACGAAGCTCTGCTGGACCACCTGGCTGCCCTGGCCGTCGACCTCGAAGTCGAGCTGGCCCGACAGGCCGAACACCAGTTGCGCGTGTTCGTGGCTGTGGACGATCAGGTCGTGGCTGTATTGGCGTAGCGTGAGGATCGGTCTCATCGCAGTCTCCTTGGCAGAACGGCAGTCTACACCGGCGGCCCGGGCTTCAGCGTTGTCATCGGACTGCCGTATTTCTGTCACAGGCGATTAATCGCTGGGGCGCAAGCTCGCAGAAAATGCAGGAGCGTGCCCATGACCAGTGCCGAACTCGCCAGACCCAGCCGTAAACAACGCGTGCGCACCCTGTGGATTTCCGATGTGCATCTGGGCACCCGGGACTGCCAGGCGGAGCATCTGTCGCAGTTCCTCAAAGGCTATCATGCCGACCGGATCTACCTGGTCGGCGACATCATCGACGGCTGGAAGCTGCGCGGCGGCATGTACTGGCCCCAGGCACACACCAACGTCATCCGCCGCCTGCTGACCATGAGCAAGCGAGGCACCGAGGTGATCTATGTCACCGGCAACCACGACGAATTCCTGCGCCGTTATTCGAAGCTGATCCTGGGCAATATCCAGTTGGTGGACGAGGCGGTGCATGTCACCGCCGACGGCCGGCACCTGCTGGTGATCCATGGCGACCAGTTCGATGTCATCACCCGCTACCATCGCTGGCTAGCCTTTCTCGGCGATTCGGCCTATGAGTTCACCCTGACCCTCAATCGCTGGCTCAATCACTGGCGGGCGCGCTACGGCTACGGTTACTGGTCGTTGTCGGCCTACCTCAAGCACAAGGTCAAGACTGCGGTCAGCTTTATCAGCGACTTCGAGGAAGCCATCGCTCACGAATGCGTGAAGCGCGAGCTGCACGGCGTGGTGTGCGGGCACATTCACCATGCCGAGATCCGTAAGGTAGGCGAGGTGGACTACCTCAACTGTGGGGATTGGGTCGAGTCGTGCACCGCCCTGATCGAGCATTGGGATGGCACCATCGAGCTGTATCGCCTGGCCGACGCCCAGGCGCGCGAGGCACAGCGCAAGGCCGAACTGGCCAAGGTCGCGGAGCTGGCCTGAATAGTATCGCGAGCATGCTCGCTCCTACAAAAACGGAGATCCCCCTGTAGGAGCGAGCTTGCTCGCGATGGCCGCTCAGCTGTCCTCAGGCCGGTGCGTGTTCCTTTATGGCCGCCTTGTAGATCGAGTTTTTCGGCTGGGCGAACAGGCGTTCGAGCATGGGTTCGAAAAAGCTCAGGGGCAGGCTGTCGTAGTCTGGATCGAACGCCGCGGCGTCGTACTTGGCACAGAACTCGGCGGTCTGCAGATACAGCGGGTGGTCCTTGAATTGTTCGCGCAGGTGCCGGTCCATGCCCAGGTGATGGAAGAAGTAGTAGCCCTGGAAGATCCCGTGCTTCTCCACCATCCACAGGTTCTCGGGGCTGACGAAGGGCTTGAGGATCGCCGCGGCGATGTCCGGGTGATTGTAGGAACCCAGGGTGTCGCCGATGTCGTGGAGCAGGGCACAGACCACGTATTCCTCGTCGCGGCCGTCATGCCAGGCCCGGCTGGCGGTTTGCAGCGAGTGGGTCAGGCGGTCCACCGGGAAGCCGCCAAAATCGCCCTCGAGCAACTTCAGGTGCGCCACGATGCGCGCCGGCAACTGCTTGGCGTAGGCACTGAAATCCGCGGCGATGATCGCCCAGTCTTCCTGGGTGCCATCCTTCATGTGGGTGAAACGGGCGTGAGCGTTCATCGGCCATCCTCTTGTTGTTTTCTGCGCAACGATGGGAGTCTATGCCTTGGATCCAATCCTGCACTGGCTGTGCAGGACGGCTTGCTGTCCGGCGAGGCCTAGAACGGCACCTTGCCGGTCAGCATGTCGCGGTACATGACGAAATCGCCCACAAGGCTGTAGAGCGGATGCTGGAAGGTGGCCGGGCGGTTCTTCTCGAAGAAGAAATGACCGACCCAGGCGAAGCTGTAGCCGGCCACCGGCAGGGCCAGCAGCAATAGCCAGGCGCCTTTGCCGATGGCGAAGGCGAGGATGAAGATCACCAGGGTCGTGCCCACGAAGTGCAGGCGGCGGCAGGTGCTGTTGCTGTGTTCGCTCAGGTAATACGGATAGAACTCGGCGAAGCTGTTGAATTGCTTGATGTTATCCACGACTGCGATCTCTGTGGTTGTTGTTCTGCCAGCGGATGCTCTGCGGGGAGCTTATTTGAGTCTAGAGTCATCAATAGCTGGGGCCAGTGACAATAGGCGCCACTTTAGTATCCTTGGGAAATCGGCCGTAGCATGCGGCTCATCATGTAAAAGAACCCACCATGAGCGAACGAACGACTTCTGCAAGCTGGGCGATGGGAATTGTCAAAGCTCTGGAGATGGACGGCCTGGATTGCCGTGCATTGTTCAAGCAGATCGGGCTCGACTATGCCGCGCTGGACGACCCGGACGCACGCTTCCCCCAGGATTCGATGACGCGTCTCTGGCGGCGTGCGGTGGAGCAGTCCGGCAACCCGGCGATCGGCCTGAACATGGGCAAGGTGGTGCGACCGGCTTCCTTCAACGTGGCCGGGTATGCCCTGATGTCCAGTCGTACCCTGGCCGAGGGTTTCCAGCGTTTGGTGCGCTATCAGCGGATCATCGCGGAAAGCGCTGATCTGAGTTTCCGACTTTTACCTGAAGGTTATGCGCTGATTCTGACGGTGCACGGCGATCATCTGCCGCCGACCCGGCAAAGTGCCGAGGCTTCGCTGGCCTGTGCGCTGGCGCTGTGTGGCTGGCTGACCGGGCGTACGCTGCAGCCGCGCCAGGTCCTGATGCAGGGGGCGGTGCCGGTTGATCTGGAGCCCTACAAGCAGGCGTTTCATGCGCCGCTGGTGTTCAACGCGCCTTACGATGGATTGATTTTCGAGCGGGCCGATATGGAGGCGCCGTTGCCGACCGCCAATGAAGCCATGGCGCGGCTGCATGACCGCTTCGCCGGTGAGTACCTGGCGCGCTTCTCCGAAAGCCGGGTGACGCACAAGGCGCGCCAGGCGCTGTGCCGGTTGTTGCCCCAGGGCGAGCCGAAGCGCGAAGCCGTGGCCCAGACCCTGCACCTGTCCCAGCGCACCCTGCAACGGCGTCTGCAGGAGGAGGGCACCAGTTTCCAGACCCTGCTCGACGACACCCGGCGTGAGCTGGCCGAGCAGTACCTGGCGCAGCCGAGCATGACCCTGCTGGAGATTGCCTATCTGTTGGGGTTTGCCGACCCGAGCAATTTTTTCCGCGCTTTCCGCCGCTGGTTCGATGCCACGCCCGGCGAATACCGGGCGCGATTGCAGGAGTCCGGGGCCGCTGTCAGTGACGCCAGAATGCCGGAATACACAGCACGAATACGGTGATGATTTCCAACCGGCCGAGCAGCATGCCCAGGGACAGAATCCACTTGGCGGCGTCCGGCAGGGTGGCGAAGTTGCCGGCCGGGCCGATGGTTTCGCCCAGGCCCGGGCCGACCCCCGACACCGTACTGGCCGCGCCGGTCAGGGCGGTCATCCAGTCCACACCCAGCAGCGACAGCGCCAGGGCGATCACGCAGATGGTGATGGCGAAGAAGAACGAGAAGGTCAGGATCGAGCGGACGATTTCCTCGTCGAGGCGGTGACCGTTGTACTTCTGCTTGATCACCGCGCGCGGGTGGATCAGCTGGTTCAAGTTGGCCTTGAGCAGGATATAGGCGACCTGGAAGCGGAAGATCTTGATCCCGCCGGCGGTCGAGCCGGAACAGCCGCCGACGAAGCCCAGGTAAAAGAACAGCATCAGCGAGAAGTTGCCCCACAGGCTGTAGTCGCCCAGGGCGAAACCGGTGGTGGTGACCACCGAGGTGACGTTCAGCGCAACGTGACGCAGGGCTTCCAGCCAATGCAGCTGGGTGGTCCACCAGTACCAGGTGCCGAGCACCAGCCAGGTCACCAACAGCATCCCGAGCAGGCCCTGGACCTGCTGGTCCTTGATCAGCGCCCGGCGGTTGCCGCGCAGGGTGGCGACGTACAGGGTGAACGGCAGGCTACCGAGGATCATCACCACCACCGCCACCCAGTGCACCGCCGGTTGCGGCCAGTGCGCCAGCGAGCTGTCGGACGTGGAGAAGCCGCCGGTGGAAATCGCCGACATCGCGTGGTTGATCGCGTCGAACAGGCTCATCCCGGCCCACCAGAAGGCCAGGCTGCCGAGAATGGTGATGCCGACATACGCCGCCACGATCAGCCGCGCCACCATGTGCGAACGCGGCATGACCTTTTCCGAACGGTCCGAGGATTCGGTCTGGAACAGGCGCATGCCACCGATGCGCAGCAGCGGGAGGATCGCCACCGCCATGCCGATGAAGCCGATTCCGCCGAGCCAGTGCAACAGGGAGCGCCACATCAGGATGCCCGGCGACATGTTGTCCAGGCCGCTGAGCACGGTGGCGCCGGTGGCGGTGATGCCGGACATGCTTTCAAAGAACGAGTCGGTGTAGCTGATGTGCTGGGTCAGCAAAAACGGCAGGGCGGCGAAGATGCACACCACCACCCAGCTGGACACCGTCAGCAGGTACATGTCCCGCGGACGCAGGTGCACATGTTCCGGGCGCCCCGGTATCACCAGGGCCAGGCCGGCGACGAAGGTGATCATGCTGGCCCAGAGGAACGACGGCAGGTCGCCGGTGCGTTCGAACAGCACCAGCGTCGCCATCGGAATGACCATGGCGATGGCCAGGGTGATCAGGAAAATGCCGATGATGAAACCAATGATCCGTAGGGTCGGCAACGCCATGAGGTCCGCTCGGGGCTGATAAGGAGGGCGCCATTCTACCTGCGGCGCAGAGCATGTAAACCGGCACCCGGAAGGCACTTCCCGGTAGAATGGCCGGACATTTTTTTCAGGAGGTGGCCGATGGAGGCTCTCGACGCATTGCTCAACCGTGTTTCCGTACCGCGTCTGGTGGACCCGGCGCCGACGGCGGCGCAACGCGAAGCGCTGTTCGCGGCGGCATTGCGCGCCCCGGATCATGGCCAGTTGCGGCCGTGGCGCTTTCTGACGGTGGAAGGCGCGGCCCGCGAGCAGTTGGGCGAGCTGCTGGTGGAAGCGGTGCAATTGCAGGGGGGCGAAGTGACCCAGGCGGCCCTGGACAAGGCCCGTGCCATGCCATTGCGCGCGCCGTTGGTGGTGGTTGTGGTGGCGCGCCTGCAGGAACACGTCAAGGTACCGAAGTCGGAGCAACGGCTGGCGGCCGGCTGTGCCGCCCATGGCATCCTGCTGGCGGCCTATGCCCAGGGTATCGGTGCGGTGTGGCGTACCGGCGAGCTGTCCTATTCGCCCCATGTCGCCAAGGGCCTTGGCCTGGGCGAAGGTGAAGAGATCATCGCCTTCCTGTACCTGGGCACACCGCTGAACGAGCCACGGGTCGCGCCCAAGGTGGACACGGCGGAGTTCGTCAGCGCCTGGTCGGGCAAGGCCTGATCCTGAGGCTGCTCAGGCCTGGGCAGTAACGCCTGGCACCAACGGCAACTCCAGGCTGGCGATAAAACCACCCTGCGGATGATTGTCCAGGGTCAGGCTGCCGCCATGGCGTTCCGCGGCGCGTCGGGCGATGGCCAGGCCCAGCCCGTGACCCGGCGCGGTCTGGCCCGGGGCGCGGTAGAAGGGTTCCCCCAGCTGGCGCAAATGTTCGGCCTCCACACCGGGGCCGTGATCGCGGACGCTGAGCACAATCCTGTCCCCCTGACGCAATGCCTGTACTTCGATCGGCTGTCCGGCCGGGTTGAAGCGCTGGGCATTGCGCAGCAGATTGTCCACCGCCCGCTCGATCATGGTCGGCCAGCCCTTGAGGCTGAGTTGCGATTCGGCCTGGATGTTCACCGGCTGTTCCGGGCAGGCCAGTTGGGCATCCTTCTGCAGGTTATCGAGCAGGGCGTTGAGGTCCACCTCTTCGGCGCTGGCGTTGTCGGCATCGACCCGGGCCAGCACCAGGATTTCGCTGATCAGCGCTTCCAGGCGATCGCACTCGCGGGTCAGGCGCGGCCACAGGCGCTCGCGCTCCTCGACCGTGGCCCGCTCGGCCAGCGCCAGGGCGATGCGCAGGCGCGCCAGCGGCGAGCGCAGCTCGTGGGAGACATCGCGCAGCAGTTGGCGCTGGCTGCCAATCAGGCTTTGCAGGCGCGAGCCCATGCGGTTGAAGTCCTTGGCCAGCACGCCGAACTCGTCGCGGCGGGCGGCCAGGCGGGCCAGGCTGTTCTGTTGGTAGGTGGCCTGTCCCAGGTCATGCACCGCACCGCGTAAACGGCTGAGGGGGCGGGTGATGGACAGGGTCACCAGCAGGCTGAACAGGGTCAGCACCACCAGCGCGATGGTCAGGGCACTCAGCGGCCACAGCAGGCTGTCGCGGTGCCAGGCGTCCAGTTCCGGATGGGGGATGCGGTAGATCAGCAGGTAGGTTTCGCCGGTTTTCGGGCTGGTGTATTCGGCGGTCAGGCGCCGCCAGGGCAGGCGCCGGTCATCGTTGTTCTGCCGGGCCTCCAAGGCGGCCGCGCGGCGCGGGAAGGTGCCACGGACCACCGGGTCGCCGGCGTCGTTGAGCACTTGCACGTTGACGTGATACTGGTGCTTGCGCTGCTCCAGAATCTCCTGGGCGGCGTCTTCGCCTTGTTCTTCGTAGGTGCGCGTCCACTCTTCGGCCAGGGTATTGAGGCCCGGATGGCGACTGAGGATCCAGGCATCCTGGTTCAGCATGTGGCCAAGCAGAATCGACAGCCCTGCAACCAGGGTGATAGCCAGCCAGAAGCTGGCGAGGATGCGCCAGAACAATGAACGCACGGGAAGTCCTCAAACAAGGAAAGCCCAGTGGGAGCGCCACTGGGCTGTGGGATAAGCGCTAAAACATTATTGCGCTTTTTGCGGCTGTTGCGCTTTCCAGGCCTTGAACTCAGCCCATTCGGCGCGGCGCTCGGCGTGTTTCTTCTGGATGGCGTCAAACTCTTTCTGCTGTTCCGGCTTGAGCAGGGCGCGGATATCGGCTTCGGTTTTCTGGCGCTTGGCGGCGATCTCGTCCTTCATGGCTTTCTGGTCGGCCGGCGACAGTTTTTCCAGGTACTTCTGCACCAGCTGCTTGCGCTCGTGCATCTGCTCACCCATCAGCTTGCGGATCTGCTGGCGCTGTTCGTGGCTCAGGTCCAGCTGGCTGTAAGGGCCTTTGCCCCGCATGTGTTCGCTGTGGCGCGGGCCATCCATCGGCCCCATGGGGCCTGCGCCTTCCGGCATGGCCATGGCCACGGTCGGCAGGGCGGCGGCGAACATCAGAGCGATCAGGGTCTTGCGCATGGTGTATCTCCTTGTCTCATTCCCGGTCAGTTCCGGATGTGTGCAGATTACGCAGAGCAAGGTCAGCGGCGGTCAGCGAAGGGTAAAGCTTGGGTAAAGACGTTTTTTGGCGAAACTGACATAACCCCTGTAGCCGCTGCCGAGCCCGCGAGGCGGCGAACGACCGGTACGCTCGCGGGGATCTTGCGAATGCAGGACGGCGGCGGCCCTATCGCAGCCTGCGGCAGCGGCTGCAGGACCAGGGATCAGTTCAGAGTCAGAGGCTGTAGTAGTAGCCGCGGCTGCGCAGGGCGACGATGCGCGGGCGGCCGTCGGGGTGCGGGCCGATCTTCTTGCGCAGGTTGCTGACGTGCATGTCCAGGCTGCGGTCGTACAGGGTCAGCTTGCGGCCCAGGGCGATCTGCGCCAGTTCCTGCTTGTCCAGCGGTTCGCCCGGTTGCTTGAGCAAGGCTTCCAGCAGGCGGCTTTCGGAAACGGTGAGGGTGATGTCCTGTTCGTCGATGCTGACCACGCCGCGCACCGGGCTGAAACACAGGTCGCCCAGCTCCATCTGGCTGGACACCGCGGTCGGGTGGCTGCGGCGCAGCACAGCGCGCAGGCGGGCGGTCAGTTCACGCGGGTCGCAGGGTTTGGCCAGGTAGTCGTCGGCGCCCAGCTCCAGGCCGAGGATGCGGTCCAGGGGCTCGCCGCGGGCCGAGAGCATCAGCACCGGCAAGTCCGGGTGGTCGCTGCGCAGTTGCTTGAGCAGTTCCAGGCCGCTGCCGTCGGGCAGCATCACGTCCAGCACCACCGCCGCCGGGGCGTGATCGGCCAGGGCGCGACGGGCGCTCAGGCCATCGTGGCAGGCCCGTACCTGAAAACCCTCCTGGCCCAGCCAGCTGGTCAGGAGCTCGCAGAGCTCCTGGTCATCGTCAATCAGTAACAGGTCGCTCATGAATCACTCAATTTAGCCATTGTCGACGCTTTCTATGTCCACCACTGGCGAAGATACCGCAGAGCAGGGCCAATAGCGCTACCCCGGCGCCGGTGACGAACCACTGTTGCTGATCGGTCAGCAGGCGCGGCACGGAACTGGCCTGGACTTCGCGCAGTTGCAGCTTGAGGCGCTGATTCTCCTGGCGCAGGCGGCTCAGCTGGGCGCTTTCGCGCTCGCTGTCGGCACCCTGCAATTGCCGGGTCAGCTCTTCACGCTGGCGCTCGCTGTCTTTAAGGCGCTGCTGCAATTCGTTGATCTGGCTGCCGGCACTCAGGGACAAAGGCGTCGAATGCCCAGGGGCCGTGGTTTCTTCGGCGGAGGCGCTCGCCCCGATCGTTAACATGACCAACAACAGGCACAACAGACCTTGGCGCATCGCAACTCCTGATTCCAATCGAGTGTTGGGCAGGTTGTCGGCAGTCAAACGAGAATAATGAGCGATTGAGAGCGCGATGAACCGATAAGGTTCACCGCGGGGGAGAGGATTTACGGCAGGACTTGCTTGAACGGCTTGACCACGACGTTGGCATAGACACCGGCGGCGACGTAAGGGTCGGCGTCGGCCCAGGCCTGGGCGGCGTTCAGCGAGTCGAATTCGGCGACGATCAGGCTGCCGGTGAAACCCGCGGCGCCAGGATCATTGCTGTCGACGGCAGGGTGTGGCCCGGCCAGTACCACGCGACCTTCGGCCTTGAGCTGCTGCAACCGCTCCAGATGCGCCGGGCGCGCGGCCAGGCGGTTTTCCAGGGAGTTGGCGACGTCTGTAGCAATGATTGCGTAAAGCATGTCAGTCCTCGGTTTTCGACGTGGTGGGTTCGGTGTCGTGAAGATGGCGCGACAGGTAAATGCCCTGGCCGACCAGGAACAGCACGGTCATGCCCAGGCTGCCGAAGACCTTGAAGTCGACCCAGATGCTCTGGAAGGTGAAGGCGACAAACAGGTTGGCGGCGCCGCAGAACAGGAAGAAGGCGATCCAGGCGATGTTCAGGCGGGTCCAGACCGGATCCGGCAGGCTCAGCGCGTGGCCCATGATGCGCTTGATCAGCAGGCGGTCGCCGATGAAATGGCTGCCGCTAAAGGCCAGGGCGAACAGCCAGTTGACCACCGGCGCCTTCCACTTGAGGAAGGTCTCGCTGTGGAAGGCCAGGGTCAGGCTGCCGAACACCAGGCAGGCGACCAGGGTCAGCCACTGGCTTTTCTCCAGCTTGCGCTGGGAGATGAACAGCGCGCCGTAGACCACCAGGGAACTGATGATCAACACCGCCGTGGCGCTGTAGATACCGCCTACGGTCAGTTGTTGGCCGGCAATGTCGACGACTCGGGGATCGATTTTGTAGACGATGAAAAACAGGAACAGCGGGATGAAGTCGATGAATTGTTTCACAGTGGCAGCCAGAAGCAGGATGTGGCGGCATAATAACAAACATCCATGGTAGCGAAAGCGCCAGCTGACTTGAGGTTGAACAGTCCCGTGAATGTTGATTTGCACTGCCACAGCACGGCCTCCGATGGCGCCCTGGCGCCCGCGGCTCTGGTTGCGCGTGCGTTCGAGAAAGGCGTGCGAGTCCTGGCCCTGACCGATCATGACACCCTGGAAGGCCTCGACGAGGCGCGCCTGGCGGCCCATGAACTGGGCATGCAACTGGTCAATGGCGTCGAATTGTCCTGCACCTGGGGTGGGGCGACCATTCATGTGCTGGGCTACGGCTTCGACGTCAATGCGCCGTCATTGGTCGAAGCCATCGGCAAATTGCATGACGGTCGCTGGCTGCGGTCCGAAGAAATAAGCCGCAAGCTGGCGCTCAAAGGCATGCCGGGCGCCCTCGAAGGGGCCCGGGCGATCCAGCAGGAACTGGGCGACAGCGGCAATGCGCCGGCCCGGCCGCACTTCGCCGATTACCTGGTGCGCGCCGGTTTCGTGAAGGACCGCGCCGAAGCTTTTCGCAAATGGCTGGGGGCCGGCAAGCTGGGCGACGTCAAGCAGCACTGGCCGACCCTCGAGGAAACCGTCGAGACGTTGCGCGCGGCGGGGGCCTGGGTCAGCTTGGCGCATCCCTGGCATTACGATTTCACCCGCAGCAAACGTCGCCGCCTGATTGCCGACTATATTCAAGCAGGTGGCCACGCGATCGAGGTGGTCAACGGCCATCAACCCGCCGAGCAGGTGGGCAGCCTGGCCATCCTTGCTCGGGAGTTCGGTCTGCTGGTGAGCGCCGGCAGTGATTTTCATGGCCCTGGAGGCTGGTCCGAGATAGGCGAGTATCGCCCGGTTCCGGAGGATCTGCCGCCGCTCTGGTGTCGGTTCAAACATGACCCAATTATTGCCGCCGTCTGAACAGGTAGAGAATGTGAGTCAATTTTTCCAGATTCATCCGGAAAACCCGCAACCGCGCCTGATCAAACAGGCTGTCGAAATCATCCGCTCAGGGGGCGTGGTGATCTACCCGACCGACTCGTCCTACGCCATTGGCTGCCAGATCGGCGACAAGAGTGCGGTCGAGCGCGTGCGGCGCCTGCGGCAACTGGATGACAAACACAACTTCGCGCTGATCTGCAGCGACCTGTCGCAGCTGGGCCTGTTCGCCAAGATCGATACCGGCACCTTTCGCCTGCTCAAGGCGCATCTGCCTGGGCCTTATACCTTCATCCTCAACGCCACCCGCGAAGTGCCACGGCTGTTGCTGCACCCGAAGAAACGCACCATCGGCCTGCGGGTGCCGAGCCATCCGATCGCCCTGGCGCTGCTGGCCGAACTCGGCGAGCCGCTGATGAGCGTCAGCCTGATCATGCCCGGCGAAACCGAGCCGATGAACGACCCTTATGAAATGCGCCAACTGCTCGAGCATCAGGTCGACCTGATCATCGATGGCGGTTTTGGCGGCATCATGGCCTCCACCGTGATCAACCTGGCCGATGGCGAGCCGGAAGTGATCCGTATCGGCTGCGGCGACCCGGCTCCCTTCATGGTCGAGGCCTGAATGTCCGCAGTGGAACACGTCGACGACCAGGCCGGAGCGCAGCAGGAGCTGCCCTTTGCGATGGTCTATGGCCAGGCGGTCATGGAAATGCCGCTGGACCTGTACATCCCGCCGGACGCCCTGGAAGTCTTTCTCGAAGCCTTCGAAGGCCCGCTCGACCTGCTGCTGTATCTGATCCGCAAACAGAACATCGACATCCTCGACATCCCGGTGGCGGAAATCACCCGCCAGTACATGGGCTATGTCGAGTTGATGCAGTCGGTGCGCCTGGAGCTGGCCGCCGAATACCTGGTGATGGCGGCCATGCTCGCCGAGATCAAGTCGCGCATGTTGTTGCCGCGCTCGGCCGAGGTGGAAGAGGAAGAGGAAGACCCGCGCGCCGAACTGATCCGTCGCCTGCAGGAGTATGAGCGCTTCAAGGCCGCCGCCGAAGGCATCGACGGCCTGAGCCGGGTCGGTCGCGACGTCATAGTGCCCAAGCTCGACGCCCCGGAAGCCCGGGCGCGCAAGTTGTTGCCGGATGTCGCCCTGGAAGAGGTGCTGATGTCCATGGCCGAGGTGTTGCGCCGTGGCGACATGTTCGAAAGCCATCAGGTCAGCCGCGAGGCGCTGTCCACCCGCGAGCGCATGAGCGAGGTGCTGGAGCGGCTCAAGGGCGGTGGTTTTGTGCCCTTTGTCGAGCTGTTCACCGCGGAAGAAGGACGCCTGGGGGTGGTGGTGACCTTCATGGCGATCCTCGAACTGGTCAAGGAATCCCTGGTCGAGCTGGTACAGAATGAGCCCTTCACGGCTATCCATGTGCGGGCGCGAGCCGAATAACGAGCTGAAACAATGAATCTGAATGAACCCCGCGAGCTGGCGCCACTGCTTGAAGCCTTTCTGTTGGCCTCGGGAAAACCGCAATCCATGGAGCGCCTGTTCGAGCTTTTCGAGGAAGGCGAGCGGCCGGACCCCGCGGTCTTCAAGAAGGCCCTGACCATTCTGGGCAAGTCCTGCGAGGGGCGGGCCTTCGAACTCAAGGAAGTGGCCTCCGGTTATCGCCTGCAGGTGCGGGAAAAGTTCGCGCCCTGGGTCGGCCGGCTGTGGGAAGAACGGCCCCAGCGCTACTCCCGGGCGATGCTGGAAACCCTGGCGCTGATCGCCTACCGCCAGCCGATCACCCGTGGCGAGATCGAGGATGTGCGGGGCGTGGCGGTCAACAGCCAGATCGTCAAGACCTTGCTCGAGCGCGAGTGGATTCGGGTGGTCGGCTACCGTGACGTGCCGGGCAAGCCGGCGATGTTCGCCACCACCAAGGCGTTTCTCGATCACTTCAACCTGAAGAACCTCGACGACCTGCCGCCGCTGGCCGAGCTGCGCGAGATCGAGACCGAGCCGGTCCTCGACTTCGATGACGCGCCGGTGCCCGCCAGCCTGCAAGCCTTGGCCGACGCCAGCGCCGAGCCGGAAGAACCGAAGGAAGAGACCAGTTTCCACACCTTGCTGCTGGAGCTGGACTCGATGGAGGAGGGGATCAAGACCGACTTCGACGATCTGCATCGCGATGGCGCGGTCGATTCGTCCGGGGACGATGTGATTGCCGGCACCGAGGTGGACACCGAGATCTGGGCCGAAGCGCACACTCGTGCCGAAGCCGAAGCCGAAGCCGAAGCCGAAGCCGAAGCCGAAGCCGAAGCCGAAGCCGAAGCCGAAGCCGAAGTACAAGTCGAGCACGATACCGAACTCGAAGCGGACGCCGACGACGAACAGGAAGTCGATGACGATGTGCTCGGCGTCGCCGAAGCCCGCGCCAAGCTGCTGGCCGCCGTGGCGGCACTGGAACCGCCGACTCCGGAACTGAGCGACGAAGAGGCCGAAGCCCTGGCGCTGGCCGAGGCCATCGAGAACGAAAGACGCCTGCTCGAAGACGATTGAGACGCCTCGGTCGCCCAGGTGCCTGCGCTGCCACCGGCCAGCGGAAAAATCGGTAGGCCACCACTTATCGGCTAGTCTCTGATGCGCAACCGGCGCCATGAGCGTATGATTCGCGACCCTTTGGCGATCCCTTCGCCACAAGACCTGTTTTTATTACTGTTCAGGCCGCTCAAGCCTGAATCGACACACCGGGAGGTGCCCAGATGAGTGAAGATCAGCAAGACCAACAGGAAATCGGCCCAGCAGGCGAAAAGCTGCAGAAAGTCCTCGCCCGTATCGGCGTCGGCTCGCGCCGTGACGTAGAGTCCTGGATCAGCCAGGGCCGGATCAAGGTCAATGGCAAAGAGGCCACCCTTGGCCTGCGCGTCGACCTGCACGACGCCATCTCCATCGATGGCAAGGTGATCAAGCGCGAAGAGGCGTCCGAATCGGTCCGCCGCGTGATCATGTACAACAAGCCCGATGGCGAAATCTGCACCCGTGACGACCCGGAAGGCCGTCCGACCGTGTTCGACAAGCTGCCGCGTCCGCGAGAAGGCCGCTGGATCAATATCGGTCGCCTCGACATCAACACCACCGGCCTGCTGATGTTCACCACCGACGGTGAGCTGGCCAACCGCCTGATGCACCCGTCCTATGAAATGGACCGTGAGTACGCGGTACGTGTGCGTGGCGAAGTCGACGACGAGATGATCGAGCGCCTGAAAGCCGGCGTGATGCTCGAAGACGGCCCGGCCAAGTTCACCGACATCCAGCAGGCGCCCGGTGGTGAAGGTTTCAACCACTGGTACCACTGCGTGGTGATGGAAGGCCGCAACCGTGAAGTGCGTCGCCTGTGGGAATCCCAGGGCCTGGTGGTCAGCCGCCTGAAGCGCGTGCGTTTCGGTCCGGTGTTTCTCAACTCCGACCTGCCGATGGGCCGCTGGCGCGAAATGAGCCAGTACGAAGTGGACGTCCTCAGTGCCGAGGTTGGCCTGACGCCGGTGGCGATGCCGCAGCTCAACGCCAAGAGCAAGGACAAGCTGGAACGCATGCAGCGCAAATCCTCGCGCCCGGTCGGCAAGAGCGAGCGCGTGCGGACTCTGCGTCCAGCTCATGGCGCGCCTGCCGCCGGTGCCCCGCGCCCGTCGCGCGAGCCGCAGATCGAAGGCGAGCGTCCAGGCCGCAAGCCTGCGCCACGCCAGGATGGCGAGCGCGCTCCACGGGCGCCGCGTCCGGCTGCCGGTCGGGGTGAATCGGGTCGTGGTACGCCAGTGGCGGATCGTCCGAGCGACACCAAGCGCCCGGCCAAGCCAGCGCCGAAGTCCAAGCGTCCGGGCATTGTCCTGGTCGATAAGGACGCACCGTCGGGCAAGCGCCGCGGCGCTCCGGCCGGTTCCGGCCAGCGCCCGGGGTTCGGTCGCCGCAAGCCCGAGTGAGGCAGCCTTGAGCTGCAAGCTGTAAGCGACAAGAAAAAACGCCAACCTCAGGGTTGGCGTTTTTTTTGCCTCTTATGTAGCCGCTGGCGAAGCCTGCGATCGGGCTGGACGGCATTCCGACGTAGCGGCCGTAAAAGCCGTCAACAGAGGTCTGGCGGGCTATTCGCGTTCCGGCATCTTGCGACTGCTACGCAGCCGATCGCAGGCTGCGCCAGCGGCTACAGGCTCAGAACACAAACCTGCCATCGAACACCGGCTTGTCGTCCAGCGCCAGCACCCCGCTGGCAAAGATCAGGTCCAGGTGATGGCTGCCCTTGGCGCCACCGCCCAGCCCCAGGTGCAGGCCGCAATGGCGCTCCTCGAAACCCGAGTTGCGCGCGTAGAGGTCTTTCACTCCTTCGTTGGTGCCGATGCCCAGTTCCTCGATGCGCCGGTTGGACGGGTTGGCATCCAGGTATTTGTTGAAGTCGTCCGCCAGCCCCGGCACGTCGGTGGCGATGCGGCTGATGGTGGAGTTCTCGATCCACAATTCCAGCGGCGATTGCAGCACGCCGTACTTGCGCGCGAAGGGGATGGTGCCGAGGAAGGTGCCGACGAATTTCACCCGGCCATTGATGGCCTCGCTGTGGCTGGCGATTTCTCCGGGTGCCAGGTCGTAGTTGCCCACGCCGTTGATGTTGGTCCACTTCTTGATGCTGTCCAGCGGCGCTTCGAAGTACGAACCGTGGTCGTCGCGAAAGCTCAGGGTGGTGGCTTCGGACATATGCTGGATCAGGGTCGCGTTGAGCTCGGCGATGCGTTGCGGCTCGACGCTGAAGGTGTCGTAGAAGTAGTCGCCGTAGTCCTTGAACAGCAGCGACTTCTTCCAGTTCTCGGCCATCACGCCCTGCAGCGCCTGGATGAACTCCGGGCCTTGCGGGCGGGGCGGCGAGAGGGTGGAGGAGTCGTAGAAGAAGATATACAGATCGCAGTCGGCGATGGCCTGGGCCAGCGCCGAGGTGGGTTCGAGGTCGAGACGCAGGGCTGTGAAACTGAAGGGCTCACCGGCCTGCTCGATGATGGCGGCGCTGGTGGCGGCATATTCGGCGGTGTGGCCGATCAGGACCCTGGCGCTCTGGCGCTCGGCCAGGGCCGGGTGGTGTTCGAGGTAGTAAAGGAAATGTCGGATGGCAGCGGTGTTGTCCATGGATCCTCCCTGACAGACAGCGGACGGAGGCAGGGGCGACCGCCGGGCCGCTCCTGCCTAAAGGCCCTTTTTACAAAGGCCACATCGCCGTGCCGAACGGTACTACCGCGTCGGCCTGCATCATTTCCACCGCGGCCTCGTGGGTCGCTGCTTCAAACCAATCGTCCAGTTGCAGTTCAGTGTCCAAGTCTTTTTCCAGTGCTTGCATCGTGAATCTCCTAGATGACTTTTCGGATAAAAGCAGTTTCGGATAAGCAGTCGGTGAGACGGCTCGGGCGTTCTACGGGGAGTGCTTGAAAGCCCCAACTGCTCAACGTGGCCGCTCGGCTTGCCGGGGGTGTGGTCCGGCAAGTGGCTGGAAACCTAGTCCAGGGTTTTTTGAAATGCAAAAAAATAATTGAATTATTTTTATTGAACTTTTTGTTCTGTTTTTGTGCTGGAAAATTATCAAAAAAAAACAAAAAGCTGAGCGAGCAGACAGATAAAAAAGCGCTGGCCGTCAATTTGCAGTCGCCGATGTCACTGATCTGAAGTGGAAAAAATACGTTCCGCCTTGTAAAGAAATACTTACGAAAAATCCGCTATCGATTCATCGAATCGACCCTTGTTCGGCGCTGTAAGAAAAACCTTCCGTTGTTGCCTCGATACAGCCCGCCGCCGGGCTCCAAGCCGCTTGTTCCGCGGCCTCAAGGCAGGTGTGATGCAGCCCATGCCTGTGTGCAGGTGCATAACAAGAAGGAGGCGCAATGAACGCCGTGGCTCACCTCAACCGATTCCCTCCGAAGGGCGATTGCTGTCGTACCTTCGTCGACGACCCCGACGGGTCTGTCCCGAACCTTGCCGCCGATGCCGAGCATCGAGCTGGCCCCGTGCGATTCCGGCACCCGACGCGCTGATAAGCCGCGTCTGGCGGCAGGGAGTCAGGGGTGTACAATGCGCGGCGTTTTAACTGTGACCCAACTGCGTATCCGCGCATTTTGCGCCCCAACGACTGGTTTCGACGCGTGACGAGCCCTGGCTCGAATGCTCGAGACACGCTCCCAAGGCCAATAATCTCAAGGCTATCCGCCTTGTTCACTCCGCCGCGTCACAAGCGTGGTGGGTTCGATTTCGTCACAGATAAAAACAAACAGGTGACGCATGACCGTTAAACAAACGCTGAACTCCTGGTGCCTGCGCTGGGGTTTGATCCGCGCTGCTTAAGCCTGCTGTCGGCTGCAACGTCTATCGAACATCATCAAACCTTGCGTGAGACCCTTTTCATGAGTGGACAAAACTCGCATTCAGGCGAGCTGAAGCGCGGCCTGAAAAATCGCCATATTCAACTGATTGCCCTGGGCGGCGCGATCGGTACCGGATTGTTCCTGGGCTCCGCCGGCGTGCTCAAGTCGGCCGGGCCGTCGATGATCCTCGGCTACGCCATCTGCGGCTTCATCGCCTTCATGATCATGCGCCAGCTCGGCGAGATGATCGTCGAAGAGCCGGTGGCCGGTTCCTTCAGCCATTTCGCGCACAAGTACTGGGGCGGTTTCGCCGGTTTCCTGTCGGGCTGGAACTGCTGGATTCTGTACATCCTGGTGGGTATGTCGGAGCTGACCGCGGTCGGCAAGTACGTGCACTACTGGTGGCCGGACGTGCCGACCTGGGCCTCGGCCGCGGCGTTCTTCGTGCTGATCAACCTGATCAACCTGGCCAACGTCAAAGTCTTCGGTGAAGCCGAGTTCTGGTTCGCGATCATCAAGGTGGTGGCCATCGTCGGCATGATCGCCCTGGGCAGCTACCTGCTGGTCAGCGGTCACGGCGGCCCGCAGGCTTCGGTGAGCAACCTGTGGGAGCACGGCGGGTTCTTCCCCAATGGCGTCAGCGGCCTGGTAATGGCCATGGCGATCATCATGTTCTCCTTCGGCGGCCTGGAGATGCTCGGGTTTACCGCGGCCGAGGCCGACAAGCCGAAGACCGTGATTCCCAAGGCCATCAACCAGGTGATCTACCGCATCCTGATTTTCTACATCGGTGCCCTGGTCGTGCTGTTGTCCCTGACCCCATGGAACAGCCTGCTGGAGACCCTGAATGCCTCCGGCGATGCCTACAGCGGCAGCCCGTTCGTCCAGGTGTTCTCGATGCTGGGCAGCGATACCGCGGCGCACATCCTCAACTTCGTGGTCCTGACCGCGGCCTTGTCGGTGTACAACAGCGGCACTTACTGCAACAGCCGCATGCTGCTGGGCATGGCCGAGCAGGGCGACGCGCCGAAAGTCCTGGCGAAGATCGACAAGCGCGGTGTGCCGGTGATGTCGATCCTGGCCTCGGCGGTGGTGACCTTCGTTGCCGTGGTGCTCAACTACCTGATCCCACAGCACGCCCTGGAGCTGCTGATGTCGCTGGTGGTCGCGACCCTGGTGATCAACTGGGCGATGATCAGTTACTCGCACTTCAAGTTCCGCCAGCACATGAACCGCACGAAACAATCGCCGCTGTTCAAGGCGCTGTGGTACCCCTACGGCAACTACGTCTGCCTGGCGTTCGTGGTGTTCATCCTCGGCATCATGCTGATGATTCCGGGTATCCAGATCTCGGTGTACGCGATTCCGGTGTGGGTCGCTTTCATGTGGGTCTGCTACGGCATCAAGAACAAGCGCAGCGCGCAGCACGCGCTGCAGGTCGCCAGTTCTTCGGCGAAGTAACGCCAGCGCGACAACGACAAACCCGGCCTTGGCCGGGTTTTTTGTGGGCGCCAGGATTGCTTGGCAGCGAGCGGGCGGCGATCCGACTTGCCCGCGATCCGCGAAGCGGCCATCCAGCACGGGCGCCATCGCGAACAAGCCTCGCTCCTACGGGAGGCAGTGCGATTCGCGGTATCCTGAGCGCCCTGAAAGCGGATGTCTTTTCCATGCTGGTGATTTCCAACAACGTGCATCTGCCGGATGCCGAGATCGAATTGACCGCCATTCGCGCGCAAGGCGCGGGTGGGCAGAACGTCAACAAGGTCTCCAGCGCGGTGCACCTGCGCTTCGACATCCCGGCCTCGTCGCTGCCGCCGTTCTACAAGGAGCGGTTGCTGGCGCTGCGCGACAGTCGCATTACCAGCGACGGGGTGATTGTCATCAAGGCCCAGCAATACCGGACCCAGGAACAGAACTGCGCCGATGCCCTGGAGCGTCTGGTGGAGCTGATCCTCGGCGCCATCAAGGTGGAGAAGAAGCGCCGGCCGACCAAGCCGACCCTGGGCTCGAAGACCCGGCGCCTGGAATCCAAGAGCAAGCGCGGCAACATCAAGGCCGGCCGCGGCAAGGTCGACTACTAACGCTCGCCGCGCTCCTCGCGATACTTCGGCGCCTGGCGGTACAGGTAGAGGCTCAGCAGCAAACCGCTGCAGGCGGCGAGGGCGGCGAACAGGAAGATCGAGGCAAAACCGAAACCGGCGGCGATCGCCCCGGCCAGCGGTCCGGTGATTCCCAGCGACAGGTCGATGAACAGCGAATAGGCACCCACCGCCGCGCCACGGCTGGAGGCGGGAACCAGGTTGACCGCTTCCACCCCCAGCGCCGGGAACACCAGGGAGAAGCCGAAGCCGCTCAACGCCGCGCCGGCCAGCGCCCAATGGGCATCCGGCGCCAGCCACAACAGCAACAGGCCGAGAGTCTCCACCGACAGGCAGGCGATTGCCACGCGAAAGCCGCCGAGGCGGTTGATCAGGTTGCCGAACAGCAGGCGCGCGCCGATAAAGCTGGCGCCGAACAGGCTCAGGCACAGCACCGCGTTGGACCAGTTCTGGGTGGCGTAATACAGGGTGATAAAGGTGGCGATGGTGCCAAAGCCGATCGAGCCCAGGGCCAGGCCGCAGCCGTGGGGGAATACCCGGCCCAGGACATGGATAAATGGCAAGCGCTCGCCGGCGACGATCGGCGCCGCCAGTTTCGGCCAGGCCAGCGCCAGGCCGAGGAGCGCCAGGAGGATGATGCTCACGCCCATGCTCCACAGCCCCAGGCGATCCACCAGCAACACCCCCAGCGGCGCGCCGACGGCCAGCGCGCCATAGCTGGCGATGCCGTTCCAGGAAATCACCTTGGCGGTGTTCTGCGCGCCGACGCGGCCGATGCCCCAGCCGATGGAGCCCGAGCCCACCAGGCTCTCGGCGCTGCCCAGCACCAGGCGCCCGATCAGCAGGCTGGCCAGGCTCAGCACCGGCAAGCTGTGCAGCCATGCCGACAACAGCATGAACACACCGCTCAGGCCGCAGCCGGCCAGGCCGTACATCACCGCGCGCTTGCTGCCCAGGTTGTCGATGATCTTCCCGGCATAGGGGCGGCTGAGCAGGGTGGCCAGGTATTGCACGCTGATCACCAGCCCGGCGATCACCGCGCCAAAGCCCAGTTCGCTGTGCACGTAGCCCGGCAGCACGGCCAGGGGGATGCCGATGTTCAGGTAGCCGATAAAGGTGAAAAGGACGATGGAGACGACTTGCAGCGTGACCGCCAAGGGGCGCTGGGTATCTGGCATGGGAAAGGTCCACGGACGCGGCAGAGATAGATAGGCTGCTTATGATACCGAGGGTTGAAACGATTCAGGTGGAGAAATCGATGCCCATCCGCACTTTTTTGCGCGCGGCAGGCTCAGGCTTTTACAGGGGCCAGCAGTTGCGTGGTGACCAGGGCGGCCAGGGCGTTTTCCTGGGTGCCGAAGCGCGCCAGCAGGGCGGCCTGTTTTTCCGGCGTCAGGCGGTTCCAGATCTCGATCATCTTTTCGGCGGTGCCGATCAGCACGCTGGCTTGGGTTTCGCTGAAGGCGTCGGTCATGGAGGCGGTTCTCGAAAGCGGGTTTCAGGCGGTGTGGAAAGCGCATCAAAGAGCGCTTTCCACACTGTCTGGGTGTTGCGGTCAGTCTTCGCTGTCGGCCTTGTGACCGGGTGCGGCTTCTTTCGGCTCGGGCTGTTGGGCGCCGGCTTGTTGCGGGGTTGTCTGCTCAGTTTCGTGCAGGCTTGGGAAGGGGAGATTAGGAATCTCGTGCATGTTCGTTGCTCCTCGCAAGGTCTGTTTTTTAAATCGCTGGGTAGATCCGCGCTTTTAAAAAGCCTGGGCAGGATACAGCACTGGAAATGACAAAAAGATTTTTATCACGGCTTTTAGGATGAAAGGAGTTTCATCGGGCGGGGGATCGTTGAAGAGCATCGCGAGCAAGCTCGCTCCTACAGGCAGGTGCTTTTGTAGGAGCGAGCTTGCTCGCGATCAGGGTGTCACTTGCAGACTTCGGCGATGGCTTCGGCCAGTAAATCCAGGCGGGTGGCGTCGATACCGGCGACGTTGGCCCGGCCGGAGCTGACCATGTACACGCTGTGCTGATCGCGCAGTTTGCCGACCTGCTCCGGCGTCAGACCGGTGTAGGAGAACATCCCGCGTTGCACGCCGATATGGGCGAAGCGCTCGGCCAGGCCGAAGGGTTGCAGCGCTTCCACCAGGCCTGAACGCAACTGGGCGATGCGCAGGCGCATGGCTTCCACTTCGTCGGCCCAGAGGCTTTTCAGCTCCGGGTCGCCGAGGATGGTGGCGACCACCGCGGCGCCGTGATCCGGCGGGGTGGACCACAGGTTGCGGGCGATGTGGGCCAACTGGCTGCGTACGTCCAGCAGCTTTTCCGCGTCCCGGGTGCAGACGATCAGCGCGCCGGTGCGGTCGCGGTACAGGCCGAAGTTCTTCGAGCAGGAACTGGTGATCAGCAGCTCGGGCAGTTCGGCCGCGAACAGCCGTACCGCCCAGGCATCCTGCTCCAGGCCGTCGCCGAAGCCCTGGTAGGCGAAGTCGATCAGCGGCAGCAGGTTGCGGCTGCGCACCACGTCCAGCACCCGATGCCAGTCGTCGTGGCTCAGGTCGAAACCGGTGGGGTTGTGGCAGCAAGCGTGCAGCAGTACCACGTCGCCCTTGGGCACCTGGTTCAGGGTCGCCAGCATGGCCTCGACGTCGAGGCGGTTGTCGCTGCCGACGTAAGGGTAGTGGCTGACCTGGATGCCGGCGGCGGCAAAGATGGTTTCGTGGATCGGCCAGGTCGGATTGCTCAACCACACGCCACGGCCCGGCAGGCAGTGGGCGATGAAGTCGGCGCTCAGGCGCAGTGCGCCGGTGCCGCCCGGGGTCTGGGTGGCGCCGGCGCGGCGTTCGGCGATCAGTTGCGAATCGGCGCCCAGCACCAGTTCATTGATCACCTTGCCAAAGGCCGCGTCGCCGTGGCCGCCGATGTAGATCTTGGTGGTCTGCCGGTCGACCAGGCGCTGCTCGGCCAGCTTGACTGATCGAGGGATCGGCGTCAGGCCCTGGGAATCCTTGTAGACACCGACGCCGAGGTCGAACTTGCGTGGGTTGCTGTCCGACGCATAGGCCTCCATCAGGCCAAGAATCGGGTCGCCGGGTACTCGGCCTATGGCGTCGAAATGCATTACTTGCGTCCTTCTGCGGTCTTGGCCACTTCGTCGGTGCGAGCGGCCATGATGAAGTCGTTGCGGTGCAGGCCCTTGATGGAGTGGCTCCACCAGGTCACGGTGACCTTGCCCCATTCGGTGAGTAGGCCAGGATGATGACCTTCTGCCTCGGAAATTTCACCCATTGCGTTGGTAAAGGCCAGGGCGAACTTGAAGTTTTTGAACAGGAAGACTTTTTCCAGTTGCATGACGCCATCGCGCACTTCGATGTTCCAGTCGGGGATCTGCTTGATCAGTACCGGCAGTTCTTCGTCGCTGACTTGTGGAGCATCGGCGCGGCAGGCTTCGCAATGGGCTTGGTTGAGAGCGGTCATGGTGGGTTCCTGAAATCGGTTCTTGTTGGAAATTACGGGTTTTATGAGCGCCGCGTGAGGGCAGGGCGCTCAGGCCGCCTTGGGTTTGGGCGGAAACTTGGGAGCGTGCAGGCCCATCTGCATGCCCTGGTGCACCAGGGCCATGATGTCTTCATGGGCCAGGTCGAACAGGCGCTTGAGGTTGGGCAGCACAAAGTAGATGGGTTGCAGAATGTCGATGCGGTACGGGGTGCGCATCGCTTCCAGCGGGTCGAAGGCCTGGTGCTCGGGCACGTCCGACAGGCAGTAGACGGTTTCCTTCGGCGAGGAGAGGATGCCACCGCCGTAGATGCGCTGGCCTTGCGGGGTGTCCAGCAGGCCGAATTCGATGGTCATCCAGTACAGGCGCGCCAGGTACACCCGTTCTTCCTTGGTGGCCTGCAGGCCGAGCTTGCCGTAGGTGTGGGTGAATTCGGCGAACCAGGGGTTGGTCAGCAGCGGGCAGTGGCCAAAGATCTCGTGGAAGATGTCCGGCTCTTGCAGGTAGTCCAGTTCTTCGCGGGTACGAATAAAGGTCGCGACCGGAAACTGTTTGCTGGCGAGCAATTCGAAGAAGGTCTGGAAGGGAATCAGCGCCGGCACCCGAGCGACCTGCCAGCCGGTGGTTGCGCCCAGCACCTTGTTGATTTCGCCCAACTGCGGGATGCGGTCGTGGGGCAGGCCGAGTTTCTCGATGCCGTCCAGGTATTCCTGGCACGCGCGACCCTCGATCACTTTCAGTTGACGGGTGATCAGGGTGTTCCACACCGCGTGTTCTTCATCGGGGTAGTGGATAAAACCTTGCGCGTCGGGCTCGCGGGCCACGTACTGCGTCTGCTTCATGCTGCTCTCCTGTCAGGGGCTGCTTCTTGTTATCAGTTGACGCTAGAGATAACCCAAGGTTGCAGCCCATGCAGCAGGTTGACGTGAACGTAATGGGCGAATCAGGGCTGATTTCGTAAAGTTTTCGTTACGAAAGCGCCACGAGGCCGCTAATACTGAGAATAGTCGATTTGAAAAGGCCGGTGACTGTCACATAATCTTGACGATTATCTGCGTCACACCGCAGAAAGTTCCTGTCGGGCGGTGTCAAAAACGCCGCTTTCTGGCATTCACGCCCTCCATTACCTGTCTCGGGCCTTCCTTCTATGCGTATCAAAGTCCACTGCCAGAATCGCATCGGCATCCTGCGCGACATTCTCAACCTGCTGGTGGAGTACGGCATCAACGTCGCCCGGGGTGAGGTGGGCGGCGAACATGGCAATGCCATCTACCTGCATTGCCCGAACCTGATCAATCTGCAGTTCCAGGCATTGCGGCCGAAGTTCGAGTCGATCGCCGGGGTGTTCGGGGTCAAGCGGGTCGGGCTGATGCCCAGCGAGCGGCGGCACATGGAACTCAATGCGCTGCTTGGGGCCCTGGAGTTTCCGGTGTTGTCCATCGACATGGGCGGTTCCATCGTCGCCGCCAACCGCGCGGCGGCGCAGCTGTTGGGCGTGCGGGTGGACGAGGTGCCGGGGATTCCGCTGTCGCGCTATGCCGAGGATTTCGACCTGCCGGAGCTGGTACGGGCCAACAAGTCGCGGATCAACGGCCTGCGGGTCAAGGTCAAGGGTGACGTGTTTCTGGCGGACATCGCGCCGCTGCAATCGGAGCACGACGACAGTGAGGCCATGGCCGGCGCGGTGCTGACGCTGCACCGCGCGGACCGGGTCGGCGAGCGCATCTATAACGTGCGCAAGCAGGAGTTGCGCGGCTTCGACAGCATCTTCCAGAGTTCGAAAGTCATGGCCGCGGTGGTCCGCGAAGCGCGGCGCATGGCACCGCTGGACGCGCCGCTGCTGATCGAGGGCGAGACCGGCACCGGCAAGGAACTGCTGGCGCGCGCCTGCCACCTGGCCAGCCCGCGCGGGCAATCGCCGCTGATGGCGCTCAACTGCGCCGGCCTGCCGGAATCCATGGCCGAGACCGAGCTGTTCGGCTACGGGCCGGGGGCCTTCGAAGGGGCGCGGGCCGAAGGCAAGCTCGGGCTGCTGGAACTGACCGCTGGCGGCACGCTGTTTCTCGACGGGGTGGGGGAGATGAGCCCGCGCTTGCAGGTCAAGCTCCTGCGCTTTCTGCAGGACGGCTGCTTCCGCCGGGTCGGCAGCGACGAAGAGGTGTACCTGGACGTGCGGGTGATCTGTGCGACCCAGGTCGATTTGTCCGAGCTGTGCGCCCGCGGCGAGTTCCGCCAGGACCTGTATCACCGCCTCAACGTCTTGTCGTTGCACATCCCGCCGCTGCGCGAGTGCCTCGACGGCCTGACACCGCTGGTGGAGCACTTCCTCGACCAGGCCAGCCGGCAGATCGGCTGCGCCTTGCCCAGGCTGGCGCCGGCGGCCATGGAGCGTCTCAGCCATTACCACTGGCCGGGCAACGTGCGGCAGCTGGAAAACGTGCTGTTCCAGGCGGTGTCCCTGTGCGACGGCGGCACGGTCAAGGCCGAGCACATCCGCCTGCCGGACTATGGCGTGCGCCAACCCCTTGGTGACTTCTCCCTGGAAGGCGGGCTCGACGACATCGTCGGGCGCTTCGAAAAGGCGGTGCTCGAACGCCTGTATTCCGAGCACCCCAGCAGCCGTCAGCTGGGCAAGCGCCTGGGCGTGTCGCACACCACCATCGCCAACAAACTGCGCGAATACGAAGTCGGCAAAAACACCGACGAAAACTGAATCCTGTAGCCGCTGCCGCAGGCTGCGATCGGCTGCGCAGCAGGCGCCAGGCCTTAAGTCTGCGATCGGGTCGAGGTCATGCGTTGCCAGCCTTGCAAGTCCTGCGGCCTCGATCGCAGCCTGCGGCAGCGGCTACAGGAGCAGCGGCGAGGCAGGGGCGTGCCCTGGAGGCCGAGGCTTGCCGTAAGCGGCATATCTGCGCCGGTTTTTCGTCTTTGACACAATCGCCCGATTCCCTTCGAACGCCCTCAAGTTCCCGGATTTCCTGCCTTCGGCCGCCCGAAAAACAAGTTGGTGCGCTTATTGCTTATGGCTCAGCAGTACAGCGGTGGACGGCAAACGTCCGACATGCAGAGGAAAGACTGTGGACAAGTACCTTTATGTGGCCATGACCGGTGCCAGCCAGAATGCGCTGGCGCAAAAGGCGCATGCCAACAACCTGGCGAACATCTCCACCAACGGTTTCCAGCGCGACCTGGAGCAGGCGCGTTCGATGCCGGTGTTTGGTGACAGCTTTCCGGCGCGGGCCTTTGCCATGTCCGAACGGCCGGCTACCGATTTCACCCCGGGTTCGCTGGTGGAAACCGGTCGCGACCTCGACGTGGCGGTCAGCGGCAATGGCTGGATCGCCGTGCAGACCCCGGAGGGCGGTGAAAGCTACGTGCGCACCGGCAGTCTGAATATCGACGCCCTGGGCGTGCTGCGCGCCGGCAACGGCATGCCGGTGATCGGCAACGGCGGCCCGATCGCCGTGCCGCCGGAGCAGCAGGTGGAAGTCGGCCAGGACGGCACCATCAGCATCCGCGCCATGGGCGAAGGCCCGCGGGTGATGGCCGAGGTCGACCGCATCAAGCTGGTCAACCCGGACCTGAAGAACATGACCAAGGGTCTGGACGGTTCGATCCATACCAAGGACGGCCAGCCGGCAGCGGCTGACGCCAATGTGCAACTGGTCTCGGGATTCCTCGAGTCGAGCAACGTCAATGCGGTCGAGGAAATGACCTCGGTGCTGGCGCTCTCCAAGCAGTTCGAACTGCACATCAAGATGATGAACACCGCCAAAGAAGACGACCAGGCCATGGCTCGGGTCTTGCAGATCAGCTAATTACCAGTACGTCGCGCCGTAAAACAGGCGCACGAGGAGAATCGAATGCTTCCGGCTCTGTGGGTTGCCAAAACAGGTCTGTCTGCCCAGGACACTAACCTGACCACCATTTCCAACAACCTGGCGAACGTTTCGACCACGGGTTTCAAACGTGATCGCGCCGAGTTCCAGGACCTGCTGTATCAGATCAAGCGTCAGCCTGGCGCCCAGTCGACCCAGGACAGCGAGCTGCCGTCGGGCCTGCAACTGGGTACCGGTGTGCGCATCGTCGGTACCCAGAAGAACTTCACCGCCGGCAGCCTGCAGACCACCGAGCAGCCGCTGGACATGGCCATCAACGGCCGCGGTTTCTTCCAGATCCTGCAACCGGACGGCACCACGTCCTATACCCGCGACGGCACCTTCCACCTGGACTCCAATGGCCAGATCGTCACCGCCAACGGCTTCGCGCTGGAGCCGGCGATCGTCGTGCCGAACGACGCCCAGACCTTCACCGTGGGCCAGGACGGCACCGTCTCGATCACCACCGCCGGCAACCCGGCCTCGCAAGTGATCGGCAACCTGCAGACCGCCGACTTCATCAACCCGGCCGGCCTGCAAGCGACGGGCAACAACCTGTTCCTGGAAACCGCCGCCAGCGGCGCGCCGCAAGTCGGTACCCCGGGCCTCAACGGTTTCGGCACCACCCTGCAGAACACCCTGGAAACCTCCAACGTCAGTACCGTTGAGGAGATGGTCAACATGATCACCACCCAGCGCGCCTACGAGATGAACTCCAAGGTGATCTCCACCGCCGACCAGATGCTCTCGTTCGTCACGCAGAATCTGTAATCAAGTCCTGGGGCGGCCCTGCGGCCGCCTGCAACACCATGAGGTAGGGTCATGAATCGCTTTGTATCTGTTCTCGCACTGAGTGGGTTCGTCGTGCTCGGAGGCTGCGTGGCCCCGACGCCGAAGCCCAATGACCCGTATTACGCTCCGGTGTTGCCACGTACTCCGTTGCCGGCTGCGGCCAACAACGGCTCGATCTACCAGGCTGGCTTCGAGCAGAACCTCTACAGCGACCGCAAGGCGTTCCGCGTGGGCGACATCATCACCATCACCCTCAACGAGCGGACCCAGGCGAGCAAGAACGCCAACTCGCAGGTCGACAAGAACAGCAAGACCGGCATCGGCCTGACCTCGTTTTTCGGTGGTGGCCTGAGCACCAATAACCCGGTGGGCAGCGGCGACCTGAGCCTGGACGTCGGTTACAGCGGCGACCGGGCCACCAAGGGCGACAGCAAGTCCGGCCAGAGCAACAGCCTGACCGGCTCGATCACCGTGACGGTGGCCGACGTGCTGCCCAACGGCATCATCGCCGTGCGCGGCGAGAAGTGGCTGACCCTCAACACCGGCGACGAGCTGGTGCGGATTGCCGGCCTGGTGCGCGCCGACGATATCGCCACCGACAACACGGTTTCCTCGACCCGCGTCGCCGACGCCCGCATCACCTATTCGGGCACCGGTGCCTTTGCCGATGCGAGCCAGCCGGGCTGGTTCGACCGTTTCTTCCTCAGCCCGCTGTTCCCTTTCTAGGTGGCTACGTTGAATTTCAAACGCCTCATGCTGGCCGCGCTGTTGCTTTCGGCGGCCTGCCACGCTCAAGCCGAACGGCTGAAGGACATCGCCAGCATTTCCGGCGTGCGTTCCAACCAGTTGATCGGCTACGGCCTGGTGGTCGGGCTTAACGGCACCGGCGACCAGACGACCCAGACACCCTTCACCCTGCAGACCTTCAACAACATGCTGTCGCAGTTCGGCATCAAGGTGCCGCCGGGTTCCGGCAATGTGCAGTTGAAGAACGTCGCGGCGGTATCGGTGAGCGCCGATCTGCCAGCGTTCGCCAAGCCGGGGCAGCAGGTGGATATCACCGTGTCCTCCATCGGCAACTCCAAGAGCCTGCGTGGCGGCACCTTGCTGCTGACGCCACTCAAGGGGATCGACGGCAACGTCTACGCCATCGCCCAGGGCAACCTGGTGGTGGGTGGTTTCGACGCCGAAGGCCGTGACGGTTCGAAGATCACGGTCAACGTTCCGTCGGCCGGTCGCATCCCTGGCGGTGCCTCGGTGGAGCGCGCGGTACCGAGCGGTTTCAACCAGGGCAACAGCCTGACCCTGAACCTCAACCGTTCCGATTTCACCACCGCCAAGCGCATCGTCGACAAGATCAACGACATGCTCGGCCCGGGCGTGGCCCAGGCCATCGACGGCGGTTCGATCCGCGTTACCGCACCGCTCGATCCGAGCCAGCGCGTCGACTATCTGTCGATCCTCGAGAACCTGGAAATCGATCCGGGGCAGGCGGTGGCCAAGGTCATCATCAACTCGCGCACTGGCACTATCGTCATCGGCCAGAACGTCAAGGTGTCGCCAGCCGCCGTGACTCACGGCAGCCTTACCGTGACCATCACCGAAGACCCGATCGTCAGCCAGCCTGGCCCGCTGTCCAACGGCCAGACCGCGGTCGTGCCACGCTCGCGGGTCAACGCCGAGCAGGAAGCCAAGCCGATGTTCAAGTTCGGCCCGGGCACCACCCTCGACGAGATCGTGCGTGCGGTGAACCAGGTCGGCGCGGCACCGGGCGACCTGATGGCGATCCTCGAAGCCTTGAAACAGGCCGGCGCGCTGCAAGCCGACCTGATCGTGATTTGAGGTAGGGGCTATGGATATTCGCAAGAGCGGTCTGGTCAGCAGCGGCGATTCGGGTTCCTACTCGGACCTCAACCGGCTTAACCAGCTCAAGGTCGGCGACAAGAACAGCGACGCCAACATGCGCAAGGTGGCGCAGGAGTTCGAGTCGCTGTTCCTCAACGAAATGCTCAAGTCCATGCGCTCGGCCACCGAAGCGCTGGGCAAGGACAACCCGCTCAATACCCCGGCGGCCAAGCAATACCAGGAAATGTACGACCAGCAGTTGGCGGTTTCCATGTCCCGCGAGGGTGGTGGTATCGGCCTGGCCGATGTGCTGATGCGCCAGATGTCGAAGAACAAATCTACTAATCCTGCCGCGGCGGCGACCCTGCCCGGCGCCCAGGCTGAAAAGGTCGCGCTGACTGAAAAGGTCGCGACGCCAACCGCCATCGCTGCCGGCACCACCGCTTTGGGCGGGCCGTTGTCGCGGGTCAATGGCCAGCGTCCGTTGTGGGCCTCTCGTGCGCTGGAACCGCAGCGCGCCGCCGACAGCGGTACCCATAACGATATGGCGCTGCTCAACCAGCGGCGTATTTCCCTGCCAAGCAAGCTGACCGATCGCTTGTTGGCGGGCATCGTGCCGTCGGCCGACAGTGCCGCCGCCAACCGGACGGCCTTGCCGGAACGCACCACGGCCGCTACCGACGCGCTGGTCAAGAACAGCTCGCGCAGCTTTGCCGCGGTGCCCCACGGACGCATGCAGATCTACGGTCGCGCCGTGGCCCAGCCACCGTTGGCGCCGGCGAAGAAAGCCTTCAGCTCGGCGGACGAATTCGTCGCCACCATGCTGCCGATGGCGCAGCAGGCTGCCGACCGCATCGGTGTCGATCCGCGCTACCTGGTCGCCCAGGCCGCGCTGGAAACCGGCTGGGGCAAATCGGTGATGCGCCAGCAGGACGGCAGCAGCAGCCACAACCTGTTCGGCATCAAGGCCGGCAGCAGTTGGAAGGGCGACCAGGCGCGGGCGATCACCAGCGAATTCAGAAATGGCCAGATGGTCAAGGAGACGGCCGAGTTCCGTTCCTATGCCTCGTATCAGGACAGCTTCCACGACCTGGTGACCTTGTTGCAGAGCAACAATCGCTATCAAGAAGTGCTGAAGTCGGCCGATAACCCAGAACAGTTTGTACGCGAGTTGCAAAAGGCCGGGTATGCAACCGACCCGGACTACGCAAGCAAGATTTCGCAGATTGCCAAGCAGATGAAGAGCTACGAGAACTACGCTGCGGCGGGCGCTTCCACGAATTTATAAGGTCTGAATCATGAGTTTGCTCAATATCGGGATGTCGGGGCTGTCAGCCAGCCAAACGTCGTTGATGACCACGGGTAATAACATCGCCAACGCCGATACCGCCGGTTATTCGCGCCAGCAGACCGTGCAGGGCAGCAAGGCTTCGAACCAGTACGGCAACGTCTTCATCGGCAGCGGTACCACCCTGGCCGACGTGCGCCGGGTGTACAACAGCTACCTGGACGCCCAGCTGCAGACCACCACCTCGCTGAACAGCGATGTCGCCGCCTACCAGGGGCAGATCACCCCGGTGGACAAGCTGCTGTCGGACAGCGGCACCGGCATCACCGGCGCGCTGACCAAATTCTTTGCCTCGATGCAGAACGTCAACGCCAAGCCGGCCGACGATGCCTCGCGCCAATTACTGCTCAGCGACGCGCAAGCCCTGAGCAACCGCTTCAATTCCGTTTCCAGCCAGTTGAACGAGCAGAACGCCAACATCAACGGCAACCTGAGCAGCATGGCTGACCAGGTCAACAAGCTGGCGGCCACTGTCGCCCTGCTGAACCAGAAGATTTCCGAAGTCTCCAGTGGCGGTGGCATGCCCAACGACCTGCTCGACGCGCGCAACGAGACGCTGCGCCAGCTGTCGCAGTTCGTCAAAGTGGATGTCTCGGAGCGCGGCTCGAGCGTCGACCTGTACCTGGGCAGCGGCCAGCCGCTGGTCGTGGGTAACACCACCAGCAAGCTGGAAGTGGTCGCCGGCAAGACCGACCCGACCCGTTCCTCGCTGCAACTCAATCGCGGCTCGAGCACTATCGATGTGACCTCGGTGGTCACCGGTGGCGAGATCGGCGGCCTGTTGCGCTATCGCAACGAGGTGCTGGACCCGGCGATGAACGAACTGGGGCGTGTGGCCCTGGTGATCGCCGACCAGGTCAACAGCCAGCTCGGACAAGGCATCGACAAGAACGGCGAGTTCGGCGCGGCACTGTTCAACAACATCAACAGTGCGGCCCTGATCAGCCAGCGCAGCATTGCCAACGGCAACAACAGCGCAGGCTCGGGCAACCTCGACGTGACCATCAAGGACACCGGCAAGCTGACCATCAGCGACTACCAGGTGACCTTCACCAGCGCCACCGACTACACGGTCAAGCGCTCCGACGGCACCAGCCTGGGCGCGTTCAGCACCACCACCACGCCGCCACCGGTGATCGACGGTTTCACCCTGAGCCTCAACGGCGGCGCGATGAGCGCCGGCGACAGTTTCAAGATCACCCCGACCCGTAACGCGGCGACCACTATCAAGACCGAGCTGACCGACGCCAAGCGCCTGGCCATCGCCGCGCCGCTGAATGCCGAGGTACTGCCGGGGGCCACCGGTTCGCTGAGTATTCCGGGCCTGCCAACAGTCAAGCCGGCGCTGGACATCTACAACTCGGCCGCCAAAACCGAGATGCAGACCGCGATCAAGAACTCGGTGCCGGTCAAGCTGGTTTTCGACGCCCCCGCGGGCGGCAGCCAGGGCTACAAGTACTACGATGCCAAGGGCACGTTGATGGGCACCGGTTCGATCGTCCCGGGGCAGAACAACACCCTGAACCTGCAGATCAAGATGGTCGATGCCAGCGGCAACCCGATCACCGACGGCGGCACACCGCCGGTGCAGAAAACCTTCACCGTGGAAATGAGCGTCGCCGGTTCGCCGAAGGAAGGCGAAGGGCTGAACGTCAAGTTCAACGGTGCCGGTTCCACCGATAACCGCAACGGCACCGCCCTGGCGGGGCTACAGACCAAGCAGACCGTGGATACCGGTTCGGCCAGCAAGGGCATCACCCTGGTCGACGCCTACGGCAAGCTGGTGGAGAACGTCGGTGCCAAGGCCAGCCAGGGCAAGCTCGACAGCGCGGCCACCGAGACGATGCTGGCCAACGCCAAGGGCGCGCGGGATTCGTTGTCCGGGGTCGACCTGGATCAGGAAACCGGCAACCTGGTCAAGTACCAGCAGTACTACACCGCGTCCTCGCAGATCATCAAGGCGGCGCAGGAAACCTTCGCCACCCTGATCAACAGCCTTTAAGGAGTCGTAGTCCATGCGTATTTCCACCGCCCAGTTTTACGAGTCCTCGGCTGCCAACTACCAGAAGAACTTCGCCAATGCGGTCAAGAGCAGCGAAGAGGCTAGCAGCCTGATTCGCGTCAACACCGCGGCCGATGATCCGGTAGGCGCTTCGCGCCTGCTGCAACTGGGCCAGCAGGCTTCGCTGTTGAGCCAGTACTCGGCCAACACCACTTCGATCAAGGCGTCCCTGGGCCAGGCCGAATCGGTCCTGACCAGCATCACCAACGTTCTGGCGCGTGCCCAGGAACTGGCGAGCGGAGCCGGCAGCGCCGGTTACACCGACGCCGACCGCAAGGCTAACGCCGCCGAACTGGCGCAGATCGAAGAGCAGCTGTTGAGCCTGATGAATACCCAGGATGAAAACGGCAAGTACATCTTTGCCGGTTCCCAGGGCGACACCGTGCCGTTTGCCCGCAACTCCGACGGCACCTACAGCTACAACGGCGACCAGACCACGCTGAACCTGCCGGTGGGCGACACCATGTCCATGGCCACCAATACCACCGGCTGGGCCGCCTTCCAGCAAGCCATCAATACCAGCCGCAGCCAGGTCAGCATGACCGCGCCGACGGTGGATGATGGCCGGGTGACGCTGTCCAACGGGCAGGTGTCTTCGAATCCGAAGTACAACAGCGAGTTCCGCAGCGGCGAGCCGTACACCATCAGCTTCCTCAGCAGCACTCAGTTCAAGATCACTGACAGCGCCGGCAACGACGTGACGTCCGAGGCCAGCCAGAATGGCTCCTTCAGCTCCAGCAAAGGCGCAGAAGCGCAGACCGTCAGTTTCCGTGGCGTCGATATGCGTTTGAGCATCAACCTGAAACCTGGCGATGCTATCCCCCCGAACACGGAGATCGCCGGTCACAGCTTCACCCTGGCGGCCAAGCCTGACTCCTTCAACGTCTCGCGCAGCCCGGGCAACCCGTCGACCGCGGTGGTGACCGGTGCCAGCGTCAGCAACAGCAACGCCTACAACGCCAGCTTCCCGAGCGGTGGTGCGATCCTCAAGTTCACCAGCGCCACCGACTACGAGCTGTACGCGTCGCCGTTGACCGCCGACAGCAAGCCGGTTTCCACCGGCACCATGGCCGGCTCCACTGCCACGGCGTCTGGCGTGGGCTTCACCTTCAGCGGTACGCCGGCGGCGGGCGACCAGTATGTGGTGGCGGTCAACAACCACCAGACCCAGAACGTCCTCGACACCATCAGCCAACTGCGTACGGTGCTGGATACACCGACCAACGGTGATCCGATCGCCATCCAGAAACTCAACGCGGGGTTGCAGGCGGGGATGGCCAACCTGGCCAGCGGCGCCAACCAGGTGGCGAGCGCGGTCAGCGATATCGGTGGTCGTGGGTCGGCGCTGGAGATTCAGAACGAAACCAACATGAGCCTGAGCGCCGCCAATACCCAGACCCAGTCGGCAATCCGCGATTCCGACCCGGCCGAGGTGATGACCCGCCTGACCCTGCAACAGACCATGCTGCAAGCCTCGCAACTGGCCTTCAGCAAGATTGCCCAGCTGGGCCTGTTCAACAAGGTCTGAGCCTGAGCCCGGTCGCGCTCCTGTGAGCGCGGCCGCACCGCCGAGCCGCCAACCGTCTTCATTAAGCGGTTCCGCGGCCCGCCTGACCAGGCCGGGCCCGCCGCTCGAGAGTTTCCTGTCGTGAATCAACGCCCGCTAGTCAGCATCGTCATCCCTGCCTTCAATCCGCGCTTCTTCAGCCAGGCGTTCGAGAGTGCGCTGGCCCAGACCTGGGAGCGGATCGAAATCGTCATCTGCGACGACTCGGCTGGCGATGAGATCCGTCAGGCGGTCGAGGCCATCGTCGAGCCGCCCCATCCGGTGCGTTATCTGCGCAACCCGCAGTGCCTGGGCATGCAGAAAAACCTGCTGCGCTGTGTCGAAGAGGCGCGGGGCGAACTGATCAAGATCCTCTGCGACGATGACCGTCTGTTCGCTCCCTGCATTGCCATGCAGGCGCAGGTGTTGGCCGATCACCCCGAGATCAATCTGGTCTGCGGTTTGCGGGTGTTGAGCGACGCTGGCAATTTCATTCTGCCGCCGCGGGTCGAGAATGCCCGGCTGTCGCCGAACGACGCGATGCTCAAGGGCGACGACATGCTGGCGATCCTCGAGAGCACGCCGCGCCACTTCCTCGGTAATTTCAGTTCGACCCTGATGCGCCGTGTCGACGTGCTGGAGCTGTTGCCAGCCCTGACGCAAGAGGGCGCGGGGTTTGTCGCGCTGTTGGATCTGGCGCTGTTCGTGTGCCTGATGCGGCGTGGCAACCTGGCGCTGCTCAATACCGTGCTGAGCACCGAGCGCCTGTACCTGGAGCGCCTGAGCAAACAGCCGCAAGTGCAGCGCGTGGCGAAACTTGAGTGGGACTGGCTGGCGCAGATGCTCGCTGCGCGCAGCGGCGAGTCGGCCCCGGCCGAGGGCTGGGTACGCTATGTGGACCTAGAGAACATGGCGCAGCCCGGTTGGCAGTGGGACGAGCTGTGCGTGACCCGGGTACTGGGCAACCGCAGTACGGTGGTCAATGGCCGAGTCGGCGGCGAGAGTGAAAGTTACGCCGAGTTCTACAAGGAGTGGTTGGCGATCCGGCGTTTTACCGACACCGAGAAACGCCACCTGCCACAGCGCATCGCCAGCTGGCCGACACGGCCGCAGATCGTGCCCGTCGTGATCGACGTGGACGCCGATGGCGTGGCCCTGGAGTCGACCCTGCAGAGCCTGGCGCGGCAGCTGTATGCGCCGCAGGCGATCCTGGTCCTGTCCAATGCCGAGTGCGCGGAGCACGAACGCGTGCTGCAACTGCCGCTGGAGGCGCAGTGGCCACAGCAGCTCAATGCGCTGGTGCCGCAGCTGGAAGGTTGCCACTGGTTTTACTTGCTGCGCGCGGGTGACACCTTGAAGGAGTCGGCGCTGCTGATCCTTGCCGAACGCATTGCCGCGAGCCCGGGCGCGCTGTGCGTCTACAGCGACGAAGGCGCGCTGGTCAAAGGCGACTCCAGCGATCCGGTGTTCAAGCCTGATTTCAACCTCGACCTGATGCGCGGTTACCCCTACGTCGGCCGGACGCTGGCATTCGAGCGCCAGCGCTTTCTGACCCAGGGCGGTTTCGACCCTGCCTTTGGCGAACTGGCCCCCCATGACGTGCTGTGGCGCCTGGTGGAAGAGGCGGGGCCGCAGACCATCGAACACATTGCCGAAATCCAGGTCGAGAGCCCGTTCAATTTCGCCGACTGGCTGTCGCTGCCCGTAGTGATCGAGGGCAACGCCGGCCTGGTCGGTGCGCATCTGGACAGGATTGGCGTGGAGCACCGCATCAGCCACGACGAATTGCCGCTGCTCAACCGCATCGATTACCTGTTCCCGCAGCGGCCGTTGGTGTCGATCATCATCCAGGCTGGCGATTCGCTGGCGGCCTTGCAGCGCTGCACCGAAAGCCTGATCGAAAAGACCGCCTACAGCCATTACGAGATCCTGATCGTCGACAGCGGCAGCCGCGACCCGGCCATGGCCGCGTGGCTGGAGGCCATGGCGCAGCTCGGTGCCGACATGTTGCGGGTGTTGCCGTTTGCCGGCCGCGGCACTGCGGCGGCGGTCCGTAATTACGCGGCGCAACAGGCGCGCGGCGAATACCTGCTGTTGCTCGACGCCAATGCCTTGATCTGCTCCGGCGACTGGCTGGACGAACTGCTCAACCACGCCCGGCGCCCGGAAGTGGGGGTGGTGGGCGCGCGAATACTCGGGCCGGACGGCTCGATCGTGCATGCCGGGTTGATCCTCGGCCTGGCTGGAGCCGCCAGTTCGCCGTTCCATGGCGAGGCCGCCAGCGCCCGCGGTTACATGCAGCGCTTGCAAGTGCCGCAGAGCTGGAGCGCGGTCAGCGGCGACTGCCTGCTGGTGCGCAAGGAGGTATTCGACAGTGTCGGCGGGCTGGATGAGGTCAACTATTCCCAGGGCCTGAGTGATGTCGACCTGTGCCTGCGGATCAATCGCGACGGCTACCTGGTGGTCTGGACGCCCTATGCCAGCCTGGTGCTGGCACCGGTCGAAACGCCGCCGCAGGAGCCCGAAGAGCTGGAGGCACAGGAAGACACCTTCTATCGCAGCTGGATGCCCCAGGTCGCCCGTGACCCGGCCTACAACCCGGCCCTGAGCCTGGGTTATTCCAGCTTCAGCCTGGAAGTGGGGCTGCGCGATAACTGGAATCCGTTCTCGACCCGGGCCTTGCCATTGGTGCTCGGCTTGCCGGTGAACAACCAGGCGGTGGGCCATTATCGGGTAATGGCGCCGCTGACGGCGCTGGAGGAGGAGGGGCGGCTGATCGGTCGAGTGGCCCATGAGTCTCCCGCGAACGTGGAAATCCAGCGCTTGGATCCCGACTCGATCATCTTGCAGTGCCGCTACAGCGACGGGGCGGCGAGCGACATCCTGCGCATGAAAAAGTACTCCAGCGCCCTGCGGGTATTCGAGCTGGACGACTATGTGGTCAGCGCGCCGAAGAAAAACATGCTCGCGCGCAACCAGCCGGGCAACACCGAAGCCATGCTGCGCCAGGGCATCGCCCTGTGCGATCGGGTGGTGGTCACCACGCAGCCGCTGGCCGATGCGCTGTCGGGCATGCACAGCGACATCCGGATCGTGCCGAACATGCTGCCGGTCGACCCCTGGGGCAGCCTGACCAGCCGCCGTGGTACCTCAAGCAAGCCGCGGGTGGGCTGGGGAGGGGGGACCAGCCACACCGGCGACCTGGAAGTCATCGCCGAGGTGGTGCGCGAACTGGCTAATGAAGTCGAATGGGTGTTCTTCGGCATGTGCCCGGACGAACTGCGGCCGTATGTCCACGAGTTCCACGCCTTGATCAGTCTGCAGGCTTACCCGTACAGGTTGGCCAGCCTCAACCTCGACCTGGCCCTGGCGCCGCTGGAGTTCCACATCTTCAACGACTGCAAGAGCAACCTGCGCCTGCTGGAATACGGCGCCTGCGGTTATCCGGTGATCTGCACCGACACCGCGGCCTATCGCGGCTACCTGCCGTGTACCAAGGTCGTCAGCAACAGCACCCAGGAATGGATCGAAGCGATCCGCATGCACCTGGCCGATCCCGCTGCCAGCTACCGCATGGGCGATGCGCTGCGTGAGCACGTGCTGCGCGATTACATGTTGCGGGGCAATAACCTGAATCTGTGGATGAAGGGCTGGTTGCCGGACTGACAGGGTCTGCGGGGACAAAAAGCCAGGCTTTCGATGCCTGGCTTTTTTATGGCGGTTATCCCGGTTTTTTGCTGCTCAAGCCTACGATCCGTTGCGTTACCCACTCTGATTCGCGACGCCGAGGTCATGCGTCAGCCCCGCCAGGAGCTGGCGCGTTTCCTGCAAGCCCCCCTCGATATCGCCATAAAACGAGCGTTTCCGCTGAAAGGAAGGCGCCGCCAACGGCACAAGGTTTTATCCAGAAGGCCCGCAAAAAGCTCGCTGCAGCTTGGCAGGGCCCTGTGAGGAACAAGAGGGGAGACGATGAAGGCAGTTATTTTGGCGGGTGGCCTGGGCACGCGCATCAGCGAAGAGTCCCATCTCAAGCCCAAGCCGATGATCGAGATCGGCGGCAAGCCAATTCTCTGGCACATCATGAAGCAGTACTCCGCCCACGGTATTCACGACTTCGTGATCTGTCTGGGCTACAAGGGGTACGCGATCAAGGATTTCTTCGCCAACTACTTCCTGCACACCTCCGACGTCACCTTCGACATGCGGGAAAACCGCATGGACGTTCACCAGAACTACAGCGAGCCCTGGCGCGTGACCCTGATCGACACCGGTGAGGAAACCATGACCGGTGGCCGTCTGCGCCGGGCCGGGCGCTACCTGGAGAACGAAGAAGCCTTCTGCTTTACCTACGGCGACGGCGTTTCCGACCTGAATATCGGCGCCCTGGTGGACTTCCACCTGGCCCATGGCAAGCACGCGACCGTCACGGCGGTGCAGCCGCCTGGCCGTTACGGCGCCCTGGAGCGCGACGGCGACAGCGTCCTGGGCTTTACCGAAAAGCCCCGTGGTGACGGTGGCTGGATCAATGGCGGCTTTTTCGTGCTGTCACCCAAGGTGTTGCCGCTGCTGACGGCCGACGACACGGTGTGGGAAGCCGAGCCGCTGACCACCCTGGCGCGGCAAGGCCAATTGCATGCCTTCCAGCACGACGGCTTCTGGCATCCGATGGACACCCTGCGTGACAAGAACCACCTGGAGCAGCTCTGGCAGAGCGGGGAGGCCCCATGGAAGCAGTGGGCCTGAGCGCGCAATTCTGGCGTGGCAAGCGGGTTTTGCTGACCGGCCACACCGGTTTCAAGGGCAGCTGGCTGAGCCTGTGGCTGCACAGCCTGGGGGCCGAAGTCAGTGGCTTCTCCCTGGACCCTGCGACCGAGCCGAGCCTGTTCGAGCTGGCGCGGGTCGCCGAGGGTATCAACGACCAGCGTGGCGACCTGCGCGACCTCGGCGCCTTGCTGGAGCTGATCGCCGAGACGCAGCCGGAAATCGTCCTGCACCTGGCGGCGCAGCCGCTGGTGCGCGAAGGCTATCGCGACCCGCTGGGTACTTACTCCAGCAACGTGATGGGCACCCTCAACCTGCTGGAAGCGATCCGTCAGGTCGGCGGCGTGCGTGCCTGCGTGCTGGTGACCACCGACAAGGTCTACGCCAATCAGGAATGGCTGTGGCCGTACCGTGAAAACGAAGCCCTGGGCGGGCATGACCCCTACAGCAGCAGCAAGGCGTGCTGCGAGTTGCTGGCGCAGTCCTATGCCGCTTCATTCTTCCCGGCCGAGCGCCATGCCGAGCATGGCCTGGCCCTGGCCACGGCGCGCGCCGGCAACGTGCTGGGCGGTGGCGACTTTGCTCCTGAACGGTTGATTCCCGATGTGCTCAAGGCCTGGTCGGCCGACGAGCCGGTAACTCTGCGCTACCCGCAGGCGGTGCGCCCATGGCAGCACGCCCTGGAGCCACTGGCCGGCTACCTGCAACTGGCCGCCGGGCTCTACGAACAAGGGCCGCGGTTCGCCGGGGCCTGGAACTTCGGGCCAAGCGAAGCGGACATGTGCAGCGTCGGCGAAGTGGTCGAGTTGCTGGCCGCGCGCTGGCCGGCGGCCCCAGGCTTGCGCATCGAACCGAGCGAGCTGCACGAAGCCGGCCTGCTGCGCCTGGACAGCAGCCGCGCACGCCAGCTGCTGGCCTGGCAACCGCGCTGGTCGCTGCAGCAATGCCTGGCGCAGACCCTGGACTGGCACCTGGCCTGGCAGCGTGGCGACGACATGCGCGCCGTCACCCTGGACCAGTTGAACCTCTATCGGGGGGCGCTGTGAGCGAGTTTTCCTTGAAGCAGCTGCCGCTGGCCGGGCTGTTCAGCGTCCAGCACAAGCGCTTCGAAGATCAGCGCGGACATTTCGCCCGGCTGTTCTGCGAAGGCAGTCTGAGTGCATTCGGCAGCGAGTTTCATATCCGCCAGATCAACCATTCCTGTACCCGTGAGAAGGGCAGTGTGCGCGGTCTGCATTACCAGAACGCCAATGCGCCGGAAGCCAAGCTGATTACCTGCCTGCGCGGCGAGGTGTGGGATGTGGCGGTGGATCTGCGTCCGGACTCCGAAACCTTTCTGCACTGGCACGCCGAGCACTTGAAGGCCGGCGATGGCCGTAGCCTGCTGATCCCGGCCGGATTCGCCCACGGTTTTCAGACCCTCACCGACGACGCCGAGCTGCTCTATCTGCACAGCGCCGATTACGCCCCGGAGCATGAGGCCGGGCTGTCGGTGCTCGACCCGCGCCTGGCGATAAGCTGGCCGCTGCCTGTCAATAATCTGTCGGCCAGGGATGCCAGCCATCCCTGGCTCGATGCCGAGTTCGCTGGAGTGCGTTTATGAACTGCCGCGGTTGTGGCTCCCCGCTACGCCTGCCTCTGATCGACCTGGGCACCTCGCCGCCGTCCAACGCCTACCTGCGGGCCGAACAACTCGAGCAGGCCGAGCAGTGGGTGCCGCTGAAAGTCCAGGTGTGCCAGGCCTGCTGGCTGGTACAGACCGAGGACTACACCAGCGCCGAAAGCCTGTTCGATGCCGAGTACGCCTACTTCAGCTCGTTCTCCAGCACTTGGCTGGCCCACGCCGAGCGCTATGTGGCCGAGATGGTCGAGCGCTTTGGCTTGATGGCTGACAGCCGTGTGGTGGAAGTCGCCGCCAACGACGGTTACCTGTTGCAGTACGTGGCCGCTCGCGGGATCAAGTGCCTGGGCGTCGAGCCGACCCGCAGCACCGCGCAAGCCGCGCGGGAAAAAGGCCTGGAGATTCGTGAGCTGTTCTTCGGTCGCGACACTGCCGCGCAGCTGAAAAACCAAGGCTGGGCCGCCGACCTGATGGCGGCCAACAATGTGCTGGCCCATGTACCGGACATCAACGATTTCCTCGGCGGTTTCGCGACGCTGCTCAAGCCGACCGGCGTGGCCACCTTCGAATTCCCGCAACTGCTGACGCTGATGGCCGGCGCGCAGTTCGACACGCTCTATCACGAACACTATTCCTATCTGTCCCTGACCGCCGTGCAGGCACTGTGCGAGCGCAACGGACTGGAAGTCTTCGACGTCAGCCAGTTGACCACCCATGGTGGTTCGCTACGGGTTTTCGTCCAGCGCAAGGACGGCGAACGCCGCGCCGTGCAACCGGCGGTGCAGCAGCAGTTGCAAACCGAGTTCGACGCGGGCGTGAAGACCCCCGAGTTCTACGCCACGCTGGCACCCGCTGCGGAACGCATCAAGCATGACCTGTTGCGCTTCCTGCTCCAGGCCAAGGCCGAAGGCAAGCGCGTGGTGGGTTACGGCGCCGCGGCCAAGGGCAACACTTTGCTCAATTACGCCGGGATCAAGCCGGACCTGCTGGCCTGGGTCGCCGACGCCAGCCCGCACAAGCAGGGCAAGTTCCTGCCCGGCAGCCGAATTCCGGTAGTCGCGCCCGAGCGTATCGACAGCGAGCGTCCGGACTATGTACTGGTGCTGCCGTGGAACCTGCTGTCGGAAGTCAGCGAGCAACTGGCCCACGTTCGCCAGTGGGGCGGACGTTTCGTGATCGCCGTGCCCGAGTTGAAGCTGTTGTGAGTGGCCTGAAGGTACTGGTCACCGGGGCCAGCGGGTTTGTCGGCCGGCATCTGGTCGCCGCCTTACTGGCCCGCGGCTGCCAGGTGCGGGCGCTGGCCCGTGACCCACAAAAGCTGGTCGCCATGCCCTGGGCTGGAGCGGTGGAGCGGGTGGCCGCGGACGTGCATGCCGCCGACACCGATATCGCCGCTCTGGTCGAGGGCGTCGATGCCCTGGCGCACCTGGCCTGGCCGGGGCTGCCGAATTACAAGGCGCTGTTCCACTTCGAGCACAACCTGATGGCCGACTACCGGTTCATCAAGGCGGCAGTCGAAGCGGGCGTGCCCCAGGTCATGATCACCGGCACCTGTTTCGAATACGGTATGCAGAGCGGTCCGCTCGACGAGCAGACGCCGGCGCAGCCGAGCAATCCCTATGGGTTGGCCAAGCACAGCCTGCGGCTGTTCCTGGAAAACCTGCAGCAGCAACGGCCTTTCACCCTGCAATGGGCGCGGCTGTTCTACCTGCATGGCGCCGGGCAGAACCCCAACAGCCTGCTGGCCGCCCTGGACCGGGCGATCGACGCCGGCGATGCGGTGTTCGACATGTCCGCCGGCGAACAGCTGCGCGATTACCTGGCCATCGAAGACGCCGCCGCCAGCCTGGCGGCGTTGCTGCAGCGGCGGGATTTTTCCGGGGTGGTCAACTGTTCCAGCGGCCAGCCGATATCGGTTCGTGCGCTGGTCGAACGACGAGTGCGCGAGCGCGGCTCGATGATCCGCCTGAACCTGGGGCATTACCCCTATCCCGCCCACGAGCCCATGGCGTTCTGGGGGGCGAACCAGCGCCTGCAACAACTATTGGGAGCAGAACATGGGGCATGAGTTGTATCGGGTCATGGACCTGCCGGTGCTGCAGAATCGCACCTTCGCCGACGCGCAGAGCGCCAGGGCGTCGGCCTGTGCCGACATGGTGCTGGTGCAGGACGAGGAGAGCGGCCTGATCTTCAACCAGGCCTTCGACCCCGACAAGTTGAGCTACGACAGCGACTACCAGAACGAGCAGGCCCATTCGGCGCAGTTCCAGCGTCACCTGCTGGATGTCGAGGGCATCATCGCCCGGCATTTCAAGGGCCGCGAGCTGATCGAGGTCGGTTGCGGCAAGGGCTATTTCCTTGAGCTGCTGCGTGAGCGGGGCTATCGCATCACCGGCATCGACCCGGCCTACGAAGGCGATAACGCCGATGTGATCAAGGCGCCCTTTACCTCTGGCCTGGGCCTGTCGGCCGATGCCGTGGTGTTGCGCCATGTGCTGGAGCATATCGCCGACCCGCGGGCGTTCCTGGCACAGATGGCCGAGGCCAACCAGGGCGGGCAGATCTACATCGAAGTGCCGTGCTTCGACTGGATCGTCGAGCATCGCGCCTGGTTCGACGTGTTCTACGAGCACGTCAACTACTTCCGCCTGGACGACCTGCGCCGGATGTTCGGCACAGTGCACGAAGCCGGCCACCTGTTTGGCGGCCAGTACCTGTACGTGGTGGCCGACCTCGGCACCTTGCGCGAGCCCGGCGAGACACCGGTCGAGCGCCTGGAGATGCCGCTGGATTTCACCGCCAGCCTCGAGCGCGCCAAGCAGATCATCCAGGCCCAACCCGAATCGGGCTCGGCGATCTGGGGCGCGTCTTCCAAGGGTGTGATCTATTCGTTGTTCCTGCAGCGCGCGGGCGTTTCGGTGGACCAGGTGGTGGATATCAATCCGGCCAAGCAGGGCCGTTATCTGCCCCTGAGCGGCGCCCGTGTGTCGTCCCCCGAAGAGGCCATGGCGACCTTGCCCGAGGGCGCCCAGCTGTTTGTGATGAATTCCAACTATCTCGACGAAATCAAGCGCATGACCGATGGGCGTTATGTCTATCACGCAGTCGACAGCGCTTGGTTCAAATGATGTTTATTGAGACCCGACCATGACCGACAACAGCATTATCCAAGCCTTCGAAGCCGAGTGTCAGGAGCAGATCCGCGCCCAGGGCGAAGACCAGAAACTCAAGGGCCTGGCGCGCGACTTCTTCAACGAGTCCGCCGGCCACAAGTACAGCTATCACTTCTCCTGGATGGGCCGCCCGATCATCCAGCTGCCCCAGGACATGATGGCCATGCAGGAGATCATCTGGCGGGTCAAGCCGGACCTGGTGATCGAATGCGGCATCGCCCACGGCGGCTCGATCATCTACTACGCCTCGCTGCTCGAACTGCAGGGCCACGGCGAAGTGCTGGGCATCGACCTGGATATCCGCGCCCATAACCGCGAAGCCATCGAAAGCCATCCGATGAGCAAGCGCATCAAGATGATCGAAGGCTCGAGCATCGATCCGGTAATCGCCGCCAAGGTGCGCGCCGCCGCTGAAGGCAAAAAAGTGATTCTGGTACTCGACTCCAACCACACCCACGAGCACGTGCTCGAGGAGCTGCGTTTGTACGCGCCGCTGGTGTCGGTGGACAGCTACTGCGTGGTGATGGACACCGTGGTCGAGGACATGCCGGCGGACTTCTTCCCGGACCGTCCATGGGGCCCGGGCGACAACCCGAAAACCGCGGTCTGGGCCTACCTGGAAGAGAATCGCGACTTCGAGATCGACTACCAGATGCAGAACAAGCTGCTGATCACCGTGGCGCCGGATGGCTATCTGCGTCGCGTTCGTTGAATTCAATGGTTTGCAGGTAACAGCACTTTGCCGGTTGTGGGGAAACACTGATGCAGGTTCAAGACAAGGCTCAAAACACTAGCGCACCGTTGAGCGGGCGTTTCACGCTGGTGGTGATGTCCCACAATCGCAAGGCGTTCTTGCGCCGTACCTTGCAGTACTACAGCACCTACCCCTGCAAGATCCTGGTGCTGGACTCTTCGCAGTACGCCGACGAAAGCCTGGCCGAGCAGTTCCCCCAGGTCGACTACCGGCATCTGCCGCAGTACACCTACAAGGGCCTGCAGGACAAGCTCACCTACGGTGTCGGGCAGGTGACCACGCCGTACATGGTATTTGCCGCCGACGACGACTTCCTGCTCCATGGCGCGCTGACCGAGTCGGTGGAGTTTCTCGAAGCCAACCCCGACTACGGCCTGTGCCATGGCTACGGGATGATGTACCTGGCCCGCGCCGCCGAGGTGAACTACTACCGGCGCGATTGCCGGGTGATCGAGGACTACGCCTCGGAAGATGCCGGCGAGCGGGTCATGGCGTTCATGAGCCATTTCCTGCCGCCGTTCTACGCGGTGACCCGCACCGACCTGCTGCAACAGTGGTACAGCCTGCTGCCGCCGGGGACCAGCTTCGAATGGCAGGAAATCGGCCATACCTTCTTCCTGCTGGCCTCGGCCAAGGCACGGATCCTGCCGATCCCGTTCGCCGTGCGGGAGGTCAACTACAACGCCTCGGAGCACAACACCGATGTGTTGACGGTGCTGACCTACGGCGACGCCAAGTCGGTGGCCCAGCGCGAGGCGTTCGCCGGGTTCCTGGCGTCGTTGCCCACCGGCTTGAGCGCCCAGGGGCCGCAACAGGCCAAGCAGCTTGCCCTGGACAGCTTCAGGGCCATGGCCGAGTGCCTGCTCACCGGGCGCTCGCTCAACGGCAAGATGATTTTCCGTTCGGCCTGGGTCGAGCCGGGGGCCGAGCCGGGGGCCGAGCCGGTGCGTTCGTTCGGCCCGGAGCAGTTCGTCGAGATGCCGTTCTACAACAAGCCGATGTTCGACTTGTTGACCGAGTTCGAATTCCTCATGCATGGGATGCCGGCCGGCCGCCTGCAACTGCAGGAGCTCGAAAGCGTGCTGCTCAAGCAGCAGGAACTGATGCAGGTACAACCCAACGACACCGACCGTACCCTGCGCAGCCGCCTGTGGGAGGCGCTGTCGTGCAACCTGTTCAACCTTGAGGTGGTCCAGCGTCTGGCGGCCTCGCTGCAGGCTTGCGAGGGGCTGGACCTGCAGGAGCAGAACGATGCCCGCAAATTGCAGGCCTGGGCCGAGCGCCTGGCGTCGCTGCCTTTCCAGGACAGCCCGGGGCTGCTGGAGAACATGCCTTCGGGGCGCCTGCTGAAATGGCTGGAGGCGCGCAACCCCGAGGCGCAGCAGCTCAAGGCGATCAACGAGCACCTGGCCCGGCACAACGGTGGTCCGAGCTTCGGCATCCTGCTGCTCGACCTCGACGCGGACATGGTCAAGCTGCAGGCGACCTTCGACAGCCTGGTCAACGGCCATTGTCGGTCCTTCCAGGTGGTGGTCTTCACCACGGGCGACCTGCCGGCGACCACCACCGCCCAGGACACCGTGCATTTCGTCAAGGTCAGCACCAGCAACTATGTGGAGCGCATCAACCAGGTCGCGGCGCAGTCCTCCCGTGACTGGTTGCTCCTGGCCCGTGCCGGCGAGCGTTTCACCGCCAGCGGCCTGTTGCGCGCCAGCCTGGAACTGCTCGACGCCGAAGGTTGCCGCGCGGTGGCCATGGATGAAATCCACTACGGCGCCGATGGCACGCTGAAGGATGTGTTCCGCCCGGGCGTCAACCTCGACCTGCTACAAAGCGTGCCGGACCTGATGGCCGGCCACTGGCTGATTCGCCGTGATGTACTGGTGGCTGCCGGCGGTTATTCGGCAGCCTTTCCACAGGCCATGGAGTACGACCTGCTGCTGCGCCTGATCGAAGACGGCGGGCTGGCCGGCCTGGCCCATCTGGCCGAGCCGCTGTTGATCGGCCAGGCCGCGGAGGTGGAGGAGAACACCCAACAAAGCCAGGCGTTGACCCGTCATCTGGGCAACCGTGGCTACCGGGCCCAGGTCAGCGCGGCGCAGCCTGGGGTCTACCAGATCAACTACGGCCATGCCGAGCGTCCGCTGGCCTCGATCATCCTGCGCAGCGAGGACAACCTGGAGCAGCTGCAGCGTTGCCTGGTCAGCGTGCTGCAACGCACGCGCTACCAGCGCTACGAAGTGGTCATCGCCGACAACCATAGCCAGTCCGAAGAGTTGGCCAGCTGGCTCGCCAGCCTGGAGCAGAAGGGCGATCGTATCCGCGTGCTGCGCAGCCCGCGGCGCCTGAGCGCCTCGGCGCTGTACAATGCGGCGAGCCAGGAGGCCCGGGGCGAATACCTGGTGCTGCTGGCGGCCGACGGCGAAGTGGTCAATGCCGACTGGATGGAGAGCCTGCTCAATCAGGCGCAGCGGCCGGAGGTGGGGATTGTCGGCGCGCGCCTGGTCGACGCCAAGGGCGCGACCACCTCGGCTGGCCTGGTTCTCGGGTTGAACGGGCATCTGGGGGCGGCGTTCGCCGGTGAGCCGAAAGGCGCCAGCGGCTACCTGAACGGCTTGCTCGCCGAGCAGAACTATTCGGCGGTCTCCGGCGCCTGCCTGATGATTCGCAAGGAGGTCTACAACGCCGTCGGTGGCCTGGACGAAGAACACTTCGCCGAGGCATTCGCTGATGTCGACCTGTGCCTGAAAGTGGCCGATGCCGGCCTATTGACGGTCTGGACCCCGCAGGTGCAGATCCTCCATCCGGGCATCCTGGCGGACGATACCCAGGTCGCGGCGGCGCTGCGTGACAAATGGCAGGCGCGCTTCGAACACGATGTGGCCTACAACCAGAACCTGAGCCGGACCGGCAAGGGCTTCACTCCTGGCGCTCCTGCCAGTGTCGACTGGGCGCAACTGATTGCATAAGCCTGGCTGACAGGTAAAAGGATTCAAAGCATGTTCAACGGTAAATCGATTCTCATCTCCGGCGGCACCGGTTGCCACGGGCGCAATTTCATCCGGAGTCTGCTGGAGCAATACCAACCCAAGCGGGTGATGTCCGTGCGCGACCCGCATTTCCTTTCGGTGGGCCGGATTGCCGGGCTGCGTGTCGGGTTGTCAGTATGATTCCCTACGCACGCCAGAGTATCGACCAGGCGGACATCGACGCGGTGGTGGCGGTACTACGGTCCGATTGGCTGACCCAGGGACCGACCATCGAGCGCTTCGAGCAGGCCATGGCCGCTCGCTGCGAGGCCGGCCATGGCGTGGCGGTGTGCAATGCCACGGCGGCCTTGCACATCGCCTGCCTGGCCGCCGGTCTGGGGCCGGGGGACCGGCTGTGGACCACGCCCAATACCTTCCTCGCCTCGGCCAACTGCGGACGTTATTGCGGCGCCGAGGTGGACTTCGTCGATATCGACCCGCACACCTGGAACATGGATGCCCGGGCATTGGCGCACAAGCTTGAGGCCGCCGAGCGCACGGGCAGACTGCCCAAGGTGGTGGTGGCGGTGGCGTTCTCCGGACAAAGCTGCGACATGCGGACGATGGCGGAACTGGCGCAGCGTTATGGCTTCGTACTGATCGAGGATGCTGCCCACGCTGTGGGTGCGTCCTATGCCGGACGCCCGGTGGGTTGTGGCGAGTTCGCCGCAATGACGGTATTCAGTTTCCACCCGGTGAAAATCATCACCAGCGCCGAGGGCGGCATGGTGATGACCAACAGTCCACAACTGGCCAATCGCCTGCGGCGTTTACGCAGCCACGGCATGACCCGCGATCCGGCGCAGATGACCGAGCCCTGCCACAGTTCCTGGTACTACCAGCAGATCGAGTTGGGGTTCAATTACCGTATCACCGACCTGCAGGCGGCGTTGGGGCTGTCCCAACTGGACAAGCTCGATGGTTTCCTCGCCCGGCGCCAACAACTAGCCGCCCGTTATGACCGTCTGCTGGCCGATCTGCCGGTGACGCTGCCGCAGGCTCAGGAGCAGGCGCAGTCGTCGTGGCACCTGTATGTGGTGCGCTTGCAGCCCGAGCGTATCCGTCGTTCCCATCGCGCGGTATTCGAGGCGTTGCGCGAGGCCGGGATAGGGGTCAACTTGCATTACATTCCGGTGCATCTGCATCCGTACTACCGTGACCTGGGGTTTGCCGCGGGTGACTTTCCCGAAGCTGAACGCTACTACGCCGAGGCCATCAGCCTGCCGCTGTTTCCAGCGCTGGACGATGGACAGCAGGAGTATGTGGTGGAGCAATTACGCCAGCTTGTTCTGGAGCATGTCGAGTCTTGAGTGCCATCGCGATCATTCCCGCCCGAGGCGGCAGCAAGCGTATAGCGAACAAAAACCTCAAACCTTTCAATGGTGTGCCAATGCTTGCGCGATCGATAGCCACGGCGCAGGCGTCGGGGTTATTCGATCAGGTACTGGTCAGTACCGACGATCCGGAAATCGCAGAACTGGCCCAGGCTTGCGGCGCTACAGTGCCCTTTATGCGGCCGGCGGAGCTGGCAAACGATTTCATCGGCACGGCACCTGTGATCGTGCATGCCTTGAATGTATTGCAAGAGCGCGGCGAGGTGTTCGATTACGCCTGCTGCATCTACGCCACCGCCCCCTTGTTGCAGGCACGTTACTTGCGCCAGGGTTTCGTAGCGCTGGATGCTCATCCTGGAAAGTCGTTTGCCTTTTCCATTTGCAGCTTTGCCTTCCCGGTGCAGCGGGCCCTGGTCTTCGATGACCAAGGCTCGTTGACGGCGCTCCACCCGGAGTTCAGCGGTACCCGCTCTCAGGACCTGCCGACGGCCTATCAGGACGCCGGGCAGTTCTATTGGGGGCGCAGTGAGGCCTGGTTGCGCGGCGACCTGATGTTTTCCTCGCTCAGCCTGCCGGTGATCCTGCCGCGCCATCTGGTCCAGGACATCGACACCGAAGAAGACTGGTTGCGCGCGCAATATCTCTACAGGGCGCTGAAAGCCGGTGGAGAGCTGGAGTGAGAGTGCTGATCCGGGCCGACGCCTCACCGGCCATTGGCAGCGGCCATATCGCCCGCTGCCTGACCTTGGCCTGGGCCTTGCGCGAGCAGGGCGCCACAGTGGCTTTCGCTTGCCGAAGCTTGCCCGGGCAGCCATTGGACCGCCTGGCCGGACTGGGTTTTCAGACGTTCGCCCTGCCGGCGAGTTATTCGGGGGAATGCGCGCAGGACATTGAGGCGCCGCTGCCCTGGCAGGCGGATATCACCGCCTTGCGGGCAGCGTTGCAGGATCAGCCGCGATTCGATTGGGTGCTGGTCGATCACTACGGCCTCGACCGGCAGTGGCAGCAGGCGGCGCGGCAATGGGCGCCACGGATTGCCGCCATCGATGACCTGGCCAACCGGCGGCACGGGGTCGATCTGTTGCTCGACCAGAACTTCAGCGGCACGCCCCAGGCCTATGCCGGCCTGATCGACGCCGAGTGCCGGGCGCTGCTGGGGCCGCACTTCGCCTTGCTGCGCGAGGAGTTCCGTTGTCCGCCGATCGCCATTCGCGAGCAAGCGCGTCGGGTGCTGGTGAATTTCGGCGGTTTCGATGCGGCCAGCCAGACCCACAAGGCGATGCTGGCCTTGAGTGCGTTCGACGACCTGCGGGTGGATTTTGTCGCCGGGGCCGGCAACCCGGCCTGGGCGCAGATGCAGGAACTGGCGGCCGGTCGCGGGCATTGGCGTTTGCACGCCTATGTCAGCGATTTTTCCCGCTTGATGGCCGAGGCGGACTTGTTTATCGGCGCCGGTGGCGGCACCAGTTGGGAGCGCGCCGCCCTGGGCCTGCCGACCCTGTGCATCAGCGTGGCCGGCAATCAAGAGGCCAATGCCCGGCTGCTGGCCGAGGCGGGCGTGCATGTCTACCTGGGGCCCAGCGAGCAGGTGAGTGTCGAGCAGATCCGCCAGGCGGTCGCAGCGCTCGTTGGCGATTACCCGTTGCGCCAGAGCCTGGCGCAGCGCTCCCGGCAGCTGGTGGACGGGCAGGGTGCATCGCGGGTGGCGGCAGCCCTGTTCGAGATGACTGGCAACCCATTGCCTTGTGCCGGTGATGGACCGGCCATTGGCGAATTTACGCGTGAATCGAAGGAAAACCCCAATGACTAGTTTCAAGATCGGCTCGCGCTCGATCGGCGCCGGCTCGCCGCCGTTCATCATTGCCGAGATGAGCGGCAACCATAACCAGTCGCTGGACGTTGCCCTGCAGATCGTCGAGGCCGCGGCCAAGGCCGGCGCCCATGCCTTGAAGTTGCAGACCTATACCGCCGACACCATGACCCTGGACCTGGACCACGGCGAGTTCTTCATCAAGGATCCGGCCAGTCTCTGGGCCGGCTCTTCGCTGTATGCCCTGTATGAAAAGGCCCACACCCCCTGGCAGTGGCACGCGCCGATCTTCGCCCGCGCCAGGGAACTGGGGATGCTGGCGTTCTCCACGCCGTTCGATGAGAGCGCGGTGGACTTCCTCGAAAGCCTCGACGTGCCGGCCTACAAGATCGCCAGTTTCGAAAACACCGACCTGCCGCTGATCCGTCGGGTCGCGGCCACCGGCAAGCCGCTGATCATTTCCACCGGCATGGCCAGCATCGCCGAGCTGGACGAAAGCGTGCGCGCCGCCCGGGAGGCCGGCTGCAAGGATCTGGTGCTGCTCAAATGCACCAGCACCTACCCGGCTTCGCCGGAAAACAGCAACATCCTGACCATTCCCCATCTGCGCCAGCTGTTCGGCTGCGAGGTCGGTTTGTCCGACCACTCCATGGGTGTCGGGGTTTCCGTGGCCGCCGTGGCGCTGGGCGCCACTGTGGTGGAGAAACACTTCACCCTCGACCGCGCCGCCGGCGGGGTGGATGCGAGTTTTTCCCTGGAACCGGCGGAGCTGCACAGCCTGGTGCTGGAAACCGAACGTGCCTGGCAGGCCCTGGGCCAGGTGCGTTACGGCGCGACCGAGGCCGAGCGGCAGTCGGTGTTGTACCGTCGTTCCCTCTATGTCACCCGCGATATGTCGGCGGGGGAGGTGTTCAGCAGCGATAACGTCAGGGCCATCCGTCCGGGCCTGGGGCTGGCCCCCAAACACATCGATGCGGTCCTCGGGCGTTGCGCGCGCCAGGCCCTCAAGCGCGGTACCGCACTGGATTGGGCATTTGTCGAATAGCCGTTTGTAGGGCAGATTCGGCAAAATAGCGTGACCTGCGAGTCATAACGCGCATCTTCACTGTATTGTATTGATCGGGGAGATGGCGCCTGGCCGGTAAACGGCGCAGTGATAGCCTTTTATTCTTCCCGCTGTCGCCTGTCAGGGGCGCCAGGATGTCTGTTTGTCGGCAGCCCCGGTCCGGTGGTCGGGGTATTCAGCTGTTTATTATTGGGAAGCCGTAATGATTGGCATAAAGAGCATTGCGAGCTACGTGCCTGTAGCCGGCGTAGACAATTACGCACAAGGTGCAAAATTCGAGAAGGATGAAGAGTTCATCCTGGGCAAGATCGGTTCGGCCTTCCTGCCGCGTAAAGACGCCACGCAGGAAACCTCGGACCTGTGTGTCGAAGCAGTCAATGCGCTGTTCGCCAACAACCCGCAATTGTCGCGCGAGTCGATCGACGCGCTGATCGTCGTCACCCAGAACGGCGACGAAGAAGGCCTGCCGCACACCGCCGCCATCGTCCAGGACAAGCTGGGCCTGCCGACCCACGTCGCGGCCTTCGATATTTCCCTGGGCTGCTCCGGTTATGTCTATGGCATCTACGCGCTCAAGGGCTTTATGGAAGCCGCGGGCCTGAAGAACGGCCTGCTGGTCACCGCCGACCCTTACTCGAAGATCGTCGATCCGCAAGACCGCAACACCACCATGCTGTTCGGCGATGCGGCGACCGCTACCTGGATGGGCGAAGACGCTCCCTGGCAGCTGGGCAAGGCCAAGTTCGGCACCGACGGTTCCGGCGCCCCGCACCTGAAAGTCACTGATGGCGTGTTTTTCATGAATGGCCGCCAGGTGTTCAACTTTGCCCTGCTGAAAGTCCCGGCGCATTTGAACGAGCTGCTGGATGAGTCCGGCCTGAAGGCTGAGCAGATTGATGCGTTCTGTATCCACCAGGGCAGTGCGGCGATCGTCGATGCCGTGGCGCGTCGTTTCGAAGGCGAGCCGGAGAAATTCATCAAGGACATGGTCGAGACCGGTAACACCGTATCGTCGAGCATTCCGCTGCTGCTGGAAAAGCACGTGCTCGAGTCGAAGTGGCAACGTGTAGCCCTGAGTGGCTTCGGCGTAGGGCTGTCCTGGGGCTCGGCGATTATCTATCGCCCATGAGTTGATCCCGCGGCATCCAAAAATAGCGCCCAGGGTGTACCCTGAGCGCTATTTTTTTGCATGAAGATAGGCGAGACAGCATGAGCGAAAGCTTCGAGGGCAATGCCCAGGCAATACAGGCTCGCTGGCCGCGACTGCTCGAGCGGTTGCTGGCGGAAGACAGTGCTGGGTTGCAGGCGGATCTGGTCGAAGGCCTGGGTTCGACCTTGAGTATTTCCGGCATTCAGCTCACCAGCCGCCATGATCGCACCGCGGAAGCTCGGATCCAGGCGGCGAGCCTGCCGGCCGACAGCCCGGTGATCCATCTGTACGGTACCGGCTTGGGCGACTTGCAGCAGATACTGCTGGAAAACCCGGCGCTGCAACGCTTGCAGGTGCACATCCTGAACGGCGCGGTGTTTGCGCTGGTGCTGCAATTGCTCGATCAGCAGGCCTGGTTGAACGATCCTCGAGTCGAACTGGGTTATGCCGGCGACCTGACGGAAATCCAGCTGCCGTTCTTCGCCTTGCCTTCCGAGCTGGTGCTGGCGGATGACTACAACGCCAAGATCCGCGATCGCCTGGTCAGTGAGGTGCACCTGGCCTTCAATAACCGCGACTTCGTGGCCGATTCCCCAGAGGTCGCCCAACGCCTGCAAGCGAGTGCCGAGCTGGTGGCCAGCGACAGTGACGTGGCGCAGCTGTTCGGTAGCCAGCCGGGGCGCGAGATTTTTGTGATTGCCACCGGGCCGAGCCTGGAACGGCATTTCGAACGCTTGCGCGAGATTCGCGCCCAGGCCCGGCGGCCTCTGTTTATCTGTGTCGATACCGCCTACCGGCCGTTGCTCAAACAGGGGATCGAGCCGGATATCGTGGTCAGCATCGATCACCGGATTTCCAGCCTGCACCTTCCACCAGAAAAATCGGCAGCCATCACCCTGGTCTATCTGCCGATGGTCGATCCGCGGATTCTGGCGCTCTGGCAGGGACCGCGTTACGTGGGGTATTCCGCCAGCCCGATTTACACGCGGATGCGCGGGCAATTGCCCAAGGCGCAGTTGTATGTTGGCGGCAGCGTGATCCATCCTGCGGTGGACCTGGCGGTAAAAATGGGTGCCGAGCAGGTCACCTTGTTCGGTGCCGACTTTGCCTTCCCGATGAACAAGACGCATGCCGGCTGGCTCGACGGTGAGTTGGGGCCGCAGTTGGGCGCGGCCCGGCACTGGGTGCTGGACGGGCATGGTCAGCGGGTCAGGACCCAACTCAATTTCCGCAGTTACCTGTGCGAGCTGGAGCGTTTTATCGCCGGTCATCCGCGGGTGCGCTTCTATAACAGCAGTCGGGACGGGGCGATGATTGCCGGGACGACCTACCATCCGGAGTTCAGCCAATGAGCGCGATCGAGGGGCTGATCGCCCGCTTGCAGCAATGCGCCGAGGATTTTCGCCTGGGGCACGATGTCGAGACGGCCGTGACCATGGTCCAGTTGATGGGGGCGATCCAGCCGCTGATCGATACCGCGCCGCCAGCGCAGCGCCAGGATTGGGAGACTTTGCTTGGCCTGATGTTCGAATGTCAGCAAGGGCAAAACTGGCTGGCCCTGGCCGACTACCTGCAATACGAATGCGTTGAAGTGCTGCGTTCCCTCTCTGCTGGCTGAAGCATTCCCTGCCTGCCCGGGCGATCTCTGCGCCTGGGTCTTCTCCGGCATTTTCCTGGCGCCATTTTTCCACGGTTTAAAAACGCCGAGCCCTTGATTTACGAGGGGTGGCACGCTGATGGCAAATTTTTTTGAAAATCCCCTAAAGCAACTTGCATTGCCGACGATAACTATTACGAAGGTTCTCTAGGCCATACCCGGCGGTTGCCAGGGCCGGAAGCCGCAGTACCCAACCAACGAGGAATTCGTCATGGCTTTAACAGTAAACACTAACGTCACATCGTTGAACGTTCAGAAGAACCTGAACCGCGCTTCCGACGCTCTGTCGACTTCGATGACTCGCCTGTCTTCCGGCCTGAAAATCAACAGTGCAAAAGACGACGCCGCCGGCCTGCAAATCGCTACCCGTATGACTTCGCAGATCCGTGGTCAGACCATGGCGATCAAAAACGCCAACGACGGTATCTCCATCGCTCAGACCGCTGAAGGCGCTCTGCAGGAATCCACCAACATCCTGCAACGTATGCGTGAACTGGCTGTTCAAGCACGAAACGACTCGAACGGCACTGCTGACCGTGTTGCGCTGAACAAAGAATTCGCTTCGATGTCGGACGAGCTGACTCGTATCGCCCAGTCGACCAACTTGAACGGCAAGAACCTGATCGACGGTTCCGCTGGCACCATGACCTTCCAGGTCGGTTCCAACACTGGTGCTACCAACCAGATCACCATCGCTCTGGCCACCGGCTTCGACGCTACTACCCTGGCTGTCAACTCCGGCGCCATCGCCATTACCGGTAACAACAGCGCCACCGCTGAAGCCAGCTCCAAGGCTTCGATCGATGCAATCACCGCGGCTCTGTCGACCATCAACGCCAGCCGTGCTGACCTCGGTGCTGCACAAAACCGTCTGACCAGCACTATCTCCAACCTGCAGAACATCAACGAAAACGCCAGTGCTGCACTGGGTCGCGTACAAGATACCGACTTCGCTGCTGAAACTGCACAGATGACCAAGCAACAAACTCTGCAACAAGCTTCCACCGCAGTTCTGGCCCAGGCCAACCAACTGCCATCCGCTGTACTGAAACTGCTTCAGTAATAGCTGACTAAGCTTTGGCGGGGGAGTGCGCTGGTCGTGCTCTCTCGCTTTTTTACTTTAAGAGGTGATGGACATGGATATGAGCATGAAGCTGAACTTGTCTTATCCAACAGCCAAGCCGGCAACGCCTGTTGCTGACAAGCCTGTGGAGAAGCCTCAAGCGGACGTTGTGGCGCTGTCGACTGTCAAGGAAGAGAGTAAGGACACGCGAGCCGAGCAGGACAAACTGAAAATGGCCATCCAGGAAATTGAAAAGTTTGTGCAATCGGTCAAACGTAACCTGGAATTCTCAATTGACGAGCCTTCCGGCAAGGTCGTCGTCAAGGTCATTGCCAGTGACTCCGGTGAGGTGATCCGTCAGATCCCCAACGAAGAAGTCCTGAAGTTGGCCAATAGTTTGAATGATGCGAGCAGCCTGTTGTTCAGCGCTAAAGTCTGACAGCTGGCATGAAATTTGTTGTTATGTTCTTTTGGGCGTTGTAATGGTCAAAAGACCGGCGACACACTGAAGGGAGATCTCCATGGCAAGTCCAATTCTACCGGGTACCGGTCTAGGCTCCGGCCTCGATACCGGTGCTATCGTCAAAGCCTTGGTGAACGCTGACAAAGCACCCAAGCAAGCTCAGATCGACCGGGGAACCGCGAACAACACCGCAAGCATCTCTGGTATGGGTACCTTGAAGTCTTTGTTGTCGACCTTTCGGACCACCATTACCGAGCTCAGCAGCAAGACCAACCCGCAATTCCCTGGTTATGCCGCTACTACTTCCGAAAGCAAGTATGTAACAGCGGTCGCTGGCAATACCGCAGTCAATGGCAACTATGTTGTCAATGTCAAGAATCTCGCGACTTCCTCGAAAGTCACCAGTGCTGCCTTCGCTGGCGGTACTACAAGTGCTATTCCGACTGGTACCCTGAAAATCAGTCAAAATGGCACTGACTACAATCTCGATATAAAAGCCGGTGCTACCTTGCAGTCGGTACGTGACTCGATCAACGCCGACGCATCGCTCAAGGGCGCGGGTATCAGCGCGAACATCGTGACCGACTCCTTTGGCTCGCGCCTGGTTGTGGGCTCGACTACTACCGGTGCAGGCTCCGATATTTCTCTCAGTGGCATTGCCGGTCTGGAAATTGACGGCAGCACTGTCGTTGGTGCTTCTGGTTCGCCGATGACCGCGACCTCTGCCGGTTCCATTGGCGCCCTGGCAGTGGATGCTAGCTTCACCGTCGACGGCATGGCGCTGACCAGCAAAAGCAACGCGGTGGATAAAGCGGTTTCCGGGATGACCTTCAACCTGGTCGCTCCGGGTACCTCGACCATTACCGTCGCGGCCAACACCGACGGTTTGAAGGCGTCGATCCAGAAGTTCGTCGATGCCTACAACGCAGTAGCCAACAGCGTTACCGCGCTGACCAAGCCATCCCTGGATGACGATGGCAAGCTGACCATCCCGGCACAGCTGACCGGCGACTCGTTGCCGCGCTCGATCCTGGCGGCCATGCGTGCGCCGCTGTCGGAAGTCGGATCTGGCGACAAACTGACCGTCCTGGCGCAGTTGGGGATAACCACCAACCAGAAGACCGGTGCCCTGGACTTCGACTCCACCAAGTTCACCGCGGCGATGAACGACAAAAAGCTCGGTGGTGAGGTGCAAGCCCTGTTCACCGGTGAAAAGGGCCTGTTGGAGCGCATGGACAATGCCATCAAGCCTTTTGCCCAGACCGGCGGTGTTCTCGATCAGCGTACGACTGAGCTAAACAAGACCAAGGCCAAGCTGACCTTGGATCAGGAGGCCCTGGACCGCCGTATCGAAACCCTGACGGCAGTACTGACCAAGAAGTACAACGACATGGACACCCTGGTGGGCAAGTTGAAAGCCACCGCCAGCAACATTACCTCGATGTTCGAGGCGTTGACTGCGCAACAGAAAGGCTGATTGATACCAGGCGCCAAAAGCCCGGCAACGTTTGTAGCGTTCCGGGCTTTTGGCTTTTGATCTAAAGTTTTTTGACGCCAGGTCGATACGCTGGTTATACGAACCCTTGAGTTTTGATGAGGTAGAACATGAATCCGATGTTAGCCCTTCGGCAATACCAGAAGATTGGTGCCCAGGCGCAGACTTCCGAGGCCAGCCCCCATCGTCTGGTGCAGATGCTGATGGAAGGCGGCCTGGATCGTATCGCCCAGGCCAAGGGGGCGATGGAGCGCAAGGATATTCCCAACAAGGGTGTGTTCATCAGCAAGGCGATCGGCATTATCGGCGGCTTGCGTGAAGGGCTCGATCTGGAAAACTCACCCGACACCCTGGGCGATCTGGATGGCTTGTACACCTACATGATGACGCGCCTCGCCGAGGCGAACATCAAGACCGATCCAAAGATTCTCGACGAGGTCGCCGATTTGCTGCGCACCGTCAAGGAAGGCTGGGACGCCATCGCTGCGCCGGGTCCGCAGTTCTAAGGAGATCACCATGAGTCTTGTATTGCAGCGCATCGAAGAAACCCGTGAAGCACTGGTTGCCGCCCTGGCCGAGCGTAACTGGGAAGCGATCGGCCAATTGGATCTGGCCTGCCGTTCCTGCATGGAAGACATCTTGAGTGAAGCTCCGGAAGATGAAGCCGCGTTGCGCGAGAATTTACAGGAGCTGTTGGGGGTTTATCGGCAGCTTCTTGAGGTGACGACAGGGGAGCGTCAGGCGATAGTCGACGAGATGTCGCAGATCCATCAAGCACAGAACGCGGCAAAGGTTTACCATCTGTTCGGTTAATTAACCCCTAAGTTAATCCGAATCCAGTGCGCCATAAATTTGACTGTGCACGCTTTTTTGACTTAACTAGTGGCTGTTTTCAGATTTCAGACGTCTATCAGGCTCAAAATGCCTACAAGCGTCTAGCTTGCCCTGATTCCGGGCATTGAGTTGACTAGGGAAGTTGCTATTGCATGTGGCGTGAAACCAAAATTCTGCTGATTGATGACGATAGCGTCCGCCGCCGCGACCTGGCGGTGATTTTAAATTTTCTTGGCGAAGAAAATTTACCCTGCGGTAGCCATGACTGGCAGCAGGCTGTCGGCTCATTGTCATCCAGTCGTGAAGTAATCTGTGTCCTCATCGGGACTGTAAATGCTCCTGGTGCACTTTTGGGCCTGTTAAAGACACTCTCAACCTGGGATGAGTTCCTTCCAGTTTTGTTAATGGGCGATAATTCTTCCATTGACTTGCCGGAAGACCAGCGTCGTCGAGTGCTTTCCACCCTGGAAATGCCACCCAGCTACAGCAAGTTGCTCGATTCTCTGCATCGCGCCCAGGTCTATCGTGAGATGTACGATCAGGCCCGTGAGCGCGGTCGCCATCGCGAACCCAACCTCTTTCGCAGTCTGGTCGGCACCAGCCGGGCGATCCAGCATGTCCGGCAGATGATGCAGCAAGTGGCCGATACCGACGCCAGCGTGCTGATCCTCGGCGAGTCCGGGACTGGCAAGGAAGTGGTGGCGCGTAACCTGCACTATCACTCCAAGCGTCGCGAAGCGCCGTTCGTGCCCGTCAACTGTGGTGCGATTCCGGCCGAGTTGCTGGAGAGCGAACTGTTCGGCCATGAGAAGGGCGCCTTCACCGGGGCCATCACCAGCCGTGCCGGGCGTTTCGAGCTGGCCAACGGCGGCACCCTGTTCCTCGACGAAATCGGCGATATGCCGCTGCCGATGCAGGTCAAGCTGTTGCGCGTGCTGCAGGAGCGTACCTTCGAGCGCGTGGGCAGCAACAAGACCCAGAGCGTCGATGTGCGGATTATCGCCGCGACTCACAAGAACCTCGAGAGCATGATTGAGGTCGGCAGTTTCCGCGAAGACCTGTACTACCGCCTGAACGTGTTCCCGATCGAGATGGCGCCGCTGCGTGAGCGGGTGGAAGACATTCCGCTGCTGATGAACGAGCTGATCTCGCGCATGGAGCATGAGAAGCGCGGTTCGATCCGCTTCAACTCCGCGGCGATCATGTCGCTCTGCCGCCATGGCTGGCCGGGCAACGTCCGCGAGTTGGCCAACCTGGTGGAGCGCATGGCGATCATGCATCCCTACGGCGTTATCGGCGTGGTCGAATTGCCGAAGAAATTCCGCTATGTCGACGACGAAGACGAGCAGTTGGTGGACAGCCTGCGCAGTGATCTGGAAGAGCGGGTGGCGATCAATGGTCATACGCCGGACTTCGCCGCCACCGCCATGCTGCCGCCGGAAGGCCTGGACCTGAAGGACTACCTCGGTGGTCTGGAGCAGGGTCTGATCCAGCAGGCGCTCGACGACGCCAATGGCATTGTCGCGCGGGCTGCGGAGCGCCTGCGTATCCGCCGCACCACGCTGGTGGAAAAAATGCGCAAGTACGGCATGAGCCGTCGCGAGGGTGATGAACAGGCGGATGATTGACGCCTGTTTTTTAACCTATTGAAAACCGGGCGGTTTTTTTCCGGCACGGGTATTGCTAAGTCTCTCTCAACGTTCCGTTTAACTGACGGTCAGCCACGCGAGAGAGCACGATGCCCCAAGCCGCCCAGATGTCTCCTGTTCCTGAAAGCCAGGGGCAAACGTCGTCCGTAGAGCAGGCAAGCCGGCTTGGCCTTGAGCAGGCGTTCGCCTTGTTCAGCCAGATGTCGAGCCAGCTTACCGACTCCTACAGCATGCTTGAGGCTCGGGTGACCGAGCTCAAGGGTGAACTGGCCGTGGTCAGCGCCCAGCGCATGCAGGAGCTGGCGGAAAAAGAGCGTCTGGCCAACCGTCTGCAAAATCTCCTCGATCTGCTGCCTGGCGGCGTCATTGTCATCGACGCCCAGGGCATTGTCCGCGAAGCCAATCCTGCCGCTTGCGACCTGCTGGGCCTGCCTCTCGAGGGCGAGCTCTGGCGGCATGTCATCGCCCGTTGTTTCGCGCCACGGGAAGACGACGGCCATGAGATCTCGTTGAAGGATGGGCGGCGGCTGTCGATCGCCACCCGTTCGCTGGATGCCGAGCCGGGCCAATTGGTGCTGCTCAACGACCTGACTGAAACCCGTCACCTGCAAGATCAACTGGCCCGCCATGAGCGCCTGTCGTCCCTGGGACGCATGGTGGCGTCCCTGGCGCATCAGATTCGTACGCCGCTGTCCGCCGCACTGCTGTATGCCAGTCACCTAACCGAGCAGGCACTGCCTGTCGCCACCCAGCAGCGCTTTGCCGGGCGGCTGAAGGAGCGGTTGCATGAGCTGGAGCATCAGGTCCGCGACATGCTGGTGTTTGCCCGGGGCGAGTTGCCGCTGACCGATCGCGTGACGCCCAAGGCGTTGTTGCAGTCGCTGCAGGCGGCGGCCCTGACCCATGTGCAGGACGTGCCCGTGCGCTGGCAGTGCGACAGCCATGCGGGCGAGTTGCTGTGCAGCCGCGACACGCTGGTGGGGGCGGTGCTCAACCTGATCGAGAACGCGATCCAGGCCAGTGCCGGCCAGGTGCGCCTGAAAGTCCATCTTTATACCCGTGGCAACAGCTTGCGGTTGTGCGTCAGCGATAGCGGTAGCGGTATCGACGCTGCGGTACTGGCGCGTTTGGGGGAGCCGTTTTTCACCACCAAGACCACGGGAACCGGCCTGGGGCTGACAGTCGTCAAGGCGGTGGCGCGTGCCCACCAGGGAGAATTGCTGCTGCGCTCGCGTCCTGGGCGCGGTACATGTGCGCTGGTGGTTCTGCCACTGTTCTGCGGCGCTCAAGGAGTGGAGTGAAGGTAATGGCAATCAAGGTTCTACTGGTTGAAGACGATCGCGCCCTGCGCGAAGCCCTGGCGGATACGCTGCTGTTGGCCGGTCATGACTACAAGGCGGTCGGCAGTGCGGAGGAAGCGCTGGAGGCGGCGTCTGGCGAGTCATTCAGCCTGGTGGTCAGCGACGTCAACATGCCGGGCATGGACGGTCATCAGTTGCTGGGCGTGCTGCGTGCGCGCCAGCCGCAATTGCCGGTATTGCTGATGACCGCCCATGGCGCGGTCGAGCGTGCGGTCGAGGCCATGCGTCAAGGCGCCGCCGACTACCTGGTCAAGCCCTTCGAGCCCAAGGCCCTGCTGGATCTGGTGGCGCGACATGCCCTGGGTTGCCTTGGGGCTGCCGAGGGCGAAGGACCGGTGGCATTCGAGCCGGCCAGCGCTCAATTGCTCGAACTGGCGGCGCGGGTCGCTCGCAGCGATTCCACCGTGTTGATCTCGGGCGAGTCCGGCACCGGCAAAGAGGTGTTGGCGCGCTACATTCACCAGCAGTCCCATCGCTCCAGCCAGCCCTTTATCGCCATCAACTGCGCAGCGATTCCGGACAACATGCTCGAAGCCACGCTGTTCGGTCACGAGAAGGGCGCCTTTACCGGCGCCATCGCCGCCCAGCCCGGCAAGTTCGAACAGGCCGATGGCGGCACTCTGCTGCTGGACGAGATTTCCGAAATGCCCCTGGCCCTGCAGGCCAAGCTATTGCGGGTGCTGCAGGAGCGCGAAGTCGAGCGGGTTGGGGCGCGCAAGCCCATCACCCTGGATATCCGGGTGGTGGCGACCACCAACCGCGACCTGGCCGGCGAAGTGGCGGCGGGGCGGTTCCGGGAAGACCTTTACTATCGGCTGTCGGTATTCCCGCTGGCCTGGCGTCCGCTGCGCGAGCGTACCGCCGATATCCTGCCGCTGGCCGAGCGTCTGCTGGCCAAGCACGTCAATAAAATGAAACACGCTGCCGCGCGGCTGTCGGCCGAAGCGCAGGCGTGCCTGCTCGGTTATCCATGGCCGGGCAACGTGCGTGAACTGGACAACGCCATCCAGCGCGCGCTGATCCTGCAGCAGGGCGGCCTGATCCAGCCGGAAGATTTCTGCCTGGGCGGACCGCTGGCCTGTGCGCCGCTGCCTGCCATGGCGCCCGCCACGGTGGCGACGGTGCGCAGTGCGCCGGTGGAGGCCGAGGTGCCGCCAGCCGAGTCGGCGGGGGCCTTGGGCGACGATCTGCGGCGTCGGGAGTTCCAGATGATCATCGACACCTTGCGCACCGAGCGCGGCCGACGCAAGGAGGCGGCCGAGCGCCTGGGTATCAGCCCGCGAACCTTGCGCTACAAGCTGGCGCAAATGCGCGATGCCGGAATGGATGTCGAGGCGTATCTGTTTGCAACATGAGTCGTTTAAGGCTGAAGCCATGCAGGCTTTTGTTCGGTGTCGCCGCGGAGCTGGCACCCTTGTTGCTAACACCTCACTAACCGCTGCGTGAGTGTCAAAAAATTGCGGGTCGTCGGAGAGAGTAGACCATGAGCCAAGGTATTGAATTTAATCGGTTGATGTTGGACATGCGGGCCATGCAAATGGACGCCATGGCCCAGCCAAAATCGGCCGCGGTGCCGCAGGTGAGCGGCAGCAGTTTTTCCGACATGCTTGGGCAGGCGGTGAACAAGGTCAACGACACTCAGCAGGCCTCCAGCCAGCTGGCCAGTGCCTTCGAGATCGGCAAGAGCGGTGTCGACCTGACCGACGTGATGATTTCCTCGCAGAAGGCCAGTGTGTCCTTCCAGGCGTTGACCCAGGTGCGCAACAAGCTGGTTCAGGCGTACCAAGACATCATGCAGATGCCGGTTTAAGGACGAGATTGAGTCATGGCAGAAGCAGTCGCCGATAACGTACCGGCCAAGGCCACTCCGACAGAAGGCAAGCCGCCGCTGTTCGGGTTGTCCTTTCTGGAAAACCTCTCCGAGATGACCATGTTGCGTCAGGTTGGCCTCATGGTCGGTCTGGCTGCCAGCGTGGCGATTGGTTTTGCCGTGGTGTTGTGGTCCCAGCAACCCGATTACCGTCCGTTGTACGGCAGCCTTGCCGGCATGGACGCCAAGCAGGTCATGGACACCCTGGCCTCCGCCGACATTCCCTACACCGTCGAACCCAACTCCGGTGCCTTGCTGGTCAAGGCCGACGACCTGTCGCGCGCGCGCCTCAAGCTGGCCGCTGCCGGCGTGGCTCCGGGCGACGGCAATATCGGTTTCGAGATTCTCGATAAAGAGCAGGGCCTGGGCACCAGCCAGTTCATGGAGGCGACCCGTTACCGTCGCGGCCTGGAAGGCGAGCTGGCGCGGACCATCTCCAGCCTGAACAACGTCAAGGGCGCACGCGTGCACCTGGCGATTCCGAAAAGCTCGGTGTTCGTGCGCGACGAGCGCAAGCCCAGCGCTTCGGTACTGGTCGAGCTGTATTCCGGCCGTTCGCTGGAGCCGGGCCAGGTGGTGGCCATCGTCAATCTGGTGGCGACCAGCGTTCCCGAGCTGAGCAAGTCGCAGATTACCGTGGTCGACCAGAAGGGCAACCTGCTCTCCGACCAGGCGGAAAACTCCGAACTGACCATGGCCGGCAAGCAATTCGACTACAGCCGCCGCATGGAAAGCATGCTGACCCAGCGTGTGCACAACATCCTGCAGCCGATCCTCGGCAACGACCGCTACAAGGCTGAAGTGTCCGCCGATGTGGACTTCAGTGCCGTCGAGTCGACCTCCGAACAGTTCAACCCGGACCAGCCGGCCTTGCGCAGCGAGCAGTCGGTCAACGAACAACGCTCCAGCAGCCTGGGCCCGCAAGGTGTTCCTGGTGCCCTGAGCAACCAGCCGCCATCGCCGGCCAGCGCACCGCAGACCACCGGTGGCGCCACCGCTGCCGCCGGCATGGTGCAGCCAGGCCAGCCGCTGCTGGACGCCAACGGCCAGCAGATCATGGACCCGGCCACCGGCCAGCCGATGCTGGCGCCGTACCCGAACGACAAGCGTCAACAATCCACCAAGAACTTCGAGCTGGATCGTTCCATCAGCCACACCAAGCAACAGCAGGGTCGTCTGAACCGGCTGTCGGTGGCGGTGGTGGTGGACGATCAGGTCAAGGTCAATCCGGCCAACGGCGAAACCAGCCGTGCGCCGTGGAGCGCCGACGAATTGGCGCGCTTTACCCGCCTGGTGCAGGACGCCGTGGGCTTCGACGTCAGCCGTGGCGACAGCGTCAGCGTGATCAACGTGCCGTTCTCGGCCGATCGCGGCGAGGTGATCGCCGACATTCCGTTCTACTCGCAGCCCTGGTTCTGGGACATCGTGAAGCAGGTCCTGGGCGTGCTGTTTATCCTGGTCCTGGTGTTCGGCGTGTTGCGTCCGGTGCTCAACAACATCACCGGTGGCGGCAAGGGCAAGCAACTGGCGGGTCTGGGCAGCGATGTCGAACTCGGCGGCATGGGCGGCCTGGATGGCGAGCTGGCCAACGATCGCGTCAGCCTCGGCGGCCCGCAAAGCATCCTGCTGCCTAGCCCGAGCGAAGGCTATGACGCACAGTTGAACGCAATCAAGAGTCTGGTGGCAGAAGACCCGGGTCGAGTGGCCCAGGTCGTGAAAGAGTGGATTAACGCAGATGAGTGATAACCGAGCCGCTACCGCCAAACTGACCCGGGTCGACAAGGCTGCGATTCTGCTGCTGTCCCTGGGTTCCACCGACGCCGCGCAGGTGCTGCGCCACATGGGCCCCAAAGAGGTCCAGCGAGTGGGCGTGGCCATGGCGCAGATGGGCAACGTGCATCGCGAGCAGGTCGAGCAGGTGATGAGCGAGTTCGTCGACATCGTCGGCGACCAGACCAGCCTGGGCGTGGGCTCCGACGACTATGTGCGCAAGATGCTCACCCAGGCCCTGGGCGAGGACAAGGCCAACGGCCTGATCGACCGCATCCTGCTGGGCGGCAACACCAGCGGCCTGGACAGCCTGAAGTGGATGGAACCGCGCGCCGTGGCGGACGTGATCCGTTACGAGCACCCGCAGATCCAGGCGATCGTGGTGGCGTACCTCGATCCGGACCAGGCGGGCGAAGTGCTTGGCAACTTCGACCACAAGGCGCGCCTGGACATCATCCTGCGGGTTTCCTCGCTCAATACCGTGCAGCCGGCCGCCCTGAAAGAACTCAACCAGATTCTCGAGAAGCAGTTCGCTGGTAACTCCAATGCCTCGCGTACCACCCTGGGTGGTATCAAGCGCGCTGCCGACATCATGAACTTCCTCGACAGCTCGATCGAAGGCCAGTTGATGGACTCGATCCGCGAAGTCGACGAAGACCTGTCCGGCCAGATCGAAGACCTCATGTTCGTGTTCAACAACCTTGCCGATGTCGACGACCGCGGCATCCAGGCATTGCTGCGCGAAGTGTCTTCCGACGTGCTGGTCCTGGCCCTCAAGGGGTCGGACGAAGGCGTCAAGGAAAAGATCTTCAAGAACATGTCCAAGCGGGCTGCCGAACTGCTGCGCGACGACCTCGAGGCCAAGGGCCCGGTGCGCGTCAGCGATGTGGAAACCGCGCAGAAGGAAATCCTCACCATTGCCCGCCGTATGGCCGAAGCCGGAGAAATCGTTCTCGGCGGGAAGGGCGGCGAAGAAATGATCTAAGGTCGCGTTATGTCGTCCAGCAGTGATGAATCCCACAGCGACCTGATTCGCGCTCGGGACGTCGGTGGTTTCGACGTCTGGGCGCTGCCCAGTTTCGACCCCCATGTCCCCGAGCCCGAGCCGGAACCGGTGGAAGAGCCGCCGGCGCAGATCGAGGAAGTGCCGCTGGAAGAAGTCCAGCCACTGACCCTCGAAGAGCTCGAGAGCATTCGCCAGGAAGCCTATAACGAAGGCTTCGCCACGGGCGAAAAGGAAGGTTTCCACAGCACCACGCTGAAGGTCCGCCAGGAAGCCGAAGTGGCCCTGAGCGCCAAGCTGGAGGCGCTGGAAACGCTGATGGGCAATCTGTTCGACCCCATCGCCGAGCAGGACACACAGATTGAAAAGGCCCTGGTCAACCTGGTGCAGCACATGACGCGCCAGGTGATCCAGCGCGAGCTGGCCATCGACTCCAGCCAGATCGAGCATGTCATGCGCGAAGCCCTCAAGTTGCTGCCGCTGGGTGTGGGCAATGTGCGCCTGTACATCAATCCGCAGGATTTCGCCCAGGTCAAAAGCCTGCGCGAGCGCCACGAGGAAAGCTGGCGCATCGTCGAGGACGAAGCCATGTTGCCGGGCGGCTGCCGGGTCGAGACCGAGCACAGCCGGATCGACGCGACCATGGAAACCCGGATCGCCAAGATCATGGACAAGCTGTCCGACCAGCTTCATGAGCAGGCTTTGCATCCCGCCGAATCGGACCTGAGCGTCGAACTGGGGGCCGCCACCGGCAAGCCCGCCGCGGATGTCGACCCTGTCGACCCCGCGCAGGACCCCGCCGATGCGCCTTGACCGCACTAGCTTCGGCAAGCGCCTGAGCAGCTACGCCGAAGCCACCGAACTGCCGAACCAGCCGATTCTCGAAGGCCGCCTGCTGCGCATGGTCGGCCTGACCCTGGAGGCCGAAGGCCTGCGGGCGGCCATGGGCACGCGCTGCATGGTGATCAACGACGACAGCTATCACCCGGTGCAGGTCGAGGCCGAGGTGATGGGCTTCTCCGGCAGCAAGGTATTCCTGATGCCGGTCGGCAGCGTCGCCGGCATCGCGCCCGGCGCCCGGGTCGTGCCGCTGGCCGATACTGGTCGCCTGCCGATGGGCATGAGCATGCTCGGGCGGGTCCTCGACGGTGCTGGCCGTGCGTTGGACGGCAAGGGCGGGATGAAGGCCGAGGACTGGGTGCCGATGGACGGTCCGACCATCAACCCGCTCAAGCGCGACCCCATCAGTCGACCGCTGGACGTGGGCATTCGCTGCATCAACGGATTATTGACGGTGGGCCGCGGCCAGCGTCTCGGCCTGTTCGCCGGTACCGGTGTGGGCAAGAGTGTGCTGCTGGGCATGATGACCCGCTTTACCGAGGCCGACATCATCGTGGTCGGGCTGATCGGTGAGCGGGGGCGCGAGGTCAAGGAGTTCATCGAGCACATCCTCGGTGAGGAGGGGCTCAAGCGCTCCGTGGTGGTGGCGTCGCCGGCGGACGATGCGCCGCTGATGCGCCTGCGCGCGGCCATGTACTGCACGCGTATCGCCGAATATTTTCGCGACAAGGGCAAGAACGTCCTGTTGCTGATGGATTCCCTGACCCGTTTCGCCCAGGCCCAGCGGGAAATCGCCCTGGCCATCGGCGAGCCGCCCGCGACCAAGGGCTATCCGCCGTCGGTCTTCGCCAAGCTGCCGAAGCTGGTGGAGCGCGCGGGCAACGCCGAGGCCGGTGGCGGCTCGATCACCGCGTTCTATACCGTGTTGTCCGAAGGCGACGACCAGCAGGACCCGATCGCCGACTCGGCGCGAGGTGTGCTCGACGGGCATATCGTGCTGTCGCGGCGCCTGGCGGAAGAGGGGCATTACCCGGCGATCGATATCGAGGCGTCCATCAGCCGGGTCATGCCGGCGGTGGTGACCCCGGATCACATGACCCGCGCCCAGTATTTCAAGCAGCTGTGGTCGCGTTACCAACAGGCGCGCGACCTGATCAGCGTCGGCGCTTACGTACCGGGCGGCGATCGCGAAACCGACGCCGCCATCTCGCTGCAGCCGTCGATGGTCACCTACCTGCGCCAGGGGCTCAACGACAGCATCAGCCTGGGTGAAAGCGAAGCCCATCTGGAGATGGTTTTCGCTCCGGCGCCGGGCGGTTAATCCGTCATGGCCAACAGCCGTGCCGCGCGTCTGGCGCCGGTGGTCGACATGGCCGAAAGCGCCGAGCGCACCGCCGCCCAGCGCCTGGGGCATTTCCAGGGCCAGGTGCGCCTGGCGGAAAGCAAGCTGGGGGACCTGGAACGCTTTCGTGCCGAATACCAGCAACAGTGGATCGAGCGGGGCAGTGCTGGGGTTTCCGGCCAGTGGCTGATGAACTACCAGCACTTCCTCAATCAGCTGGAAACCGCCGTGGGCCAGCAGCGGCAAAGCCTGGCCTGGCACCAGAACAACCTCAACCGCGCCCGGGAAGCCTGGCAGCAGGCCTATGCCCGGGTCGAGGGTTTGCGCAAGCTGGTGCAACGCTACATCGATGAAGCCCGCCAACTGGAAGACAAGCGCGAGCAGAAGCTGCTCGACGAGCTGTCCCAGCGCCTGCCGCGCCAGGATCCGTACTGAGCGCCACCCCATTCGTCGCCGCCAGGCGCTCGTCAGCGACGCTTCGGCGGTTCGGGTTGCCCAGGCTTGTACGGGGTGCTAAACCTTGTACAGATTGCCAATCACAAGGAAGCGAATCATGTCAGTCGTTACTGAAGTTTCACCGGACGGGCACAAGCTGACGATTTCGATCAAGGGGCGTTTCGATTTCGGCCGTCATCAAGAGTTTCGCGAGTCCTACGAGCGCCTCAACAAAAGGCCCGACTCCATAGTGGTGGACCTGAAAGACGCCACCTACCTCGACAGTTCCGCCCTGGGCATGCTCCTGTTGCTGCGCGATCACGCCGGCGGCGACGATTCCGACGTGCGAGTGATCAACAGCAACTCGGACGTGCGCAAGATTCTCGCCATTTCCAATTTCGACAAGCTGTTCGACATCAGTTGATCGACATGCAGTCGAGTGAGGCACCTCTGTGCGTGCTGATCGCCGAGGACGGCACCAGCGACCGCATGTTGCTGTCGAGCATCGTCCGGCGCCAGGGGCACAAAGTGCTGACGGCGAGTAACGGCGCCGAGGCGGTGGAGCTGTTCATCCAGCAGCGCCCGCACCTGGTGTTGATGGACGCGATGATGCCGGTGATGGACGGTTTCGAGGCCGCCCGGCAGATCAAGCATCTGGCTGGCGAAGCGCTGGTGCCGATCATTTTCCTGACCTCGCTCACCCAGAGCGAGGCGTTGGCGCGCTGCCTGGAGGCCGGTGGCGACGATTTTCTGGCAAAACCCTACAGCCCGGTGATCCTGGCCGCCAAGATCAAGGCCATGGATCGCTTGCGGCGCCTGCAGGAAACCGTGCTGCAGCAGCGCGACCAGATCACCCAGCACCATGACTACCTGCTCAACGAGCAGCGGGTGGCCAAGGCGGTGTTCGACAAGGTGGCGCATTCCGGCTGCCTGAACGCGCCGAATATCCGCTACCTGCAGTCGCCGTACGCGCTGTTCAACGGCGATTTGCTGCTGGCTGCCTTTACCCCGACGGGCGACATGCATGTGCTGTTGGGGGATTTCACTGGCCACGGCTTGCCGGCGGCGGTGGGCGCGATGCCCCTGGCCGAGGTGTTTTACGGTATGACGGCCAAGGGTTACGGGCTGCCCGAAACCCTGCGCGAGATGAATGCCAAGCTCAAGCGCATCCTGCCGGTCGGCATGTTCTGTTGTGCGACGCTGCTGTGCCTGAGTTTCCAGCGGCGGGCGGTGGAGGTGTGGAACGGCGGCATGCCGGATGGCTACCTGCATCGCCTGGCAAGCGGGGAGCGGGTGCCGCTGGTGGCGCACCATCTGCCGCTGGGTGTGCTGGGCGCCGAGGCATTCGACGACCGCACCGAAGTCTTTCCCATGGCCCTGGGCGACCGGGTTTTTCTGTTGTCCGATGGGGTGATCGACACCTGCGACGCCAACGAGCAACTGTTCGGTGTCGAGCGCCTGCAGCGGGTGTTTGCCGCCAACCGCGAGCCGGACCTGTTGTTCGAGGAGATCCAGCGGGCCCTGAGCGAGTTTGGCGGGGATGCGCGGGACGACGTGAGCATGGTCGAGGTCAGCCTCCTCGAGGCCCGGCAACTGACGCCGCCGGCACTGGTGTACTCCGACAGCGGTCAGTCCTGCCCGTTGGACTGGTCGGTGAGTTTCGAGTACCGCGCCGCGACCCTCAAACGTTTCAACCCTTTGCCCTACCTGTTGCAGCTGCTGCTGGAAGTGCATGGCCTGCGGGCGCAGAGCGGGGCGCTCTACAGTGTGCTGGCCGAGTTGTATTCCAATGCCCTGGAGCATGGCGTATTGGGCCTGGACTCGAGTCTCAAGCGCGATGCCCAGGGGTTTTCCCGCTATTACCGGGAGCGCGCGGTACGCCTCGAAGCCTTGGAGGAGGGGTTTGTGCGGGTGCACCTGCAAGTGGAACCTCAAGGGGCTGGCGGTCGTTTGCTGATCCGGGTCGAGGACAGTGGCAGTGGTTTCGATGTCGGGCGGGTAATGGCGCGGCCCGTCGATGGCGACCGTCTTTCCGGGCGCGGCGTCAGCCTGATCCGTCAGCTCAGCCGGCGTGCCAGCTGGTCTGACGATGGTCGTAGTGCCTGCGTGGAGTTTTCTTGGGAGCCTCTGGCATAATTCGCCGATTCTTGATCAAGGAGTGAGCAAGTGTCTGAGATTCATCTGGATCACGAGGTGCTGAACGCATTGCAGGAAGTCATGGAGGATGAGTATCCGCTGTTGCTCGACACCTTCCTCTGTGATTCCGAAGAGCGTTTGCGTCAGTTGCACAAGGTCGACGACCCCCGTCAACTTGTCGCCACTGCCCATAGCTTCAAGGGCAGCAGCAGCAATATGGGGGCGATTCGCCTGGCCGAGCTCTGTCATCAGTTGGAGCAGCGTGCCCAGGGCTCGTCGTTGCGCGGTATCGAGCAGCTGGTCGGCGAGATCGATGGCGAATTCGCTATTGTCCGGCAGCTGTGCGAGCAGGAACGCCAGCGTTTTCACTGCTGAAAAACCGCTGCAACCCAGGCTTTTTCCCGCGAGCCAGCAAAGCTGGCTCGACCTTTGCACTCAAGTCTCCCAACTGTACCTACGATCCCAGTGCAGCGGAGACCGTTTTCATGCCCCTTACCCCGAACATGCTTCTTCAGGCCGCTTCCCAGGCCAAGACTCAAGCGGCTTCCGCCACCCCCCAGGCCAGCGCCGCCGAGCCCGGGGATAAAGGCGCAAGCTTTGCCCGGGTGTTCGCCAAGGAGGCACTCGGCAAGCCGGTAGCGGCTGCCGACGGCCCGATCAAGCCGGCTCGCGACAAGGGGGGCGAAAGCGCTGCCAAGGTGGATCCGGGCAAGGGCAAGACTGCCGCCCCTGAGCCTGCGGTTGCCGATAGCGGCAAAACCTTGCCTGCCGACAAGGCTGTTGCCAGTGGCGAAAAAGTCGCCGATGACCAGGCCGCGAGCAGCGATCAGCCGCTGGCCGAGAGCACGCCGGTCGACCCGACCCTCGATCCGGCGCTGATGCAGGCGACCCAGCCGGTGCCGTTGCCGGCGCCTGAGCCGGAAGTGGCGGCCGCACCGGTTCCGGCACAGCCGCAAGTGCAGCCGCAAACGCAGCCGGTTATACCGGTGGTGACCAGCATTGCGACGCCGGTGCCGGTCGATCCGGAATTCGACCCTGAAGCCGATCCGCTGGATGCGCTGCCGGTGGTGCGCCTGGCCATGGAGCAGAGCGGCCATGTCTCGGCTTCCAGCCAGGCGCAGAGTAAGGCGGCGCCGACCGTGGTGGCCGATGACGGACCGACTTCGGCCCAGACCTTCGCCAGCGGCATGGCCAACATGCTGGACCTACAGGTGGACAAGGACAGCACCGAGCAGGGCGGCGAAAAGGCCTTCAGCGGCCTGCTCGATGACGGTCTCAAGGACCTCAAGGGCGCTGCCAGCGACACCCGCGTCGACGATTTCGCCAACCGCCTGGCGGCCCTGACCCAGGCGGCCACGCCCAAGACCGCCAATGCCGTCCCGGTGAACCAGCCGCTGGCCATGCATCAGAGCGGCTGGACCGAAGAAGTGGTCAACCGGGTCATGTACCTGTCCAGCGTCAATCTGAAGTCGGCCGAGATCCAGTTGCAGCCGGCCGAGCTGGGGCGCCTGGACATTCGCGTGAACATGGTGCCGGACCAGCAGACCCAGGTGGCCTTCATGAGTGCCCATGTCGGCGTGCGCGAGGCCCTCGAAGGGCAGATGCATCGCCTGCGCGACATGTTCCACCAGCAAGGCATGGGGCAGGTGGACGTCAACGTCTCCGACCAGTCGCGCAACTGGCAGGGTGGCCAGGAGCAGGCCCAGCAGGGGCAGCATCGCAGCAACGGCACCAGCGCCAGCGGCGGGCGTCTGGATGGCGTGGATGAAGAGTTGCCGCCGAGCGTCGCCGAAGTCGCCGCCAGCACCAGCACGGTCATCGGCAGCAGCGCCGTCGACTATTACGCCTGACCCGCTTCGGGCGTCATTGAACAGAAGATCGCCAGCCGTGTGACTCCGCGGCTGGCGATCTTCTGCTTTGCGCTTCCCCTATCCCTTCAGTTCATCTCAGTTCAGACAAATCTGGCATAACACTTGCTCTTGCCTTGCCGTGCGACTGTGAAAACCCGATTAGTGACGGATTATTGGCATGGCGAAGAGCGAAGCAGCAGAGAAAACACCCGCCGGGAAAGGCAAACTCAAGCTTATCCTCTTGATTGTTCTGGCCTTGTTGCTGGCGATCGGTTTGTCCGTCGGGGCGACCTGGTACTTCATGCACAGCAGTGCCCAGAGCAAGCCTGCCGAGACGGCCGAGGCGACCAGCAGCGTCAAGCCGGCGGCCATCTATGAGCCCATGGCACCGGCCTTCGTGGCCAACTACACACAGAACGGCCGCCAGCGCTACATGCAGGTGAGCATCACCCTGCTGGCGCGCAACCAGGCCGATCTGGACGCGCTGAAAGTGCATATGCCGGTGATCCGCAACAATCTGGTCATGCTCTTCTCCGGCCAGAGCTTCGACACCCTGGCGACTCCGGTCGGTCAGGAAATGCTGCGTCAGAAGGCCACCGCCAGCGTGCAGGAAGTGGCGCAGAAAGAGGTCGGCAAAGTGGTGGTCGAGCAGTTGCTCTTTACTAACTTCGTACTGCAGTAGGAACACGACATGGCCGTGCAGGACCTGCTGTCCCAGGATGAGATCGACGCGCTGCTGCATGGCGTCGATGACGGTCTGGTACAGACCGAACACGCCGCCGAGCCCGGCAGCGTCAAAAGCTACGACCTGACCAGCCAGGATCGCATCGTCCGCGGACGCATGCCGACCCTGGAGATGATCAACGAGCGCTTTGCCCGCTACACCCGTATCAGCATGTTCAACATGCTGCGCCGTTCGGCGGACGTGGCGGTGGGCGGCGTGCAGGTGATGAAGTTCGGCGAATACGTGCACTCGCTGTACGTGCCGACCAGCCTCAACCTGGTGAAGATCAAGCCGCTGCGCGGTACCGCGCTGTTCATCCTCGACGCCAAGCTGGTGTTCAAGCTGGTGGACAACTTCTTCGGCGGCGACGGTCGTCACGCCAAGATCGAAGGTCGTGAATTCACCCCGACCGAATTGCGCGTGGTGCGCATGGTGCTGGAGCAGGCTTTCGTCGACCTGAAGGAAGCCTGGCAGGCGATCATGGAAGTCAACTTCGAGTACATCAACTCCGAAGTGAACCCGGCCATGGCCAACATCGTCGGCCCGAGCGAAGCGATCGTGGTCTCGACCTTCCACATCGAGCTCGATGGCGGTGGCGGCGACCTGCACGTGACCATGCCGTACTCGATGATCGAGCCGGTGCGGGAAATGCTCGACGCCGGCTTCCAGTCGGACCTGGACGACCAGGACGAGCGCTGGAGCAAGGCCCTGCGCGAAGACGTGCTGGACGTGGATGTGCCTTTGAGCGCCACGGTCGCCCGCCGGCAGTTGCGCCTGCGCGACATCCTGCACATGCAGCCAGGGGATGTGATCCCGGTGGAGCTGCCTGAAGACATGATCATGCGCGCCAACGGCGTACCGGCGTTCAAGGTCAAGCTCGGTTCGCACAAGGGCAACCTGGCCCTGCAAGTGATCGAGCCGATCGAGCGCCGTTGAGCGGCGTTGTTATGAATTCGCTTTGTTAATGATTTTTTGCCCGCCGAGGACAACATGGCTGACGAACACGAAATGACTTCCGCAGAAGACCAGGCCCTGGCTGATGAGTGGGTGGCTGCCCTGCAGGAAACCGGCGACGCCGGGCAAGACGATATTGATGCCTTGCTGGCGGCCGATGCGGCCAGCGCGCCGGCGTCCAATCGCCTGCCGATGGAAGAGTTCGGCAGCGTGCCGAAGAACAACGAGCCGGTGACCCTCGACGGTCCGAACCTGGACGTGATCCTGGATATCCCGGTATCGATCTCCATGGAGGTCGGCAGCACCGACATCAATATTCGCAACTTGCTGCAACTCAACCAGGGGTCGGTAATCGAACTCGATCGCCTGGCCGGCGAGCCGCTGGACGTGCTGGTCAACGGCACGCTGATCGCCCATGGCGAAGTGGTGGTGGTCAACGAGAAGTTCGGCATCCGCCTGACCGACGTGATCAGCCCGAGCGAACGCATCAAGAAGCTGCGCTAAGTGAGAAAGGCACTCGCGCTGTTCCTGGCCTGGCCGCTCTGGGCCCTGGCCGCCGAGCCGGTGGCCGGTACCGCCGCGCCAGCGGTTGGCAGCAGCGGCGTGGCCGGGCAGCTGACCCAGCTGGTGCTGGGCCTGTTGCTGGTGGTGGGGCTGATCTTCTTCCTCGCCTGGCTGTTGCGCCGGGTGCAGCAGGCCGGACCGGCCGGCAAGGGGCAGGTCATCGAGCTGATCGGTTCGCGGGCGCTTGGCCCGCGGGACCGGCTGGTGCTGGTGCAGGTTGGCAACGAACAGATTCTGCTCGGCCTGACGCCGGGCACCATCACTGCGTTGCATGTGCTCAAGGAGCCGGTGCAGGTGCCGAGCACCGAGCAGGCGACTCCGGAGTTTGCCCAGCGCCTGATGGAGCTGCTGGGCAAGGATCAGAAGGATAAGAAGTAATGCCGTTGCGCCTCCTCTTGATGTTGGCCCTGATGCTGGCGGCGCCGCTGGCGCTGGCGGCCGACCCGTTGTCGATCCCGGCGATCACCCTCGGCACCAATGCCGACGGCCAGCAGGAATACTCGGTCAGCCTGCAGATCCTGTTGATCATGACCGCGCTGAGCTTCATTCCGGCGTTCGTCATGCTGATGACCAGCTTTACCCGGATCATCATCGTGTTCTCGATCCTGCGTCAGGCCCTGGGCCTGCAGCAGACGCCGTCGAACCAGATCCTCACCGGCATGGCGCTGTTCCTGACGATGTTCATCATGGCCCCGGTGTTCGACCGGGTGAACCAGGATGCCCTGCAGCCGTACCTGGCGGAGAAGCTCAGCGCCCAGGACGCGGTGGCCAAGGCCCAGGTGCCGATCAAGGATTTCATGCTGGCCCAGACTCGCAGCAGCGACCTGGAGCTGTTCATGCGCCTGTCCAAACGCACTGATATCGCGACGCCGGACCAGGCGCCGCTGACGATCCTGGTGCCGGCCTTCGTCACCTCGGAGCTGAAGACCGCGTTCCAGATCGGTTTCATGATCTTCATTCCGTTCCTGATCATCGACCTGGTGGTCGCCAGTGTGCTGATGGCCATGGGCATGATGATGCTGTCGCCACTGATCATTTCTCTGCCGTTCAAGATCATGCTGTTCGTGCTGGTGGATGGCTGGGCCCTGATCATCGGCACCCTGGCGGGCAGTTTCGGTGGTGTTTAGAACCTTGTTGGCGGGTGACGCGTTATGACGCCTGAAGTCGCGGTAGACCTGTTTCGCGAAGCGCTGTGGCTGACCACCATGATGGTCGCCATCCTGGTGATCCCCAGCCTGCTGGTGGGCTTGCTGGTGGCGATGTTCCAGGCTGCCACCCAGATCAACGAACAGACCCTGAGCTTCCTGCCGCGCCTGCTGGTGATGCTGGTGACGCTGATCGTCGCCGGTCCCTGGCTGGTGCAGACCTTCATGGAATACATCCTGCAGTTGTACGGCAGTATTCCGCAGTTGATCGGCTGAATCATGTCTCTGCTGGCGCTTACCGATACGCAGATCAGCACCTGGGTCGCGAGCTTCATGCTGCCGCTGTTTCGTATCGGCGCCGTGTTGATGACCATGCCGGTCTTCGGCACGACCCTGGTGCCGACCCGTATCCGCCTGTATTTCACCCTGGCCATCACGGTCGTGGTGGTGCCGGGGCTGCCGCCCATGCCGGCGGTCAATGCACTGGATCTCGGCGGGCTGCTGCTGATTGCCGAGCAGATCATCATCGGTGCCTTGTTCGGTTTCTCCCTGCAGTTGTTCTTTCAGGCTTTCGTGATCGCTGGGCAGATTGTTTCGACGCAGATGGGCATGGGCTTCGCGTCCATGGTCGACCCCACCAACGGTGTTTCGGCGGCGGTGATCGGGCAGTTCCTGACCATGCTGGTGACCTTGCTGTTCCTCGGCATGAATGGGCATCTGGTGGTCTTCGAGGTGCTGACCGAGAGCTTCACCACCTTGCCGGTGGGCAGCGCGCTGCTGGTCAACCATTTCTGGGACATCGCCGGCAAGCTGGGTTGGGTGCTGGGCGCCGCGCTGTTGCTGGTATTGCCGGCGATCACCGCGTTGCTGGTGGTGAACATCGCCTTTGGCGTGATGACCCGCGCGGCGCCGCAGTTGAACATTTTCTCCATCGGCTTTCCGCTGACCCTGGTGCTGGGCCTGGTGATTTTCTGGGTCAGCCTGGGCGACATTCTCAACCAGTACCAACCGCTGGCCGTCGAGGCCTTGCAGTTGCTGCGCAACCTGGCGCAGGCGCGTTGAACCATGGCTGAGAGTGAGAGCGGTCAGGACAAGACAGAAGACCCCACGGAGAAACGCAAGAAGGACTCCCGGGAAAAGGGCGAGATTGCCCGCTCCAAGGAACTCAATACCCTGGCGATCACCATGATCGGCGCCGCCGGCCTGCTGATCTACGGCGCGGGAGTGGCCCGGGACCTGCTGGAAATCATGCGCCTGAACTTCTCCCTGCCGCGCGAGGTGCTGCTCAGCCCCGGTGCCATGGGCCTGTACCTGCTGCATTCGGGCAAGATCGCGATTATCGCCGCGATGCCGATCCTGCTGCCCCTGGTGCTGGCGGCGCTGATCGGTCCGATCTCCCTGGGCGGCTGGCTGTTTTCCACCAAGAGCCTGGCGCCCAAGTTCAGCCGCATGAACCCGCTCAGCGGCATGAAGCGCATGGTGTCCCCGACTTCGCTGATCGAGTTGCTCAAGGCCTTCGCCAAGTTCGTGGTGATCCTGATCGTGGCCTTGTCGGTGCTGTCTTCGGACATCGACGACCTGCTGCGGATCGCCCACGAGCCGCTGGAGCAGGCGATTATCCACAGTGTGCAAGTGGTGGCCTGGAGCACCTTGTGGATGGCTTGCGGGCTGATCCTGATCGCCGCAGTGGACGTGCCGGTGCAGCTGTACCAGAGCTACAAGAAGCTGCTGATGACCAAGCAGGAAGTGCGTGACGAGCACAAGGATCAGGAGGGGCGTCCGGAGGTCAAGCAGCGGATTCGCCAGGTCCAGCGCGAGATGTCGCAGCGGCGGATGATGGCGGCGATTCCCGAGGCGGATGTGGTGATCACCAACCCGACCCACTACGCCGTGGCGCTCAAGTACGACGCCGAGAAGGGCGGGGCGCCGGTGTTGCTGGCCAAGGGCAGCGATTTCCTGGCGCTGAAGATCCGCGAGATCGCCGTGGCCAACGAGGTGCTGTTGCTGGAGTCGCCGGCGCTGGCGCGTTCGATCTACTACTCCACCGAGCTGGAGCAGGAAATCCCCGCCGGGCTTTATCTGGCGGTGGCCCAGGTGCTGGCGTATGTCTATCAGATTCGCCAGCACCAGGCTGGCAAGGGCAAGCGTCCCGATCCGCTCAAGGATCTGCCGATTCCGCCGGATTTGCGTCGCGATTCTTGATCTGCGCCTTGGCGTCGATGGCGCTGGAGTCACCCTTGTTAGCCGGTGATGGCGCAACGCCATAAATCAGTTTGCCTTCCAGGCCAAAGTTGGAAGGCTTCTTGCAATACCCGCCCTGCGCCGCCTCCAGGCGTCAAAAGTTTGCTTCAAGGGAACGGGGAATACCGGTGGATCGCTCTCAGTTAATCAGTACGGCTCGCACTAACCTGGCCGACCTCAGTCGAGGGAACCTGGGGGTGCCGCTGTTGCTGCTGGTCATGCTGGCCATGATGATGCTGCCGGTGCCGCCGTTCCTGCTGGACGTGTTCTTCACCTTCAACATCGCTCTGTCGATCGTCGTGCTGCTGGTCTGCGTGTATGCCCTGCGGCCGCTGGATTTCGCGGTGTTCCCGACCATCCTGCTGGTGGCGACCCTATTGCGCCTGGCGCTGAACGTGGCCTCCACGCGGGTGGTGATGCTCCACGGCCAGGACGGTCACGCCGCCGCCGGTAAAGTGATCCAGGCCTTCGGCGAGGTGGTTATCGGCGGTAACTATGTGGTCGGTATCGTGGTGTTCGCGATCCTGATGATCATCAACTTCGTGGTGGTGACCAAGGGTGCCGGGCGGATTTCCGAGGTGAGCGCACGTTTCACCCTCGATGCGATGCCGGGCAAGCAGATGGCCATCGACGCCGACCTCAACGCCGGCCTGATCGACCAGGCCCAGGCCAAGGCCCGCCGCTCGGAAGTGGCCCAGGAGGCCGAGTTCTACGGTTCCATGGACGGTGCCAGCAAGTTCGTCCGCGGTGACGCCATCGCCGGCCTGCTGATCCTGTTCATCAACCTGATCGGCGGCATGGCGGTCGGTATCTTCCAGCACCACATGTCCTTCGGCGATGCCGGCCGGGTCTACGCCTTGCTGACCATCGGTGACGGTTTGGTGGCGCAATTGCCATCGCTGCTGCTGTCCACCGCGGCCGCGATCATGGTGACCCGTGCTTCCGGTTCCGAAGACATGGGCAAGCAGATCAACCGGCAGATGTTCGCTTCGCCCCGGGCCCTGGCTGTCGCCGCTGGCCTGATGGCGGTGATGGGCCTGGTGCCGGGCATGCCGCACTTTTCCTTCCTGAGCATGGCGGCCCTGGCGGCCGGCGCCGCATACCTGTTCTGGAAGCGCCAGAACGTGGTCAAGGTCAAGGCGCTGGAAGAGGTCAAGCGCCAGCAGGAACTGCTGCCTTCGCCGGCCCGCGCCCTGGAAACCAAGGAGCTGGGCTGGGACGACGTGACCCAGATCGACATGATCGGCCTGGAAGTCGGTTACCGCCTGATTCCCCTGGTGGACCGCAACCAGGGTGGGCAATTGCTGGCGCGGATCAAGGGCGTGCGCAAGAAGCTGTCCCAGGACCTGGGCTTCCTCATGCCCACCGTGCATATTCGCGACAACCTCGACCTGGCGCCCAGCGCCTACCGGCTGACGCTGATGGGGGTGATCCTGGCCGAGGCCGAGATTTACCCGGATCGCGAGCTGGCGATCAACCCGGGGCAGGTCTATGGCACGCTCAACGGCATCAACGCCAAAGATCCGGCCTTCGGCCTGGAGGCGGTGTGGATCGAGATCAGCCAGCGCGCCCAGGCGCAGTCGCTGGGCTACACCGTGGTCGACGCCAGCACCGTGGTCGCCACCCACCTCAACCAGATTCTGTACAAGCACTCCAGCGAGCTGATCGGTCACGAAGAAGTCCAGCAGCTCTTGCAATTGCTGGCCAAGGGTTCGCCGAAGCTGGCGGAAGAGCTGGTGCCGGGCGTGCTTTCGTTGTCCCAACTGCTCAAGGTGCTGCAGGCGCTGCTGGCCGAACAGGTGCCGGTGCGCGATATCCGCAGCATTGCCGAGGCCATCGCGAACAATGCCGCCAAGAGTCAAGATACTGCCGCTTTGGTGGCCGCGGTGCGTGTCGGATTGTCGCGCGCCATCGTGCAAAGCATTGTAGGCACTGAGTCCGAGCTGCCTGTGATCACCTTGGAACCCAGGTTGGAACAGATTTTGCTCAATAGTCTGCAGAAGGCAGGACAAGGCTCGGAAGAGGGTGTCCTGTTGGAGCCAAGCATGGCTGAGAAGCTGCAGCGTTCGTTGATCGAAGCCGCGCAGCGCCAGGAAATGCAAGGTCAACCGGTGATTCTGCTGGTAGCCGGTCCGGTCCGCGCGATGCTCTCGCGGTTCGGACGCCTGGCGGTCCCGGGCTTGCACGTGTTGGCGTACCAGGAAATCCCTGACAACAAGCAAGTGACCATCGTTGCGACAGTAGGGCCCAACGGCTGAGGTAGTGGGTTATGCAAGTTAAGCGTTTTTTCGCCGCCGATATGCGTCAGGCCATGAAGCTGGTTCGTGATGAGCTGGGCGCCGACGCTGCCATCATTGGCAATCGCCGCATCGCCGGCGGTGTCGAGCTGACGGCTGCCCTGGATTACAAGCTATCGGCGCTGGCGCCGCGGGTGCCGAACATGGAGCTCGAGGACGAACTGCGCAAGACTCAGTCGCGCATCGTCACCGCCCAGGCCGAGCTGAGCCTGCGTGGCGACGGCGATGCCAGCACCAATCGCCAGCTGTTCGCCGGCCTGCCGCTGACCGCCGCCGAGCCGCTGATCGAACCTACATTCAACGAGCCCCAGCGCCCGGTCCCGGTAGTCGCCGCACCGGCTGTCGATCAGCGGGCACTGGACTCGATGCGTTTTGAACTCAACGGCCTGCGCGAGCTGCTGGAAGTCCAGCTCGGCTCCCTGGCCTGGAGCCAGCTGCAAGGCAGCCGGCCCGAACAGGCCAACCTGTGGCGGCGCCTGCAGCGTATCGGCTTGTCCGGTCCGCTGGCCCGCGACCTGCTGGCGCTGATCACTGAAATCGACGAACCCCGCCAGGCCTGGCGCATGCTCCTGGCCCACCTGGCGCGGATGATCGTGACCCCGGAAGTCGAGCCACTGGAGGAGGGCGGTGTGATCGCCATGGTCGGCCCCGCCGGCATGGGCAAGACCACCACCCTGGCCAAGCTGGCCGCGCGTTATGTACTCAAGTACGGCGCGCAGAACATCGCGCTGGTGAGCATGGACAGCTACCGCATCGGCGCCCAGGAACAGCTCAAGACCCTGGGCCGGATCCTCAACGTCTCGGTGACCCATGTCGACCCGGGCCAGTCCCTGGCGCAAGCCCTCGATCCGCTGCTGCGCAAGCGTGTGGTGCTGATCGACACCGCCGGCCTGCAAGCCAGCGACCCGGCCCTGCGCATGCAGCTGGAAAGCCTGGCCGGACGTGGCATCCGGGCAAAAAATTATCTGGTCTTGGCAACCACCAGCCAGAAACAGGTTCTAACCGCCGCATACCACAGCTACAAGCGTTGCGGGCTGGCCGGCTGCATCCTGACTAAACTGGATGAAACCGCCAGCCTTGGTGAGGTGTTGAGCCTGGCGATCAGTCATGAACTCCCCGTTGCCTATCTGACCGATGGCCCGCGGATTCCGGACGATCTGCACTTGCCGCGCCGTCACCAGCTGGTCAGTCGTGCGGTGAGCGTGCAGATGCAGGAAGAACCCAGCGAAGAAGCCATGGCTGACATGTTCGCTGACCTCTACCACAACCCGACCAAGCGGGTTGGCTGAGGGAATCATGAAAAGATTGCAATGTACCTACATCGATGGTCTGCCAGGCATTGTTCCGTTGGTGAACGCGCAGCCAGTTATGTGGCCCCGTCTAAGTAAGACAAGGTAAAGAACGAACATGGGCAGCATGCATCCCGTACAGGTGATCGCGGTGACCGGCGGCAAAGGTGGCGTCGGCAAGACTAACGTGTCAGTGAACTTGTCCCTGGCCCTAGCGGAGCTCGGCCGGCGCGTCATGCTGCTGGACGCCGACCTGGGCCTGGCCAACGTCGACGTGCTATTGGGGCTGACCCCCAAACGGACCCTCGCCGACGTGATCGAAGGCCGCTGCGAGCTGCGCGATGTGCTGCTGCAGGGGCCGGGTGGAATCCGTATCGTGCCGGCGGCGTCCGGCACCCAGAGCATGGTTCATCTGAGCCCGGCGCAGCATGCCGGCCTGATCCAGGCTTTCAGCGACATCGGCGACAACCTCGATGTGCTGGTGATCGACACCGCCGCCGGCATCGGCGACTCGGTGGTCAGCTTCGTCCGCGCGGCCCAGGAAGTGTTGCTGGTGGTCTGCGACGAGCCGACCTCGATCACCGACGCCTACGCGCTGATCAAGCTGCTCAACCGCGACTACGGCATGAACCGCTTCCGCGTGCTCGCCAACATGGCGCAGAGCCCGCAGGAAGGGCGCAATCTGTTCGCCAAGTTGACCAAGGTCACGGATCGCTTCCTGGATGTGGCCCTACAATATGTCGGCGCCGTGCCTTACGACGAATGCGTGCGCAAGGCCGTGCAAAAGCAGCGTGCGGTCTATGAGGCGTTTCCGCGTTCGAAATGCGCGCTGGCGTTCAAGGCCATCGCGCAGAAGGTCGATACCTGGCCGTTGCCGGCCAACCCACGTGGACATCTGGAATTTTTCGTCGAGCGGCTCGTGCATCAGACAGCGGGACCGGTGCTATGAGCGCCAGCGGCTACAACCTTTACAAAAAGTCGGCACGTGACAGCCAGTACGAATTGATCGAGCGCTATGCGCCGCTGGTCAAGCGTATTGCCTATCACTTGCTGGCGCGCCTGCCGGCCAGTGTCCAGGTCGAAGACCTGATCCAGGCCGGGATGATCGGTCTGCTCGAAGTGTCGACCAAGTACGACGCGAGCAAGGGCGCGAGTTTCGAGACCTACGCGGGTATCCGTATCCGTGGTGCGATGCTCGATGAGGTCCGTAAAGGTGACTGGGCGCCGCGTTCGGTACATCGCAATACCCGGATGGTGAGCGATGCCATTCGCGCAATTGAAGCTAAAACCGGTCGTGACGCTAAAGATCATGAAGTTGCGGCCGAACTTCAATTGAGTCTCGACGATTATTACGGGATTTTGAACGACACCTTGGGCAGTCGCCTGTTCAGCTTCGACGACCTGTTGCAGGACGGCGAGCATGAAGGGCTGCATGAGGATGGCGCGAGTGCTCATCTCGAGCCGTCGCGCGACCTGGAGGACGAACGTTTCCAGGCCGCGCTGGCGGACGCGATTGCCAATTTGCCGGAGCGTGAGCGACTGGTCTTGGCGCTGTACTACGACGAAGAGCTGAACCTCAAGGAAATCGGTGAGGTCCTGGGGGTCAGCGAATCGCGGGTCAGCCAGTTACACAGCCAGTGCGCGGCCCGTTTGCGGGGGCGTTTGGGAGAGTGGCGAGCGCGCTGACAGGCAGTGTGGGGGACACTGCGGGCGAGACTGGCACGACGTGGCCGGACTTGCGGTGTGTATTCCATGCAGTCGTTGAGTGCTCTGCCTGATTGATTGAATGGCGCGTTCAGGTGCTGGACGCGTTTAAGACTGCTTGGAGGTCGAATTGGACAAGAACATGAAAATCCTCATCGTTGATGACTTCTCAACGATGCGGCGGATCATAAAAAACCTGTTGCGTGACCTGGGTTTCACCAACACGGTCGAGGCTGACGATGGCACCACCGCCATTCCGGTCCTCAACAGTGGGAGCATCGACTTTCTGGTAACGGACTGGAACATGCCCGGCATGACCGGTATCGATCTGCTGCGCCATGTGCGCGCCGATGAAAAACTCAAGCACCTGCCGGTACTCATGGTGACTGCTGAAGCCAAGCGCGAACAGATCATCGAAGCTGCCCAGGCCGGCGTAAACGGTTATGTGGTCAAGCCCTTCACGGCCCAGGCGTTGAAAGAGAAGATCGAGAAGATCTTCGAACGCATCGGTTGAGAGTGGAATCATTCCGCCACGGGGGAGCTATGGAGCACAACGAATCTTCATTGGGCGATTTCGAATCGACCCTGAAAAAACACGCACTCGAACTGGTCGACAGCCTTGAAAAAGGCAAGTTCGGCGAAGCCGTGCAACTGATCCATGAGCTCAACCAGACCCGTGACCGCGGCCTGTACCAGGAGGTCGGCAAGCTCACCCGCGAGCTGCATAGCGCCATCGTCAATTTCCAGATTGACCCGCATATGCCGCAAGCCGAGGAAGTTTCACAGATCACGGATGCCACCGAGCGCCTGTCCTATGTGGTCAGGCTGACCGAGGCCGCGGCCAACCGCACCATGGATCTGGTCGAGAGCGCCACCCCGCTGGTCAATGGCCTGAGCAGCGAAGCCCAGGCCCTGAGCGCCGATTGGGGGCGTTTCATGCGCCGCGAACTGGGCGCCGAGGAGTTCCGCGACCTGGCCCGCCGGGTGGACGGTTTCCTGACCCGCAGCGAGCAAGACACGCGCGCGGTATCGAGCAATCTCAACGACATTCTGTTGGCGCAGGACTACCAGGACCTGACCGGTCAGGTGATCAAGCGCGTGACCCAGTTGGTCACCGAAGTCGAGAGCAACCTGCTCAAACTGGTCCTGATGGCCAGCCAGGTCGATCGTTTTGCCGGCATCGAACATGACCGTGAATCGATCCTCGCTGAAAAAGATCCGCAAAAACATCTGGCCAAGGGTGAAGGTCCGCAGATTCATGCCGATAAACGTGAAGACGTTGTATCCGGTCAGGACGATGTCGACGATTTGCTTTCCAGCCTTGGATTCTAGGAGCACCCATACATGAGCTTCGGCGCCGATGAAGAAATCCTTCAGGATTTTCTGGTTGAGGCCGGCGAGATTCTAGAGCAACTGTCCGAACAACTGGTCGAGCTGGAAAGCCGGCCGGACGATGCGGATCTGCTCAACGCAATTTTTCGCGGTTTTCACACTGTAAAAGGGGGCGCCGGCTTCCTCCAGCTCAACGAGCTGGTGGAGTGCTGCCACATCGCCGAGAACGTGTTCGACATCCTGCGCAAGGGTGAGCGTCGCGTCGACGCGGAACTGATGGACGTAGTGCTCGAAGCGCTGGACGCGGTGAACGGCATGTTCGGCCAGGTGCGCGAGCGTACCGAGATCACCGCCGCCACTCCGGAGCTGCTGGCTGCCCTGGCCCGCCTGGCCGAGCCTGCGGGGGCCGAGGAGGTCGCCGCGCCGGTGGCCGACGCTGAGGCAGTTGTTGAAGCCGTTGCCGAGCCGGTCGCCGAGTCGACCGAAAGCGAGTCCGGCGATATCACCGACAGCGAGTTCGAGCAGCTGCTCGATTCGCTCAATGCCGCCAAGGCCGAGGCCGAAGCCCCGGCTGCTGTTGCTCCCGCGGCGCCCACCGCCGGCAGCGAAGCGGCCAGCGACGAAATCACCGATGCCGAGTTCGAGTCGTTGCTCGATCAATTGCACGGCAAGGGCCAGTTCGCACCGGATGCGGTGGCCCCTTCGGCCACGGCGCCGGCTGCGGAAAAAGCCGCGGCCAGCGACGAAATCACCGATGACGAATTCGAAGCCCTGCTGGATCAGCTGCATGGCAAAGGCAACTTTGCGGTCGATGCGCTGGACTCCGCGGTGGCAGCGGCGGTACCGCCGGCTGCGCCAAGCGCGGCCGCCGCCGGTGGCGACCTGATCACCGACCAGGAATTCGAATCCCTGCTCGACGAGCTGCATGGCAAGGGCAAGTTCTCTGAAGTGCCCGCTGCCGCGGCGACCGTGGGTAGCGCAACGGCCGCCACGGCTCCGTCGCCTGCCGCCGTCGCCAAGCCAGCGGTGAAGAAGCCCGAAGCCAAGGCCGAAACGCCAAAACCGGCTCCGGCCGCTGCTCCGGCGCCTGCTCGTGCTCCGGCTGCCGCCCCGGCGGAAAAACCGGTCAGCGAAGCCGAAACCACCGTGCGGGTCGATACCGCGCGGCTGGACGAAATCATGAACATGGTCGGCGAGCTGGTGCTGGTGCGTAACCGCCTGGTGCGCCTGGGGCTCAACAGCGGCGACGAAGCCATGTCCAAGGCCGTGTCGAACCTCGACGTGGTCACGGCCGACTTGCAGACCGCGGTGATGAAGACCCGGATGCAGCCGATCAAGAAGGTCTTCGGGCGCTTCCCGCGCCTGGTTCGCGACCTGGCCCGCCAGCTCAAGAAAGAGATCAACCTGGAGCTGGTCGGCGAAGAGACCGACCTCGACAAGAACCTCGTCGAGGCCCTGGCCGACCCGCTGGTGCACTTGGTGCGCAACGCCGTCGACCACGGTATCGAGTCGCCGGAAGAGCGCGAGGAAGCGGGCAAGTCCCGTGGCGGCAAGGTGGTGCTGGCGGCCGAGCAGGAAGGCGACCATATCCTGCTGTCGATCTCCGACGACGGCAAAGGCATGGACCCGAACGTCCTGCGCGCGATTGCGGTCAAGCGTGGGGTTATGGACAAGGATGCCGCCGATCGCCTGAGCGACACCGAGTGCTACAACCTGATCTTCGCCCCGGGCTTCTCGACCAAGACCGAGATCTCCGACGTGTCCGGCCGCGGCGTGGGCATGGACGTGGTGAAGACCAAGATTTCCCAGCTCAACGGTTCGATCAACATCTACTCGACCAAGGGCCAGGGTTCGAAGATCGTCATCAAGGTGCCGCTGACCCTGGCGATCATGCCGACCCTGATGGTGATGCTGGGCAACCAGGCATTCGCCTTCCCGCTGGTCAACGTCAACGAAATCTTCCACCTGGACCTGTCGCGCACCAACGTGGTCGACGGCCAGGAGGTGGTGATCGTCCGCGACAAGGCGCTGCCACTGTTCTACCTCAAGCGCTGGCTGGTCAGTTCCGCCGCTCACGAAGAGCAGCGCGAAGGCCATGTGGTGATCCTTTCGGTCGGCACCCAGCGGATCGGCTTCGTCGTCGATCAACTGGTCGGCCAGGAAGAAGTCGTCATCAAGCCATTGGGCAAGATGCTCCAGGGGACTCCAGGCATGTCGGGCGCCACCATTACCGGTGACGGCCGCATCGCCCTGATTCTCGATGTTCCGAGCATGCTCAAGCGTTACGCCGCACGGCGTATTTGAATACCGGAGGGGCGGGGCCATTTGCCTTGCCCCGCCTAACGGAGTGTTTATGGCAGTCAAGGTCCTGGTGGTGGATGATTCGGGTTTTTTCCGCCGCCGCGTCTCGGAAATTCTTTCAGCGGATATCAATATCCAGGTCGTCGGTACCGCGACCAACGGCAAAGAGGCGATCGATCAGGCGCTGGCGCTCAAGCCGGACGTGATCACCATGGACTACGAGATGCCGATGATGGATGGCATCACGGCCGTGCGGCACATCATGCAGCGCTGCCCGACGCCGGTATTGATGTTTTCCTCGCTGACCCATGAAGGCGCCCGGGTAACCCTGGATGCGCTGGATGCCGGCGCGGTGGATTTCCTGCCGAAGAACTTCGAAGACATCTCGCGCAATCCCGAGAAGGTCAAGCAACTGCTGTGCGAGAAGGTCCATAGCATCTCGCGCAGTAACCGTCGTTTCAGCAGCTACAGTGTGCCTGCGCCACAACCGGCGGCGGCACCGAAGCCTGCGCCAACGAGCACCAGCAGTTTCGGCGGCACGGCCCCGGCGCGCCCTGCTGCAACGCCGATTCCCGCCCGTACGCCGGCCGCTGGCGCGTCGTCGCCGGCGCCCAAGCGCAAGGCCTACAAACTGGTGGCCATCGGTACCTCCACCGGTGGTCCGGTGGCGCTGCAGCGGGTGCTGACCCAGTTGCCGGGCAACTTCCCGGCGCCGATCGTGCTGATCCAGCACATGCCGGCGGCCTTCACCAAGGCGTTCGCCGAGCGCCTGGACAAGCTTTGCCGGATCAGCGTCAAGGAAGCCGAGGACGGCGACATCCTGCGTCCGGGCCTGGCGCTGCTGGCACCGGGCGGCAAGCAGATGATGGTCGACGGCCGTGGCGCGGTGAAAATCCTCCCGGGCGACGAGCGCCTGAACTACAAGCCGTGCGTGGACATCACCTTCGGTTCGGCGGCCAAGTCCTACGGCGACAAAGTTCTGGCGGTGGTCCTCACCGGCATGGGCGCCGACGGTCGCGAAGGCGCGCGCCTGCTCAAACAGGGCGGTAGCGCGGTCTGGGCCCAGGATGAGGCGAGCTGTGTGATCTACGGGATGCCGATGGCGATCGTCAAGGCGGAGCTGGCGGATGCGGTGTACGGCCTGGACGACATCGGCAAGCATCTGGTCGAGGCCTGTCTCTGATGGATGTTCTAAGCCTCATCGGGATCATCATGGCGTTCGTCGCCATCATCGGTGGCAACTACCTGGAAGGCGGTCATCTGTCGGCCCTGGCCAATGGTCCGGCGGCGCTGATCGTGCTGGGTGGGACCATCGGTGCGGCGTTGCTGCAATCGCCGCTGAGCGCCTTCAAGCGCGCCATGCAGATCCTCGGCTGGATCCTGTTTCCGCCGCGGGTCGACCTGCCCGGGGGCATCGACCGTGTCGTCAACTGGAGCCTGACCGCCCGCAAGGAAGGCCTGCTGGGCCTGGAAGGCGTGGCCGATGCCGAGCCCGACACCTATTCGCGCAAGGGCCTGCAACTGCTGGTGGACGGTGCCGAGCCGGAATCCATCCGCAGTATCCTGGAGGTGGATTTCTACACCCAGGAAAGCCGCGACATTGAGGCGGCCAAGGTCTTTGAAAGCATGGGCGGCTACGCGCCGACCATCGGTATTATCGGTGCGGTCATGGGCCTGATCCATGTGATGGGCAACCTGGCCGACCCTTCGCAGCTGGGCAGCGGTATCGCCGTGGCCTTCGTCGCGACCATCTACGGCGTGGCCAGCGCCAACCTGGTGTTGCTGCCGATCGCCGCCAAGCTTAAGTCCATAGCCTTGCGCCAGTCGCGTTATCGCGAAATGTTGCTTGAAGGAATCCTGTCGATTGCCGAAGGTGAAAACCCTCGTTCCATTGAGTTGAAGCTGCAAGGCTTCATGGATTGATGGGGGTAATGGACTATGTCCCGTCGTCGCCGGCATGAAGAACACGTCAACCACGAGCGTTGGCTAGTGTCCTACGCGGACTTCATCACCTTGCTGTTCGCCTTTTTCGTGGTCATGTACTCGATCTCCTCGATCAACGAGGGCAAGTACAAGGTCATTTCCGAAGCGCTGATCGGCGTGTTCACCGATTCGGACCGCGCCCTCAAGCCGATTCCCATCGGTGAGGAGCGGCCCCAGACCGTGACCCCGGCCAAGCCGCTGGTCAAGGACAGCGAGCAGACCGACGCCGGTATCGCCGGTGCCAGCGATCCGCTGAAAAGCATCGCCGACGATATCAGCGCGGCTTTTGGCGACCTGATCAGTTCCAACCAGATGACCGTGCGCGGCAACGAGCTGTGGGTCGAGATCGAACTCAACTCCAGCCTGTTGTTCGGCAGCGGCGATGCCATGCCCAGCGACCTGGCGTTCAACATCATCGACAAGGTGGCGGCGATCCTCAAACCCTTCGACAACCCGATTCACGTCGAGGGCTTTACCGACAACCAGCCGATCCAGACCGCGCAGTATCCGACCAACTGGGAGCTGTCGTCGGCCCGCTCGGCGAGCATCGTGCGGATGTTGGCGATGCAGGGGGTCAATCCGCAGCGCCTGGCATCGGTGGGCTACGGCGAGTTCCAGCCGGTAGCCAATAACGCGACGGCCGATGGCCGTGCCCGCAACCGTCGGGTGGTGCTGGTGGTGTCGCGCAATCTCGACGTACGCCGCAGCCTGACAGGCACCGGCACCGCTCATGCGACACCGGATGCGGCATTGAAGCGGGCTGGCACACAAACTGCACCTACGTCAGTCAAGACGCCGGGACGCGAGAGTGCCGTCAATTCTCCGTCACCGGCTTTATAACTGGGTGCTATTTCTCGGTGGGCCCGTGCCTGCCGGGAGGAACAATCTGAATGAGAGTCTGGGCAGTTGCCAATCAAAAGGGTGGCGTCGGTAAGACCACCAGTTCCATCGCTTTAGCCGGGTTGCTGGCCGAGGCGGGCAAGCGCGTGGTCGTGGTCGATCTCGACCCCCACGGCTCCATGACCAGCTACTTCGGCTATGACCCCGACAGCCTGGAACACAGTAACTACGACCTGTTCCTGCACAAGGGCAGCGTCCCCGAGGGCTTGCCCGGGCAGTTGCTGCTGTCGACCAGCGACGAACGTATTTCCCTGCTGCCCTCGAGTACCGCGCTGGCTACCCTGGAGCGCCAGTCGCCGGGGCAGAGCGGCCTGGGCCTGGTGATCGCCAAGAGCCTGGCGCAGCTGTGGCAGGATTTCGACTATGCGGTGATCGACAGCCCGCCATTGCTTGGCGTGCTGATGGTCAATGCCTTGGCGGCGAGCCAGCAACTGGTGATCCCGGTGCAGACCGAGCACCTGGCGGTCAAGGGCCTGGAGCGCATGGTCAATACCTTGGCGATGATCAACCGCTCGCGCAAACAGGCGCTGCCGTTCAGCATCGTGCCGACCCTGTTCGACCGCCGCACCCAGGCGTCCCTGGGCACCTTGCGGGTGCTGCGCGACAAGTTCCCGGATGAGATCTGGCAGGGCTACATCCCGGTCGACACGCGCCTGCGCGATGCCAGCCGGGCCGGGTTGACGCCTTCGCAATTCGACGGCAAGAGCCGCGGCGTACTGGCCTATCGCGCCTTGCTCAAGCACCTGCTGGCCCAGCAACTTGTCCCGCAGGTGGCCTGACGTGGCGGAGCATTCAAGTCTGCTGCCGGTCTGGCCGATAAACCCTACAGGTCACTGTGCTGGGCTTTATCCGTGGGCATCCTTATGAACCGTCCTGTCGACGTCACGTCCCGGCCGCAGTTGGCGCTGCAGTCCTACCTGGACGCGTTGCTGCAGGACGCCACCGAAGAAGAATTCGCGGTTCCCGAGGCGCTGCCGCAGGTTCAGGCAGCCGTTGCAGAAGTGGTGGTGTCGAGCGAGGTCCTGGATGAGTTCCAGGCCGCGGTGCTCGAAGAACAGGCTCGCGATGCCCAGGTCCAGCGTGCGCCGGCTGCGGTTGTCGCGCCGGTAGTGCGGGTCGAGGAAGCGGTGGTCGCTCCCGTGCTGGAGGCGCCCGCGCCATTGCCGGCCACCTTGTCGACCGTTGCGCCCTTGCTGCAGGGCCTGGTCGAACCGGTGGTCGAAGTGCATCGGCCACCCAGCAGCACGCCGCCACCGGTGGCGGGTGACGACCGGCCGAGCTGGGCGGCGGAACCCTTCGAGTGCCTGCTGTTCGATGTCGCCGGGTTGACCCTGGCGGTGCCGCTGGTCTGCCTGGGGTCGATCTACTCCCTGGCGGGGCATGAACTGACGCCGCTGTTCGGTCAGCCGGAGTGGTTCCTCGGGATCCTGCCGAGCCAGGCCGGCAACCTGAAGGTGCTGGATACCGCGCGCTGGGTGATGCCGGACCGCTACCGCGACGACTTCCGCCAGGGCCTGCAATACGTGATCTCGGTCCAAGGCTACGAGTGGGGGCTGGCGGTGCATCAGGTCAGCCGCTCGTTGCGCCTGGACCCGAACGAAATCAAATGGCGCAGCCACCGTGGCCAGCGGCCATGGCTCGCGGGCACGGTCATCGAGCATATGTGCGCGCTGCTGGACGTTTCCGAGCTGGCCGAGCTGATCGCCAGCGGCGGTGCGAAACATATGGCTATCAGTAAACCGGCGCCGAAGCCGATATAGACCAACAACAGGCTGCGCCGACGGCGCGGTCACACAGAACACACACCGTTTCCAACGGTTTTTTAAGGGGTCAGGGGTATGAATAAGTCGTCGTCTGCACAGAGTTCCGAAGATCCGATCCTGCAATGGGTAACCTTCAAGCTGGATAACGAGTCCTACGGCATCAACGTGATGCGCGTGCAGGAAGTCTTGCGCTACACCGAGATCGCACCGGTACCGGGTGCCCCGAGCTACGTGCTGGGCATCATCAACCTGCGCGGCAACGTGGTGACCGTGATCGACACCCGCCAGCGTTTTGGCCTGGTGCCCACCGAGGTCAATGACAACACCCGTATCGTGATCATCGAAGCCGACAAGCAAGTGGTCGGGATCATGGTCGACAGCGTGGCGGAAGTGGTTTACCTGCGTCAGTCGGAAGTCGAGACCGCGCCGAATGTCGGTAACGAAGAGTCGGCCAAGTTCATCCAGGGCGTGTGCAACAAGAACGGCGAGCTGCTGATTCTGGTTGAGCTGGACAAGATGATGAGCGAAGAAGAGTGGTCGGAACTGGAGAGTATCTGATTGATTCTCGAGGTTGCGGTTATTGTCCTGTTCCTCTTTTGGGCAGGCACACTGGCGATGTTCCTGGCCTATATCCGCGCTCAGCGGCAGATCGCCGCCCAGCAGGCCCAGGGCGATGCGCTGCGCGATCAGCGCATCAAGGACCTGGCCAAGCGCGTCGACGATTACCAGAACGGTACGGTGCGCATGGGCGAAGACCTGCATGAGCTGCGCGCGGTGGTCGGCCCGTTGCCGGACAAGCTGGCCCAGTTGGAGCAGCGCGATCCGTCGAGCTTGTCCTTCGCCCAGGCCGCGCGCCTGGTGGGCATGGGCGCCAGCGTCGACGAACTGACTCAGTCCTGCGGCTTGACCCAGGCCGAGGCTGAGTTGATGAGTAAGTTACATAGAAGCTAGCTGCAAGCTACAAGCCGCAAGCTTCAAGCTGGAATCTTGTAGCTTGTAGCTTGTAGCTTGTAGCTCTTCAGTAATCCTCCCCGCTTTCCGTCACATCCTTCTCCAGCGCCGCTTCCTGCGGCTCATGCCCGGCCGGGAACTTGCCCTTGAGGTTCCAGGCGAAGGCGATGATTTCGGCAATGGTCCGGTACAACTCCTCGGGAATGCTGTCGCCCAGTTCCATGCGCGCCAGCAGTTTCACCAGCTCGGCGTTCTCATAGATCGGCACTTCACAGTCGCGGGCGATTTTCAGGATGGCTTCGGCCAGTTCGTCGTCGCCCTTGGCGGTCAGCGTGGGGGCGTGCTGGCCGTCGTACTTGAGGGCGATGGCCTGGCGTGGCGGGTTGGGATTATTCATGCGGTTTCATCGACCCAGCGTTGTTCCAGTCGGGTTTTCGGGCCCTGCGGCGGTGTGCCGAGATGGCAGTCCAGATCGCCCACATCCAGGCCGGACGCCAGCAGCCGTTCACGCAGGCTGCCCAGATGGCTTTCGATCAGGCTCGCGGTAAATGGCCGCTGCGCCCAGAGCTGGCTGGACAGGCGGCCCTTGAGCAATTGCGCCTGCACTTGCAGCGGGCCCAGGGGCTCGAGGTCGAACGCCAGTTCGACGCGCCACAGCTGCTGTTTCGGTTCGCGTTCCTCGCGTTTTTCCTCGGGCGGTTTTTCCGCCGGGTCTTCGCGCTGGAACTTGACCTGCAGGGGCACGACATCCTGCATCGTGCGCATCGGGATCTCCAGTTGCCAGGTGGTCAGCAGCCGCCCGTCATCGGTCAGGCCGCTCTGTTCCAGGCTCGCCAACTGGTGGCTCTGCAGGCGTGAAACAGCGGCCGCGGCCAGGCGCAGCAGGTGTTCCAGGTCGCCTTCCTCCTCAAGGCTTTGCAGCAGCCGCGAGGGCAGGGGGAAGCCACCGGGCTGGGGCTTGGCGCTGACCTGGCCGAGGGTCCCCAGGGCGCTGCGCACGAAGCTCGGCAGCACCTGGGCCAGGGTGTTGGCGGCAATGATCGCGTTGAAGCTGGTGCTGGCCGGCAGGCCCGGCGTCATCTGGGCGATCAGGCGCAGCAGGTTGCCTTTCAGGTCAGCCGCCAGGGCCGGATTGTCGCCGGCCAGCAGCCGCGACTCGAGGAAGGCGCCGCTGTTGCCCAGGGCCTGGGCCAGCGCCTTGGGATTGCTCAGTTGCTGCAGGTCGGGCAGGCCGGCGAGCAGCTTGTCCACCGTGGCGCGCAGTTCGCTGGAGGTGTCGTCGGAGGGCGGCAGGTTCTGCAACGCATTGATCAGGCCCGTCAGCGAGGCTTGGCGGCTTTGCTGGGCGGCCAGTTGCTGGGCGATCGCCAGTTGCTCCTGGCGCCCGCTCAGCGGCACGAAGCTCAAGCTCTGCGAGCCTTGCACCAGGGCGCTCAGCAGGCTGCCGATGCGCAGGGGTTGCGGGCTGTCGATGCTCAGGGTGCTGCCGCTCAGGGCGGTGTTGAGCAGGCTCACCAGCGAGCGGTAGACCGCCGGTTGTCCGGCTGCCTGGGGTTGTAGCTGGGTGGTCAGCACCTTGCCCTGCAGCAGGGTGCCCACGGGAAGCTGTGCGGTGTCGAGGCGGGTCAGGGTGGCGACGCTGGCGGCAATCGCCTGCTGCACGGTGATGGCCAGGTTGCCGGCCGAGGGTTGGGTCACCGCCAGGCTGGTGCCCAGGGGCAGCGGCTGGTTGCTGGTGGCCTGGACGGTGGTCTGCCGGCCGCTGTCGAGGGTCAGCTTGAGCAACAGTTGGAACGTCTGGTCCGCCTGCTTGAGCGACAGTACTTCGGCCTTGGCCGATTGGCCGGCGGCGATCAGGCCTTCCAGGGGCTGCAGCAACTTGAGCAGCTCACCGCTGATCGGCAGCGCGCGCACGGTTCCCGGCGTCAGTTGGGGCAGCGGAGGAAGGGTGATTTCGCCTGTCATCTGGACACAACCTGTGGAGAAATAAGCCCTCTTGAGAGTAGGGCATCGCATGTATAATGCCGCCCGTCTTCGGGGAGCGTGGCGAAAACATCGCAAAAGTTTGACGCAGCTCTCTGGAACAGGCCGCCGATGCGTTTATTCTGCATCTCTTTAACGGCTGCTCCACCGCCGACTTGAACCGTAAAGGCCCGCGATCATTTGACCAGTCCTCTTCTAGAAGCCGTAGCGCTTGCCTGTGAGCGCGACCTGCGGCTGCTCTTCGAAAAGCTCGAACTGCGTCTGGCCAGCGGCGACATGTTGCAGATCAGCGGTCCCAACGGCAGCGGCAAGACCAGCCTGTTGCGCCTGCTGGCAGGGCTGATGCAGCCGACCAGCGGCCAGGTGCTGCTCAACGGTCAGCCGCTCAACGCCCAGCGCGCGGAGCTGGCGCGCAACCTGTTGTGGATCGGCCATGCGGCGGGGATCAAGGACCTGTTGACCCCCGAGGAAAACCTCAGCTGGCTCTGCGCCCTGCATCAGCCTGCCGATCGCGAGGCGATCTGGCAGGCCCTGGCGGCGGTCGGCCTGCGCGGTTTCGAGGATGTGCCCTGTCACACCCTGTCCGCCGGCCAGCAGCGCCGGGTGGCGCTGGCCCGGCTGTACCTGGACAGTCCGCCGCTGTGGATTCTCGACGAACCCTTCACCGCCCTGGACAAACAGGGCGTGGCGCAACTGGAAGAACACCTGGCCGGCCACTGCGAACGCGGCGGCATGGTGATCCTCACCACCCACCACACACTGAGCCGCCTGCCGGCCGGCTATCGCGACATCGATCTGGGGCATTGGGCCGTATGAGTGTTTTCGGACTGCTGGTTGCCCGCGAATCCCGGCTGCTGTTCCGCCGTCCCGCCGAACTGGCCAACCCGCTGGTGTTTTTCGCCATCGTTGTCTCACTGTTCCCATTGGCGGTGGGACCTGAGACACAATTGTTGCAAACCTTGTCTCCAGGGCTAGTCTGGGTAGCGGCTTTATTATCGGTTTTGCTCTCGCTGGACGGGCTTTTTCGCAGTGATTTCGAGGACGGATCCCTGGAGCAGTGGGTCCTTTCGCCGCACCCCCTGCCTCTTCTGGTTCTGGCCAAGGTGCTGGCACACTGGGCCTTTTCCGGCCTGGCACTGGTATTGCTTGCGCCCCTGTTGGCACTGATGCTCGGTCTGCCCACAGCCTGTCTGCCGGTGCTGTTGCTGTCCCTTCTGTTGGGCACTCCGGTGCTCAGCCTGCTGGGAGCGGTGGGCGCGGCGTTGACGGTGGGACTCAAGCGTGGCGGCCTGTTGCTGGCGCTGCTGATCCTGCCTTTGTACATCCCGGTATTGATTCTCGGCAGCGGCGCCTTGCAGGCGGCCTTGCAGGGGATGCCGGCGACCGGTTACCTGCTGTGGCTTGGGAGCCTGACCGCCCTGGCAGTAACGCTGACACCTTTTGCAATAGCGGCTGGCCTGAAGATCAGCGTCGGCGAATAATGAGGTCTGATCAAATTTTGATCAGTAAAGACCCTGGCTGTGCGTGACAACGCACGGCACCCGTGATGGAAACAGTATGAACTGGACCTGGTTTCATAAGCTCGGCTCGCCCAAGTGGTTTTACGGCATCAGCAGCAAGCTGTTGCCCTGGCTGAGCATCGCAGCCTTGCTGCTGATCACCGTCGGCGTCGTTTGGGGCCTGGCCTTCGCGCCGCCGGACTATCAGCAAGGCAACAGCTTTCGCATCATCTACATCCACGTTCCCGCCGCCATGTTGGCCCAGTCCATCTACGTGATGCTGGCGGTGTGCGGGGTGGTGGGCCTGGTGTGGAAGATGAAACTGGCCGACGTCGCCCTGCAATGCGCGGCGCCCATCGGGGCCTGGATGACCGCCGTGGCGCTGGTCACCGGGGCCATCTGGGGCAAGCCGACCTGGGGCTCGTGGTGGGTCTGGGACGCGCGCCTGACCTCCATGCTGATCCTGCTGTTCCTGTATTTCGGCCTGATTGCCCTGGGCAACGCCATCAGCAATCGCGACAGTGCGGCCAAGGCCTGCGCGGTGCTGGCCATCGTCGGGGTGATCAACATCCCGATCATCAAATACTCGGTGGAGTGGTGGAACACCCTGCACCAGGGCGCGACCTTCACCCTCACCGAAAAGCCGGCGATGCCCGTCGAGATGTGGCTGCCGCTGTTGCTGACGGTGCTGGGCTTCTATTGTTTCTTCGGCGCCGTGCTGTTGCTGCGCATGCGTCTCGAAGTGCTCAAGCGCGAAGCCCGCGCCAGCTGGGTCAGGGCCGAAGTGCAGAACAGCCTGGAGGCGGCATCATGAGTTTTTCTTCCTTCGCCGACTTTCTCGCCATGGGCCATCATGGCCTGTATGTCTGGTCAGCCTACGGCATCTGCCTGGTGGTGCTGATCCTCAACGTGGCGGTGCCGTTGCTGGCCCGCAAGCGTTACCTGCAACAAGAGGCGCGTCGTCTGCGCCGGGAGAACAATCAGTGAATCCGCTGCGTAAAAAGCGTCTGTTGATCATCCTCGGTGTGCTGGGCGGCGTGGGCGTTGCCGTCGGCCTGGCGCTGAGCGCCCTGCAACAGAACATCAATCTGTTCTACACCCCGACCCAGATCGCCAACGGCGAAGCCCCCCATGACACGCGGATCCGCGCCGGCGGCATGGTGCAGATGGGCTCGCTGCAACGCTCGGCGGATTCGCTGGACGTGCGCTTCGTGGTCACCGACTTCAACAAGGCCGTGACCATCACTTACCGCGGCATCCTCCCGGACCTGTTCCGTGAAGGGCAGGGCATCGTCGCCCTGGGCAAGCTCAACGCCGACGGCGTGGTGGTGGCCGACGAAGTGCTGGCCAAGCACGATGAGAAGTACATGCCGCCGGAAGTGACCAAGGCCCTGAAAGACAGTGGGCAAATGGCGCCGGCTCCGGCCAAGGAGGGCTGAGCGATGACATCCGCACTCTTCATTCCCGAACTCGGCCATCTGGCGATGATCCTGGCCCTGTGTTTTGCCCTGGTCCAGGCCGTGGTGCCGCTGCTCGGCGCCTGGCGCGGCGACCGTCTGTGGATGGGCCTGGCGCAGCCCGCGGCCTGGGGGCAGTTTACCTTTCTCGCATTTGCCTTCGGCTGCCTGACCTACGCCTTCATGGTCGATGATTTCTCGGTGGCCTATGTCGCCAGCAACTCCAACAGCGCCTTGCCCTGGTACTACAAGTTCAGCGCGGTATGGGGTGCCCACGAGGGCTCGTTGCTGCTCTGGGCGCTGATCCTCGGGGGCTGGACCTTCGCCGTGTCGGTGTTCTCCCGGCAGTTGCCGCAAGTGATGCTGGCGCGGGTGCTGGCGGTGATGGGCATGATCAGCACCGGCTTCCTGCTGTTCCTGATCGTTACCTCCAACCCCTTCGCGCGGATTCTGCCGCAGGTGCCCGGCGACGGCCGCGACCTCAACCCGCTGCTGCAGGACATCGGCCTGATCGTGCACCCGCCGATGCTCTACATGGGCTATGTCGGTTTCTCCGTGGCTTTCGCCTTCGCCATCGCAGCCTTGCTCGGCGGTCGCCTGGACGCGGCCTGGGCGCGCTGGTCGCGGCCCTGGACCATAGTCGCCTGGGCATTCCTCGGCATCGGTATCACCCTCGGCTCCTGGTGGGCCTACTACGAACTCGGCTGGGGTGGCTGGTGGTTCTGGGACCCAGTGGAAAACGCCTCGTTCATGCCGTGGCTGGTGGGCACCGCGTTGATCCACTCGCTGGCGGTCACCGAAAAGCGCGGCGTGTTCAAGAGCTGGACCGTGCTGCTGGCCATCGCCGCGTTCTCCCTGAGCCTGCTGGGGACCTTCCTGGTGCGTTCCGGGGTGCTGACCTCGGTCCACGCCTTCGCCTCGGACCCCGAGCGCGGCGTGTTCATCCTGATCTTCTTGCTGTTCGTGGTCGGCGGTTCGCTGACCCTGTTCGCCCTGCGCGCGCCGGTGGTCAAGAGTCAGGTCGGCTTCAACCTGTGGTCGCGGGAAACCCTGCTGCTGGGCAACAACCTGGTGCTGGTGGTGGCGGCCTCGATGATCCTGCTGGGTACCCTGTACCCGCTGGTACTGGACGCCCTGACCGGGGCCAAGCTGTCGGTCGGCCCGCCGTACTTCAATGCGCTGTTCATTCCACTGATGGCGCTGCTGATGGTGGTGATGGCGGTGGGCGTGGTGGTGCGTTGGAAAGACACTCCGGTGAAATGGCTGGTGAGCATGCTGACCCCGGTGCTGCTGGGCAGCGCCGCGCTGGCGGTGGTGGCCGGTATCGTCTACGGCGACTTCAACTGGGCAGTGCTGGCGACCTTCATGCTGGCGGCCTGGGTGTTGCTCGCCGGGGTCCGCGACATCTTCGACAAGACCCGCCACAAAGGCCTGGTCAAGGGCCTGCCGGGCCTGACCCGCAGCTACTGGGGCATGCAACTGGCGCACCTGGGCATCGCGGTCTGCGCCCTGGGCGTGGTGCTGTCGAGCCAGAACAGCGCCGAGCGCGACCTGCGCCTGGAGCCGGGCGAGTCCATGGACCTGGCCGGTTATCACTTCATCTTCGAGGGCGCCAAGCATTTCGAAGGCCCCAACTTCACCTCCGACAAGGGCACGGTGCGAGTGGTCCGCGACGGCAAGGAGGTTGCTGTGCTGCACCCGGAAAAACGCCTCTACACGGTACAGAACTCGGTGATGACCGAAGCCGGCATCGACGCCGGTTTCACCCGTGACCTCTACGTCGCCCTCGGCGAGCCGCTGGGCGATGGCGCCTGGGCCGTGCGGGTGCACGTGAAGCCGTTCGTGCGCTGGATCTGGTTCGGCGGCCTGCTCACCGGTTTCGGCGGCCTGCTGGCGGCCCTCGACCGGCGTTACCGGGTCAAGGTGAAGACCCGGGTGCGCGAAGCCCTGGGCATGACAGGAGCCACTGCATGAGACGCTGGATAATGTTGTTGCCGCTGGCGCTGTTCCTGCTGGTGGCGGTGTTCCTGTACCGCGGGTTGTACCTGGACCCGGCCGAGCTGCCGTCGGCGATGATCGGCAAGCCGTTCCCGGAGTTCTCCCTGCCGTCGGTGCAGGGCGACAAGACCCTGACCCGTGCCGACCTGCTGGGCAAGCCGGCGCTGGTCAACGTCTGGGGCACCTGGTGCATTTCCTGCCGGGTCGAGCACCCGGTGCTGAACAAGCTGGCGCAGCAGGGCGTGACCATCTACGGCGTCAACTACAAGGACGTCAACGCCGACGCCCTGAAGTGGCTGGTCGAATTCCACAACCCTTACCAGCTGGATATTCGCGACGAGGAGGGCACCCTGGGCCTGAACCTCGGGGTGTACGGCGCGCCGGAAACCTTCTTCATCGACGCCAAGGGCATCATCCGCGACAAATACGTCGGGGTGATCGACGAAACGGTGTGGCGCGAGAAGCTGGCCGCCAAGTATCAGGCCCTGGCCGACGAGGCCAAGCCATGAAGCGTTGGCTGGCCGCGGCCGTCCTGGGCCTGAGTATCGCTGGCGTGGCCCACGCCGCGATCGATACCTACGAATTCGCCAACGACGCCGAGCGCGAGCGCTTTCGCGAGTTGACCAAAGAGCTGCGGTGCCCCAAGTGCCAGAACCAGGACATCGCCGACTCCAATGCGCCGATCGCCGCGGACTTGCGCAAGGAGATCTTCCGCATGCTCGGCGAAGGCAAGGACAACCAGCAGATCATCGACTTCATGGTCGACCGCTATGGCGACTTCGTGCGCTACAAGCCGGCGCTGACCGGCAAGACCGCCTTGCTCTGGTTCGGCCCCGCCGGCCTGCTGTTGGGGGGCGTGGTGATCATCGCCGTGATCGTCCGGCGTCGGCGCGTGCAGCGCAGCGACAGCCCGAGCACACTTTCCGCCGAGGAGCGTCAGCGCCTCGACCAACTGTTGGATAAAGACCGCGAATGATTGATTTCTGGCTCGCCGCAGGCCTGCTGCTCCTGGTAGCCCTGAGTTTTCTGCTGATCCCGGTTCTACGCGGCCGTCGTGCCCAGCGTGAAGAGGATCGTACCGCGCTGAACGTGGCGCTTTATCAAGAACGCGTGGCCGAGCTGCAAGGCCAGCAGGCCGAAGGCGTGCTCAGCGCCGAGCAGATGGACAGCGGCCGCGCCGAAGCCGCGCGCGAACTGCTGGCCGACACCGAGGGCGCGGAACTGGCTGGGGTATCGCGCCTGGGCAAGCCGCTGCCGTTGCTAGCGGCGCTGCTGGTGCCGCTATTGGGCCTGGGCCTGTACCTGCATTTCGGCGCCAGCGACAAGGTCGAGCTGACCCGTGAATTCGCCCAGGCCCCGCAATCCATGGAAGAGATGACCCGCCGCCTCGAGCGCGCGGTCGCCGCCCAGCCGGATTCCGCCGAGGGCCTGTACTTCCTCGGCCGTACCTACATGGCCCAGGACCGCCCGGCGGACGCGGCGAAGATCTTCGAGCGCACCGTGGCCCTGGCCGGGCGCCAGCCAGAACTGCTCGGCCAGTGGGCCCAGGCGCAGTATTTCGCCGACGGCAAGCGGTGGTCGGACAAGGTCCAGGCCCTGACCGACGAAGCGCTGAATGCCGATCCGAAGGAAGTCACCAGTCTCGGCCTGCTGGGCATCGCCGCCTTCGAAGGCGAGCGTTATCAAGAAGCCATCGATTACTGGAACCGCCTGCTGGCGCAATTGCCGGCGGACGACAACTCGCGCGCCGCGCTGCAGGGCGGTATCGACCGGGCCACCGAGAAGCTGCTGGCCAGCGGCGGCAAAGTGGCCCAGGCGCCCGCGCCCAAGGCCGCCGCGCTGCTCAAGGTGCGTGTCGACCTGGCCGCCGAGCTGAAAGCCAAGGTACAGCCGGGCGACAGCGTGTTCATCTTTGCCCGTGCCACTTCCGGGCCGCCGGCGCCGCTGGCGGCCAAGCGCCTGACCGTGGCCGACCTGCCGGTGACGGTGGAGCTGGGGGATGCCGACGCGATGATGCCGCAGTTGAAACTGTCGAACTTCCCGGAAGTCCAACTGGTTGCACGCATTTCCCGCGCCGGCCAACCGACTGCCGGCGAGTGGGTCGGTCGCAGCAAGCCCCTGGCCAGCAGCACCACCGCGCCGCAACAACTGACCATCGACAGCCCGGATAAATAAGAGAAGCCGCCATGACCGCCATTGCCCGCATCACCCTGTTAACACTGGTCCTGGGGTTGAGCGCCTGTGCGGTCCAGCAGCCGACGCCGCCCGAGACGCTGCCACCGATTCCGCCCGCGCAACCCACTACCAAGCCGACGCCCGGCACCCCGAGCAAACCCGCCACGCCGATCAAGCCGGCCAAGCCGTTGCCGCGCACTTCCGCGAGCTTCGCGCCGCCACCGGGCGGCAACAGCCACTGGGATCCGCGCCTGGGCGTCTATGTGCTGGATAACCAGACCAACACCTTCTACCGCCAGCGCACCTACTATCGCTGGAACAACGGCTGGAGCCGCTCCATCAGCCCCGACGGGCCATGGGAAGAGACCGATATCCACGGTGTGCCGTCGGGCCTGGGGCGCCAGTTCCAGTAAACAGTTACCAGGAAGCGTTTACCACTGAGCGGACCGCGGGCGGGTCCGGTTCAAGCAGCCGGTTGGATGGCCGATACCCCAGGGTGTTCCTGAGTATCGCCATCCGAGCGCCCGATGAAGAAAAGCCTGAACAAACCCTATTTTGCGCCCATGGCCTTCTGGCTCTGTGTTGTCGCTGTGCTGCTCGCCCTGCATGGCTTCGCCGATGTCGAAGTGCCGCAGCTGATCTACTTCTCCCTGGCACCGGTGTATTTGCTGGTGCTGTTTATCTTCCTCTACTACTTCTTCTGCTGGAGCTTCATCTCGGTCTTTCCCCTGGGCGAGATCGGCTGGAAGCGCGTGGACTACGGCTGGCTGTTGCTGGCGTCGCTGGCGCTGATCGGCGAGACCCAGAGCGTCAGGACCGAATGGTTCCAGAGCGACTATCGGCTGGCCGAATCCCATGAAGCCGCGACCCAGAGTCGCCTCAAGGCCGAGATCGACGATCTGCTGGGCCCGGATCATTGCCGTGCCGCCGCGACTCTCTATAGCGCCGCCGATGCCGCGCAGGTGAGCGAGCTCTGTCAGCGTTTTGCCACGCTAGAGAGAACGGCGCAGGGGCGGCTGACGGCGCTCTCGGTGGGGACGGTGGTCCAGGCGCTGGATGAGCTTCGCGCCCGGTATTCGGCGCCGCCCATATTGGCCTGGCTCGGCCGCCTCGATGAAACCCTGGGCGACCAGCGCAAGGCCCGGGGCGAGGTTTCCAGGCTGTATGAGCTGACCCGCGCCACCAACGCCGAGACCGTTTATCGCTACTTCGTTCCAGTATTGCTGGTGTTCGCCCTGGCCCTGCGTGCCTCGAAGGTCACCGGCGAGGTGCTGCTCAAGGCCCCGCGCAAGCGCAAGGTGTGGATGATCATCAACCGGCGCATGGTGATCGATGGCCTGGGGTTTGTCCGCGGCGCCCGCAGCCGCTTCGACGAAGCGCTGAGTAACTGGCGCGTGGCGAAGTGGGACGTGGTGCACCTGGCCTGTCCGTTCCTGCCTGAAGTCAGTGCCGTCGATGCCCAGGTCGCCGTGGTGCCCGGCTTCTACGAAAACGAGTTCCAGCTGGCGGCTATCGACACCTTCGAGCAGTGCGGGTTTGTCGAGTGGGCGGCTGCCCAATCGATCGAAACCTTGTATCTGGTGGGCGAAACCGACCCTGCGCTGATCGAACGGATCCAACGCTGGGGCGAGGCGGCCAAGGTTGAAGTGCTGATACGTGGGCGAATCTGACGTCGCTCAACCTTGAGTGGCATCCGGGCGCGCCAGCAGCTGCTGGACAAAGTCGACGAAGGCCCGGGCCTTGGCGCTGGTCAGCCGCCCGGTAGGGAACACCGCCCATAGCTCCTGGCGGGGCAGCGTCCAGTCCGACATCACTTCGCGCACCGTGCCACTGGCCAGCTCGGGGGCGAACATCCATTGCGAGGCCATGGTCAGCCCCTGGTGGGCCAGCACCGACTCGCGCAACCCCTCCGCGGCGCTGATGCGAATCCGCCCGCGGACCGTCACCGATTGCTGTTCGTCGCCCCGTTCGAAGCGCCAGTGGGCACCGCCGCCGAGGCTGTAGACGATCGCCTGGTGCTTGCTCAGGTCAGCGGGGCAGGCGGGTTCGCCGTGGCGGGCGAAGTAGTCCGGGGTGGCCAATACCACGCGCCGGCATTCACCGATCCGCCGCGCGGTCAGCCTGGAGTCGCTCAAGGGGCCCATGCGCAGGGCGACGTCGATGCCGGCCTCCACCAGATTGATATTGCGGTCATCCAGCACCACGTCGATGTCGAGCTCGGGGTGGCGCTCGAGAAAGGTCCCCAGGTGCGGCACGATGTGCAGGCGGGCGAAGGTCACCGCGGCGCAGACTCGCAGCGTGCCGCGCAGCCCTGTACCGGCCCCGCGCGCCGCGAGATCGGCTTCGTCGGCCTCTTCGAGGGCCCGTCTGGCCCGCTCGAAAAACGCCATGCCGGCCTCGGTGGGCGTCAGGCCGCGGGTCGAGCGCAGCAACAGCCGTACCGCCAGCCGCGCCTCGAGCTGGGCGATGGTTTTCGATACGGCCGGCTGGCCGATATCCAGAAGCCGGGCGGCGGCGGAAAAGGACCCGCTTTCCACCACATGAACGAAGGTTTGCATGGCTGCCAGCCGGTCCATTGGGACTCCTTGTGTGTGAACGATCGAGTGTTGTGTGGAACGCCGTCGAGCCGCGGCGCCGCTTATGGGTGCCAGCCAAACCCCGGGCTTTCGCCGAACCATTGCAGGGCCTGTTCCCGCAGGGCGTTGACCAGCGGCGAATGGCTGCGGGCCCGGGACTGGGCGAGCACGATGCGTTGCAGCGGCAGCGGTTCGGCAATCGGCCGGATCGCCAGCGGCCGCCCGTCATAGCTGTGGTCGCCGAAAGGCCGGGTATAGGCCACGGCCACGCCAAAGCCGTTGGCCACCAGCCCGCGCTGCAGTTCGAAAGAATAGGTCTTGCTGAAGTTCTGCGGCTGCAAGCCATGGAAGCGGAACAGGTCGAGGAAATGCTGCCAGCTGTAGGCCTGTTCGGTCAGCACCAGGGGATAATCGCAGAGCTGGCGCAGGCTGACCTCGCGGTGACCGGCCAGGGGATGCTCGGCCGGCAATAGCGCATGGGCCGACAGTTCGCACAGCACCGTGCTCTGTACCCCATCCGGCAAGCCCAGGTCATAGCTCAGCGCGGCGTCCAGGCTGCCGTTGCTCAGTTGCTTGCCGATCTGGTCGAAGCCGTATTCGCGAATCGTCACCTCGATCGCCGGGTGGCGTTCCTTGAGGCCGCGCAACAGCTGCGGCAGGCAATAGGGCGCCAGGTCCTCGAAGCAGGCCAGCATCAGTTCGCCGGACAAGGTGTCGTCGTGGTCCGCCAGGCGTTCCAGCTCATGCACGCCGGCCACTATCTGCTGGGCCTTGTCCATCGCCAGGCGGCCGAACGGCGTCAGCGTCACTCCCTGTCCGCGCTGGCGAATGAACAGCACTTGCCCCAGGTGTCCTTCCAGTTCGCTGAGGGCGGCGGAGACCGCCGGCTGCGATACGTTCAGGTGCTCGGCGGCCTGAGTGATGTTGCCGTGGCGGGTGACCGCCAGGGCGCAGCGCAGGTGGCGCAGACTGATCTTCATAAGAAATTCCGAGGAGCCAGATCGGATCATATTATTTTATTTTTGGATGAGCCTGGGGCAATAGTCTGGCCGTGGTCGCCGCGATCATGGCGGCCGTCACGCAGGAGCCCCTATGAACAGGTCAGTCAGCCCTTTGGTATCAGCGGCGGATATCGCAGCTTTTCAACGCGATGGCGCCATTTGTCTACGTGGTGTGTTCAAGGACTGGGTCGGGTCGATCGCCGCAGGTATCGAGCGTAACCAGCGCGAGCCGGGCCCCTATGCCACCAACGTGGTGGCGGCCGGCGAGCCGGGTGGGTTTTTCGACGATTACTGCAACTGGGAGCGCATTCCCGAATTCGTTGCCATGGTCCGTGAGTCGCCCGCGGCGGCGATTGCGGCAGCGGTGATGCAGTCGCCCAGTGCGCAGTTCTTTCACGATCATGTACTGGTCAAGGAGCCGGGCACCCAGAAGCCGACGCCCTGGCACCAGGACATTCCCTATTACTTTCTCGATGGCGAGCAGACCGTCAGCCTGTGGATCCCGGTGGACCCGGTGCGCGAGGCGACCTTGCGCCTGATCGCCGGCTCCCACCTCTGGCCGCAATGGGTGCTGCCGCTGCGCTGGAAGGACGACAGCAGCTTTTACGAGGATGTCAGCCGCTATCGGCCGGTGCCGGACCCGGATGTCGAACCCGGCATGCAGGTGCTGGAGTGGCAGATGGAGCCGGGGGACGCGGTGCTGTTCGACTTCCGCACCGTGCACGGCGCACGCGGCAATCTCAGCCAGGCCCGCCGGCGCGTGCTGTCGCTGCGCTGGCTGGGCGAGGACGTGCGTTATGCCGAGCGCCCTGGCAGGACCTCGCCGCCGTACCCTGACCACGGCATGCAAGCAGGCCAGCGCCTGCGCCAGGACTGGTTCCCACAGATCTGGCCGCCAGCCTGATCTGCCTGAAAGACCTACAAGAGCCTGACAGCGTCTCAGCCGACGATCAGGCCATCTATCACTGCTGAGGAGAAACCCATGCCGAGCCCAACGATCCTGCCTGAGATACGCGAGCTGACGACGCCCATGGTTGCGCTGCGCCAGCATCTGCACGCCCATCCTGAACTGAGCTACGAGGAGTTCGAAACCAGCCGCCTGGTCGCCGACAAGCTGCGCGGCTGGGGTTATGAGGTTCACCACGGGCTGGCCGGCACCGGCGTCGTGGCGTCGTTGCGCAAGGGCCGGGGCAACCGGGTCATCGGCCTGCGCGCGGACATGGACGCCTTGCCGATCCTGGAAACCAGCGGCTTGCCCTATGCCAGCCGGCATGACGGCAAGATGCATGCCTGTGGCCATGACGGGCATACCGCGATGCTGCTGGCCGCCGGCCAGTGCCTGGCCCAGAGCATCGACTTCGATGGCACCGTGCGCCTGATCTTCCAGCCCGCCGAGGAAGGGCATGTGGGCGCGCGAAAGATGATCGAGGATGGGCTGTTTCAGCTGTTTCCCTGCGATGCGGTCTTTGCCATGCACAATTGGCCGGGGTTGCCGGTGGGTAAGTTCGGTTTTCTCCCCGGGCCGTTCATGGCCTCGGCCGACACCGTGACGATTGGCATCAACGGCCGTGGCGGTCACGGCGCCATGCCCCAGGACACGGTCGACCCGATAGTCGCCGCGGCCTCGCTGGTCATGGCGTTGCAGACCGTGGTGGCGCGCAACCTGCCGCCCCTGGAAATGGGCGTGGTCGGGGTCGGGGCGATTCACGGCGGCAGCAGTTCGTCAGTGGTTCCCACCCGCGTCGAGCTGGCGGTGACGGTCAGGGCATTGAAAGAGGCGACCCGTGAGCTGTTGCTACAGCGCATCGAGGCGCTGGCCCACGCCCAGGCCCAGGCATTCGGCGCGACTGCCGAGGTCACGGTCAGCGCCAACGCGTTCCCGGTGCTCTACAACCACCCGCGGGAAACCGCCCTGGCCCGGACGGTGGCCCTGGAGTGGCTGGGCGAGGAGGGGCTGGTCGCCGATATGCAGCCGATGACCTGCAGCGAGGATTTCTCTTTCATGCTGCAAGCCTGTCCCGGCAGCTACCTGATCATGGGCAACGGCGAAGGGACGGCGGGCGGCTGCCTGTTGCATAACCCGGCCTATGACTTCAATGACGCCTGCCTGCCTTACGGCGCCAGCTACTGGGTGAAGCTGGTGAGCGCCTTTCTCGATCCGGTCGACTGACCCGCAGT